>CAITEC010000060.1 GCA_903891325.1 uncultured Opitutaceae bacterium
CATAAAAACCCTCATGCTCCCTCTATGGCCTCACGAGGCCACCTTCGGTCGCCTTCGGGCTTTTCTGCTCCGGACTTTTTGACGATCTTCATCCTGTGTTCATGAAATATCCGGGCTAGGCTCGCGGCTGGGCATTCCGATGTAGCCGGGGTCGCTGACCCGGCTGCATCGATCCGGTCGAGTCCGGATTTTCAGGTTTCAGGTCTCAGGTCTCAGGTTTCTGCACGATCCCCCTCAGGGGATCGTGATACTGTCGCTTCCAGCGATGGGCGCAATCGACTGCGTGCACTCGATGCACCACAGCTCCCAGTTGCCGTCGATGTAGTTGTCGGTGGCGGGGCGGGCGCAGGCCTGGACAAAGAGATACCAGCGGCCGCCGATTTGGTAGAGGGCGGGGGTCGCGACGTGGTACAGGGTCTCGTCGGAATAGATTCCCGGCCATTTCGTCTGCAGCATGAGGTCCAGGTCGAGCGGCGCCCAGCCTTCGGTCGGACTCAGGCTCGCGGCCAGCGCCGCCCTCCAGCGCTTGCCGCACTCGGGACCGACTTCCATGCAGAGGAAATGCGTGCGGCCGATCTTCCCGGCCTGGTGCCATTCGTAGTAGGCGCCGGGTGTGGACCTGAAAATATGCCCCATTCCCCGCGGGTCCGATTCCTCCCAGTGGCGGACCCAGTTCTTGCCGTCACGCGACGTCGCACGGCGGATGCCCGGGAGGATGCCGTTCTTTCCCCGATAGGAATAGTACAGGTGCCACTCCCATTCCCGGATCGCCGGATTCCACTCGCGATGGACGCCGGCCTGCGATGCCATTTCCTCGAAGTAGGGCGCGGTCGGCTCCGGGGCCAGGATGGGCCGGTCCCCCCAGCGCACGATCGTCCCCGCGCCCACCGCCGAGTACCCATCGGCACCCGCCGGGCAGATCGCCAGGCCGATCCGGTCCTGGATCGTCTCCCTGGTTCCCGAGTAATACAGGTAATAGGCATCCTCCTCGGCAATATAGAGGACCGCGTCGAGTCGGATGCTGCCGCAGTCCCAGCCGTCCGCACTGGGCCCGAAGATCGGGTTTTCAGCGGACTGATGCCACGTCCAGGGATCGGAGACCAGCGCCCAGGCCTTCCCGACCGTCGCCACCATCTTGCTCGCCGCCGACACGCCCGAATAGAACAGGATCAGCCGATCGGGATCCTTCGGATTGGGCAGGATGCAGGGTTCCTGGACCTGCTGGGACTGCCAGGCCGATCCCGTCCGGTCGATGATGATTTTCCCGCGGACCGGCATCGCCCGCTCATCCCTTCCGTGGCTTATACAGCTTTTGGTTGAGGTTGCCCCCGAGGTGCGAGCGGAAGGTGGCGATGTCCTTGACGGCCCGCAGCGAGATGAGCTGCGAGGCGATGTTGCCGACGGCGGTGCCCTCGAGCGTGAAGCTGACGACGGGGATCCCGGCGGCGTCGGCCGTCGCCTGGCAGAGCAGGCCGTTCCGCGATCCGCCGCCTACGATCAGGATCCGCTTGAACACGCGGCCGGTCATCCTCTCGAAGGCCGCCTTCGCATCCGCATGGCCGCGGCCGAGCGAGTCGCAGATGAGGCGGGTGTAGGCAACGAGGTTCCCCGGCAACGGCAGCTTGCGGCGCTTCAACTGCGCGTCGATCGCCGCCTTCATCGAGGGCGGGTTCGCGAACGCCGGATCGGCGACGTCAAGGAGTGCGGCCGGCGTGGGACGCTTTGCGGCCGCGGCGATCAGGGCGGCCCATTCGCGGTCGCTCCGCGGACGGGCGCTGAAGTCGCGGATCACGCCCTCAAGGAGCCAGAGGCCGATCACGTTCTTCAGCGGGCGGTAGCGGCCGTCGCCCATCCGCTCGTTTGCGATGCGGGCTGCCAGCGCCTCCGGCCCGAGGATCGGACCGGCGGCCTCACAGCCGACAAGCGACCAGGTCCCCGAGCTGATGTAGAGGTCCGAGCCGTCAGGAGCCGCGGGCATCGCGTCGTAGGCGCAGGCGGTGTCGTGGCCGGGAACAGCGATCACCTCCGTCCGGCTGAGTTGGGGGGCGTCCAGGCCGGCGACCTTCAGCCGGCCCAGGCGGGTGCCCGAGAGGATGGGCGGGCTGAACCACTGGGGAGGGATGTGGAAATGATCCAAGGTCGGGCGCGACCAGCCCTTCGAATGGACATCGAGGAGCTGCGAGGTGCTCGCGATCGAGATCTCGTTCTCCATCCGGCCGGAGAGCAGGTAGTTGAAGTAATCCGGAAGGAAGAGGCAGCGGGTGGCCAGGTCGCCGATCGCCGGGCAGCTCGCCACCGTCTCGGCCAATTGCAGCGAGGTGTTGTAGAAGACATTGGGGATCCCGGTCGCCTCGTAAACGCGCTCCAGCGCGGCCCGGGTCCCGGCGAGATGGGCCAGCCCGGCCTGTGTCCGGCCGTCGCGGTAGGCGTGGACCGGGAACACGAGCCGACCGGCGTCGTTCACCAGCGCGCTGTCCACGCCCCAGGTATCGACGCCGACCGAGGCCAGCCGGGCGCCCCGCGGCAGCGCCGCCGCCGCTTTTGCCAGCCCGACGCGGGCCTCGTTCCAAAGGGAGCCGACCTCCCAGTAGTCGTGGGATCCCAGCGAGCGGAACGCATTGGGAAAACGATGCACCTCGGTGAGCTTCAGGCGGTTCCGTGACCAGGCGCCCAGGATGACCCGGCCGCTCGTGGCCCCGAGGTCGACGGCCGCACAGTACAAGGTTGATGATCTCATTTCAGTTGCCAGCATGACGGTGCACCGACGTTTTGGAAGTCTCATCCCATGCTGAACCACGAGCGCCAGCCCCTGACAAGCAAGCGCGTCCAACTGATGGCCACGTGCCTCTGCGATGCCTTTCACGACGATGTGGCCGTCGCCACCGTCCAGGTGCTTGAGTACCTGGGCTGCACGATCGACTTTCCGCAGGCGCAGACCTGCTGCGGGCAGCCCGCCTTCAACGGGGGCGACTGGCCGGCCTCCCGGAAAGTGGTCCGACACACCGTCAAGACCTTCACCGGATCCGACCCGGTCGTCCTTCCCTCCGGCTCCTGCGCCGGGATGCTCTTTCACGGGGCCCCGCTGGAGTTTGAGAAGGAACCCGACCTGGGGGCCGTGGAGGCGCTCGGCCGGCGGACCTGGGAGATCGGCGACTTCATCGTGAACGGCCTCGGGGTGAAGGCCTGGCCCGGCCGCTTCGACGCCACGGTGGCCTTTCACCGGTCCTGCCACACGCGTGGTTCGAACAGCGGCGACGCCGCTCGGACGCTGCTTCGGTCCATCGCCGGCCTGAAGCTGGTGGAATTTGGCGAGGGGGAGCAGTGCTGCGGGTTCGGGGGCACCTTCTCGGTCAGTTTTCCCAACATCTCGGCGGCCATGGGCAACCTGAAGATCGAGAACGTCCTGGCGGCGAAGCCGGATATCCTGGTCTCCGGCGACATGAGCTGTCTCATGCACCTGGGGGGCCTCGCCGAGAAGGAGGGCATCCCGATGAAGACCCTGCACCTTGCCCAGGTCCTGCGCGACGCGCTTCGGGCCGACGGGCTCCTTTGACATGCGCTTTCAACCCATCGACCAGGCCGCCGCCCGGCTGAACCCCGAGACCCGGGCCGCCGTCTACAACGGGACAAAGACCGGCCACGAGAAGCGCACGCGGGTGCTCTTCGACCATTATGCCGAGCCCAACCGGCTCCGGGAGCTCGCCGGGGGGATCAAGCAGCACGTGATCGAGAACCTCGACACCTACCTGCCCGCCGTCGAGGCGAAGCTTCAGTCCAACGGGGCCAAGGTCCACTGGGCCGCGACGGCCGATGCCGCCTGCAACGCGGTCCTCCGGATCATGCGGGCGCGCGGTGCCACGAAGATCGTCAAGTCCAAGACGATGGTCAGCGAGGAGATAGAGCTGGAGGGCTTCCTGGAAAAGCACGGGGTCGAGTCGCTCGAGACCGACCTGGGCGAGTTCATCGTCCAGATCGATCACGACCACCCCTCGCACATCGTCAAGCCGATCATCCACAAGAACCGCCGCGACATCGCCGCCTCGTTCGAGAAAAACGGGCTGGGCGCCTTCGACGACAACCCGGAGACGATCACGCGCCGCGCACGGCAGTTCCTCCGCCACAAGTACATGGAGGCCGACGTGGGGCTGACGGGCGCCAATTTTGTCGTGGCCGAGAGCGGGCGGATCGTCCTGGTCACCAACGAGGGCAATTCGCGCTTCTGCCTGGCGGCGACCCGCTGCCACATCGTCCTGGTGGGAATCGAGAAAATCCTCCCGCGCGACCGGGACCTGGCCCTGCTTCTCAACCTGCTCGGCCGATCGGGGACCGCCCAGCAGATCACCGTCTACACCGAGTTCATCTCGGGGCCGAAGGCTCCCACGCAGCCCGACGGGCCGGAGGAGATGCACGTGATCTTTGTGGACAACGGGCGCACGGACGTGCTGGCGACCGAGTGCCGGGATATCCTGCGCTGCATCCGCTGCGGGGCCTGCCTGAACGTCTGCCCGGTCTACCGCCAGGCGGGCGGGCACGCCTACCGCAGCGTCTATCCGGGGCCGGTCGGGGCCGTCCTCTCGCCCCTGCTCCTGGGGAAAAATTTTCCGCAGAAGGCCGACCTGCCCAAGGCCTCGAGCCTGTGCGGGGCCTGCCAGGAGGTCTGCCCGGTCAATATCCCCATCCCCGACCTGCTCCTGCGCCTTCGGGACCGGGCGAAGCGCGAGCACGTCCCCTCGCCCGGCACGCCGCCGATGGGCGCCTGGGCGCTCCTGGCCTCCCAGCCTGCGATCTGGAAGGCCGCCCTCTTCGGCGGGCGGCTCATGAATTACCTTCCGACCACGCTCCTGCCGATCCCGGCCCTGCGCGCCTGGGAAAAGGCCCGCACGCTGCCCCGCTGGCGGGGAGGGGAATTCAGAAAATGGATGAAAAACCGAAACCGCCCGCGGGACTGAGCGAGCCCTACATCCTGCCGGGGACGGTGATGCGCGAATTCACCCTTCGCGCCGTGGTCGTGGGGGCGATCCTGGGCATCGTCTTTGGCGCCTCCTCGCTCTACCTCGCGCTCAAGGTCGGGATCACGGTCAGCGCCTCGATCCCCGTCGCCGTCATCTCGCTGGCTCTCTTCCGCGGCCTCTCGAAATTCGGGCTGCGGGACTCGACGATCCTCGAGAACAACATCACGCAGACCGCCGGCTCCGCCGGCGAGTCCATCGCCTTCGGGGTTGCCGTCACGATGCCGGCGATCCTGATCCTCGGCTTCGACATCGAGCTGACGCGCGTCCTGCTCGTGTCGGTCCTCGGCGGCCTGCTCGGGATCCTGATGATGATTCCACTGCGCCGCTCGCTCATCGTCCGGGAGCACGGCGTGCTGAAATATCCCGAGGGCACGGCCTGCGCAGCGGTACTGGCCGCCGGAGCCACCGCAGCGGACCACGCCGCATCCTCCCCCTCCGCGCAAAGGGGTCAGGCCGCCAGAAGTAAAAAAAACGGGTTTTTTGCCTCCGGCGACCCAACCCCTTCCTCGGTCACCCCCTACGCGGGCGGGAAGATCATCTTCACCGGGTTTTTCACCGGGATGCTCTACAAGGTCCTCAATGTGGCGGCCCGGGGCTGGAAGGATGTTCCCCAGAAGGTATTCGGCGCCCCTTTCCAGGGCGGATCGGTCGCCGTCGAGGTCTCCCCCGAACTGCTGGGCGTCGGCTACATCATCGGCCCGCGGATCGCCTCGCTCATGTGCGGGGGCGGCGTCCTTGCCTACCTGGTCCTGATCCCCCTGATCCGCTTTTTCGGCGAGAAGGTCGCCGGACCGGTCGCCCCCGGCACGATCCCGATCGCCGCCATGAGCCCGGGCCAGATCCGGAGCGCCTACATCCTCTACATCGGCGCCGGAGCGGTCGCCGCCGGCGGGATCATCAGCCTGCTCCGCTCGCTGCCGACGATCTGGCACGGGCTGCGGTCGGGGCTGAGGGGTCAGGCCGCCAGAAGTAAAAAAACCGGTTTTTTTACTTCTGGCGGCCTGACCCCTCAGCCCCGACCGCAGCCCGTGCCAGATCGTCGGCAGCGAGC
>CAITEC010000061.1 GCA_903891325.1 uncultured Opitutaceae bacterium
CTTGTTTGGCTATAGTCGCTCAGCGCGCTCGGAGATCGCGCTCCACCTCGGAATGGGTGGGAAATTACAGGAATAGGAGCTGCAGGTTTGAGTTGGGGGCGGCGCGGGCGGCGGCGAGCTCGCGGATGAAGGCCAGGGTCTCCTCGTAGTCGCGGCGGCGGCGGGCGGTGGCCCGGAGCTCCGGGGGGAGAAGGGCGGGGCGCAGGTTGGTGACCAGCAGCATGGACTCCGGATAGGACGCAAGCTGGCCCAGCCCGGCCACAATCTCGGCCCTCGCGAAGAGCGGCGTGGCTGAATGGAGCGTCCGGGAGGCGTCCCAGTGGAAGAACCCGTTCCGGCGCTCCCTCACGCAGAAGCGCTCGAGGAGCCGGGCGGCGGCCTTGTTGAAGGCGGCATCAAAGGTCGCCGCCAGCTCGGGGTGGGCCGCCGTCTGGGCCTCCAGCTCGGCGAGGCTGAAGGCAATCCCCACCTTGATCTGCTGGGCGAGGTAGAGGTCGTTGCCGGTGACGTGGGCGAAGAGCGCGTTGATGAAGTGCAGGCGCCGCAGGTCGTCCGGTTTCGGCTGGGCCATGTTTCGCGCCGGCCTCACTCCTTCGGGACTTTTTTCCCGAGGGAGCTGATTTCGTCGACGAATTCGGTCACGTCCCGGAACTCCTTGTAGACGCTGGCAAATCGGACGTAGGCGACCTGGTCCAGGTTGCGGAGCCGCTGCATGACGCCCTCGCCGATGGCCGACGAGGGGATCTCGCTCTCGTACTGGGCCTCGACCGCATCGATGACGTCCTCGACGAGCATCGTGATCTGCTCGGCGTCAACGGGGCGCTTGTGGCACGCGGCGCGGACGGCGTGAAAGAGCTTCTCGCGGTCGAACTCCTCCCGCCGGTCGTCGCGCTTGACCACGACCATCCCGTCGCGGACCAGCGACTCGGTGGTCGTGAAGCGGTTGCCGCACTCCAGGCACTCGCGGCGGCGGCGGATGGTGTTTCCCTCCTTCCCGATTCGGGAATCGATGACCTTGTCCTCAAGCGATGTGCATTTGGGGCAGCGCATGTTTGATCAGTTCAGCTCGAGGAAATTCTGCAGGATACGCATCCCTCCCTCGGTCGCGATGGACTCGGGGTGAAACTGGACGCCCCAGATCGGCAGCGAGCGGTGGCGCAGGCCCATGACCTCGCCCTCGGCCGTCTCCGCGGTCACTTCCAGTTCCGCGGGGAAGGTCGCGCGCTCAACCAGGAGCGAGTGGTAGCGGGTGGCGGCGAAGCCGTTGGGCATGCCCTTGAACAGGTCGGTATTCCGGTGCAGGATCGGTGAGACCTTCCCGTGCATCAAACGTTCCGCCCGGACCACGCGCCCGCCGAAGAACTGGCCGATTGCCTGGTGGCCGAGGCAGACCCCGAGGATCGGCTTGCGCCCGGAGAAGGCGCGGATCACGCCGAGGGTCACACCCGCCTCCTGCGGCGAGCAGGGGCCGGGCGAGAGCAGCACCCGGTCGGGATTGAGCGCCAGGGCCTGCTCCGGGGTGATCTCGTCATTCCGGAAAATCCGCTGTTCCACCCCCAGCATCCCAAAGTATTGGACGAGGTTGAAGGTGAAGGAGTCGTAATTGTCTATGACCAGGAGCACGGCGACGCTGGCTGATTGGGGATTGCGGTATGCGGCGAGGGAGGTATCAAAGCGGGTCTTTGGCTCCGTGGCAAACCGGCAATTTTGGCCCGGAACGCCGTCCCACATGTCCTCTCATTTCCAACTGGTTAGAACAGACTCTGCCACTGCCGCGCGGCGGGGTCGGCTCCAGACCCGGCACGGGATCGTCGAGACCCCCATCTTCATGCCGGTCGGCACCCAGGGCACGGTCAAGGCGTTGACCCCGGAGCACTTGCGGCAGATCGGCGCCCAGATCATCCTTGGCAACACCTACCACCTGAACCTTCGGCCGGGGAGTGCGCTGATTCGCGACCTGGGCGGCCTGCACCGCTTCATGGGCTGGGACGGCCCCATCCTCACGGACAGCGGCGGTTTTCAGGTCTTCAGCCTGGCCAAGCTCCGGGATGTGACCGACGCCGGCGTGGCGTTCCAGTCCCACCTGGATGGCGCGAGGCTTTTCCTGGGCCCGCGCGAGGTCATGGATATCCAGGCAAACCTTGGGTCGGACATCGCAATGGTGATCGACGAGTGCCCGCCCTGGCCCTGCGAAAGGGATGCCTGCGCGCGCGCGGTCGCGCGGAGCATCCGGTGGGCGGGGGAGTGCCGGCGGATCGCCGCGGAGAGCGGCTTCCTCGACCGTGGCCACCACGTCTTTGCGATCGTGCAGGGCTCGACCTTTGACGACCTGCGCCGGGAGGCGGCGGAGACCCTTTCGGCGATGGATTTTCCCGGTTACGCGATCGGCGGCGTGAGCGTGGGGGAGCCCGAGCCCGAGATGCTCAAGCAGGTCGCGGCGACCGCCCCCCACCTCCCGGCGGACAAGCCGCGCTACACGATGGGACTGGGCACCCCGCCGCAGATTTTGAAGATGGTCGCCCTGGGGGTGGACCTCTTTGACTGCGTCCTGCCGTCCCGGGTTGCCCGCAACGGCCTTGTCTTTACTCCGGACGGCCCAATCAATCTGCGCAATGAACGTTTCCGGACGGATCCCCGGCCAATTGTCGAGGGCCTGGACAACTATACCTGCCGGAACTTCTCCCGGGCCTACCTGCGGCACCTGACGATCGCCGGGGAGATGCTCAGCGGGACCCTGCTCACGCTGCACAATCTGCATTTCTACCTGGATTTGATGGCGCAGGCTCGGGCGCATCTGGAGGCAGGAGACTATGGGGTATGGTTTCGGGCGTGGATTGAGAGATATGAATCGGAAAGTAGTAATTAGTAAGTAGTAATTAGTAATTGATGGTTAAGAGGTGGGGAGGGCGCGAAGCGCATCCGGCAAGCCATGACTTACTAATTACTACTTTCCGTTGCCGTCTTTCCTGATTGCCTATCCGGCCCGCGAAATTCCAAGATTACCCCCACATGAGAGTTCTGGTAACCGGCGGAGCCGGATTCCTCGGATCCCACCTCTGCGATCGGTTGATCGCTGACGGACAGGAGGTTGTCTGCATCGACAACCTGTTCACTGGCCAGAAGGCAAACATCGCCCACCTGCTCGACCACCCGCGCTTTGAATTCGTGCGGCACGACGTGATCGATCCCTTCAAGGTGGAGGTTGACCGGATCTACAATCTCGCCTGTCCCGCGTCGCCGCCGCACTACCAGTACAATCCCATCAAGACGATCAAGACCTCGGTCATGGGCGCGATCAACTGCCTGGGCCTGGCCAAGCGCGTGCGGGGCCGGGTCCTCCAGGCGAGCACCAGCGAGGTCTACGGCAATCCGCAGGTCAACCCGCAGCCGGAGAGCTATTGGGGCAACGTGAACCCGATCGGGAAGCGGTCCTGCTACGACGAGGGCAAGCGCTGCGCCGAGACGCTCTTCTTCGACTATTACCGCGAAAACAAGGTTGATATCCGGGTGGTCCGGATCTTCAACACCTACGGCCCGCGGATGCACGAGGCGGACGGCCGGGTCGTCTCGAACTTCATCGTCCAGGCGCTTCGCGGCGAGCCTTTGACGATCTACGGTGACGGCTCCCAGACCCGCTCGTTCTGCTACGTCGACGACCTGATCGAGGGATTTATCCGCTTCATGGCCCAGACCAAGATTGTCGGCCCCCTGAACCTGGGCAACCCGGGGGAGTTCACCATGCGGGAGCTCGCCGAAATGACCCTGAAGCTGACCGGCAGCCGTTCCAGGATAGTCCGCAGGCCCCTGCCGCCCGACGACCCCCGCCAGCGCCGGCCCGATATCACGCTCGCCAAGAAGGTCCTGAAGTGGAAGCCGACCGTGGAACTGGAGGAAGGACTCGGCCGGACGATAGAGTACTTCAGGAAAAAGATCGGCTGAGTCGGATTTGAACAGGAAGTTCGGGAAGAAACGGGAAGGTCCGATCACAATGCCTTCCAAACGGGGCTGGATTTTGGGCCCTTCCTGCCGAGCCTTTCCGATCTTCCCGGCCTTTCTGTTCAAACGGCATTTCCCCGGCACGGCACCCCCGTCCTATTCCATTTGCCAACTGTCGGCCGGGGGCTATGTTCGCTCCCCCTAATGCTGTCTTTCATCCTCAAACGCTTTGCGGGTCGGCACTACAAGAAGTTCCTGGAGTCATGCCGGCCGATTGTCCTGCGCATCAATGAATTGGACGAATCCTACCGGGCGCTGACCGATGAGCAGATCCGGGGTAAGACGCAGGAGTTTCGCGACCGGCTGAAGAACGGGGAGACGCTCGACCAGATCCTCCCGGAGGCATTCGCCGCGGCGAAGAACGCCGCCCGGCGGATGGTCGGCCGGAAGATCCTGGTGTGCGAGCACGAGCTGACCTGGGACATGGTGCATTTCGACGTCCAGTTGATCGGCGGGATGGCGCTTCATCAGGGCAAGATCGCCGAGATGGCCACGGGCGAAGGCAAGACACTGGTCGCCACGCTTCCGCTCTACCTGAACGCGCTCACCGGCCGGAACACCCAGCTGGTCACGGTCAACGACTACCTCGCCCGCCGCGACTCGGAATGGATGGGCCACCTCTACGAGTTCCTCGGCGTGTCCGTGGGCTGCATCCAGCAGCAGATGGCTCCCAACGTGCGCCGCGAGATGTACGGGCGCGACATCACCTACGGGACCGCCAGCGAGTTCGGCTTCGACTACCTCCGCGACAACGGGATGGCCACGCGCAAGGAGGACCAGGTCCAGCGCGACCACTGGTTCTGCATCGTGGACGAGGTGGACTCGATCCTCATCGACGAGGCGCGCACGCCGCTGATCATCTCCGGGCCGGCGCCGATCGAGCGCGAGCAGCCCTTCACCGGCCTCAAGCCCGCGGTCGAGCAGCTTGTCAACGACCAGACCCGGCTTTGCAACAAGCTGGCCGGCGAGGCGAAGGACCTCCTGGAAAAACCCGGCCTCACCCCCGACGAGCGGACGGAGGCGGTGCGCAAGCTGATGCAGGTGAAGGTCGGCAACCCGAAGAACAAGCAGCTCCTCCGGCTGATGGAGAACCCGGAATGGCGGAAGCTGCTCGACCGGATGGAGACGGAGATCAATTCGGACCTGAACAAGGACCAGGCCTACCGGCTCAAGGAGGACCTCTACTACGTCATCGACGAGCGCCAGCACCAGGCCGACCTCACGGAGATCGGCCGGTCCCGGCTTCGGCCGGACAACCCGGACGCCTTCGTCCTGCCCGACCTCGCCACCGAGTTCTCGGACCTGGACAAGGACACCGCCCGGCCGGCCGAGGAGCGCGAGGCGCAGAAGCAGGCCTCCCAGCAGCGCTACGCCGAGGTCTCGGAGGAGATCCACTCGATCTCCCAGCTTCTCCGGGCCTACTCCCTCTACGAGCGCGACGTCGAGTACGTCGTGACGCCGGGCCCGGACAGCAAGGTGCTGATCGTCGACGAGAACACCGGGCGCGTCATGCCGGGCCGCCGGTGGTCCGACGGGCTCCACCAGGCGGTGGAGGCCAAGGAGGGCGTCGCAATCGAGCGCGAGACCCGGACCTACGCGACGATCACGATCCAGAACTACTTCCGGATGTACCAGAAGCTGGCCGGCATGACGGGAACGGCGGAGACGGAGGCGACGGAGTTCAACGACATCTACCGGCTCTCCGTGCAGGTGATCCCGACGAACCAGCCCTGCATCCGCCGCGACCGCAACGATTCCATCTTCAAGACGCGGCGCGACAAGTACAACGCGGTTGTCCGTGAGATCGAGAGCGCGAACAAGCGCGGGCAGCCGGTCCTCGTGGGCACGACGAGCGTCGAGTCCTCCGAGGTGCTCTCCCGCATGCTCAAGCGCACGGGGGTGATCCACACCGTCCTCAACGCGAAGTTCCACGAGCAGGAGGCGGAGATCGTCTCGCGCGCCGGGCTGCGCGGCGCGGTCACGATCGCGACGAACATGGCCGGCCGCGGCACGGACATCAAGCTGGGGGAGGGGGTCCGGTTCAAGGTCGAGCACATCCCCGGGGCCGACGCCAAGTCCGCCGGGAAATTCCGCCTGACGGAGCCGGCGACCGGGGAGACGAAGGAGATCGAGGCCGACGGGGACGCTGCGGTCGGGATGCAGCTCAAGCCGGACAGCACGGTTGCCGGCGGCCTCTTTGTCATCGGCACCGAGCGGCATGAGTCGCGGCGGATCGACCGGCAGCTCCGCGGCCGGTGCTCCCGCCAGGGCGACCCGGGCCTCACGAAATTCTTCCTGTCCCTGGAGGACGACCTCATGCGGCTCTTTCTCCAGGGCAACCTGGCGTCACGGCTGATGGAGGGCTCGATGCGGGACGGCGAGGAGCTCGAGCATCCCTGGCTGAACCGCTCGATCGAGTCGGCCCAGAAGAAGGTCGAGCAGCAGAATTACTCGATTCGAAAGCGCCTGCTTCAGTACGACGACGTCCTCAACCAGCAGCGCGAGGTCGTCTACGGGATCCGCAACGGGGCGATCCACGCCGAGCGGCCAAAGGACATCATCTTTGAGCAGGTCGAGGACGAGATTGCCAACCGGCTCGACGTCGCCGGCTTCGAGGCGGGCGGCCGGGCGGACCCCGCCGCGGCCTCCAGCCTGGTGGGTTGGGTGAACGCGCACTTTCCGGTCAGCCTTCGCGCCGAGGAGCTGGAGGGCGGGGACACGACCGTCCTCGCCGCGCGAATCGTGGGGCGGATCAAGGAGGCGTACGCGATCAAGGAAGCGGCCGAGGATCCGGCCTCGATCGGCGCCCTCGAGCGCTACGTGGTCATCAATGCGATCGACCACCACTGGCAGGAGCACCTGACCGAGATGGAGGACCTCCGGAAGTCCATCGGGCTGCGCAGCTACGGGCAGAAGGACCCGCTGGTCGAGTACAAGGGCGAGGCGTACCGCTATTTCGAGGAGCTGATGGGCAACGTGCGGATCCAGATCTGCACGGGGCTTTTCCGCAGCGCCTCCAACCTCGAGTCCTTCGAGAACATGCTCTCGATCCTCGCCGACGGCGCCCTCACCCAGGGGCCGTCGTCCCCGCCACCCCCGGAGCCGGCGGCCGGGGCCGATCCCGCCGCCGCGGCGGCGCAGCCCGAGATCCAGCTGCCCAAGGTCACGATCCGTCGGGACACGCCGAAGGTCGGCCGCAACGATCCCTGCCCCTGCGGCAGCGGGAAGAAATACAAGCACTGCCACGGCGCGTGAACCCTCCGGCCGATCCGTACGATCCCCGTCCCGCATTCTGGCAGCGCCGGCCCGATCTCACCTGGGCCGCTGCGGTCTTCGCGCTGACCGTCCTGCTGACCGTCGTATCGTTTCCGCCCTACAAGACCCCGGAGATCGCCTATGCCTTCGCCGCGCCGGCGATCCTCTGGGCCTACCGCCGGCCGGGCTTCCGGCTCTTCGCCTGGACGCTTTTCGCGGCCCAGGCGGTGGCCTGGACCATCATCCTGGCCTGGCTGCGGCACGTGAACTGGGTCGCGCTGCTCCTCCTGGGGCCCTTTGTCGGCGCATGGGTCGGCTCCTGGTACCTCGCGGCGTGGTGGGCCATGCCGCGGATGATCGGGAAGGCGATTTCGACGAGGCTCGCGGCGATGCTCGGGCTTGCCGGTCTTTGGGTGCTGGTGGAGTGGACCCGCACCTGGTTCCTCGGCGGCTTTCCCTGGCTGCCCCTGGCCGCGAGCCAGTGGGAGAGGGCCGGCGTCCTCCAGTTGGCCGCCTTCACGGGAGCCGCCGGGGTATCCTTCGTGCTGGTCTCCTTCAACATTGGGTTCGCCGCCTATATGCACCGGCTGGTCTTCGAGGGACCGGCCGCCGAGAGGCGGCGCAACCGCGAGCTCTTCACGACGGAGCCGCTGCCGGACCTCGGCGAGGTCCGGGACTGGGGCCTGCGGCGCCGCAGCCAGGAATTCCTCCTGGCCCTGTTCATGCTCCTTGTCTGCCTGAGCATCTTCCTGCCGGAGATCGCCAACAGCAGGCCTTACCGGGAACACCTGGCGCGCGTGGCCTTTGTCCAGCCGGACATTCCGCAGGAGGCGAAGTGGGACCCGGCGAAGGCGGACGGCATCATCCGGACGCTGCGCCAGGTGACGCTTGCCGCGGGGGCCAGCCGCCCCGAATTGATCCTCTGGCCGGAGGCCGCGCTTCCCTATCCCCTGAACGCGGACCCGGGCGTGCGCGGCTTCGCCGAGTCGGTCGCCAATGATGCCGGGGCGCCGCTCTTCCTCGGAGCGGTCGCCGTCTCCGGCCCGCGCGGGCCCGACGAGAAGTGGTCGGACGCCGCCTTCGCGGTGGAACCCGGCTCGGGGCTTCAGAACGCATTCTATTCCAAGCGCCACCTGGTGCCCTTCGGCGAGTACATCCCGCTGCGGCCCATCCTCGGCTGGCTCTCGAAGGTCGTGCCGATCGGCGGGGATTTCGCCCCCGGGACCGATGCGACGCCCATTGTCGTCGGCCTGCCGCGCGGCGCGGCGGCCCTCGGCCCGCTGATCTGCTACGAGGACCTGTTCCCCTCGCTCTCGAGGGAGAGCGTCCTCTCGGGCGCCGACGCGCTGGTGGTCGTGACCAACGACGCCTGGTACGGCGAGGAAGGCGCCGCCTACCAGCACGCGGCCCACTCGGTGCTCCGGGCGGTTGAGACCCGCCGCCCCGTCCTGCGCTGCGGGAACGCGGGCTGGAGCGGCTGGATCGACGAGTACGGCGGGATCCGCTACGTCCTCACGAGCGGGGAGGGGAGCGTCTACTTCCGCGGGACCGGGACGATAAACGTCACGCGGGACAGCCGCTGGACGGGAAAGAACAGCTTCTACGTGCAGCACGGCGACTGGTTCGTGGCGGTGTGCGCGGCGCTGGTGCTTTTTGGCTACTGGGCGCTGAGGCCCTTCAGAAACCTGAAACCTGAGACCTGAAACCTGAAAAATCGGATCGATGCAAATCGGATCGATGTAGCCGGGGTCCTAGACCCCGGATGCTTGAGGTCCTATTTCCGAACCCCGGCCTCCAGGAGGCCGGGCCGGGGTCTGGGACCCCGGCTACAATTTCAATCCGATGCCTATTAAGATCTACACCTACGCCAACTGCAGCACCTGCCGCGCGGCCGTGAAATGGCTGCGCGCGCGCGGGCTTGAATTCGACGAGCGCCCGATCCGCGAGACCCCGCCGACGGTCGCGGAGCTTAAGACGATGCTGGCCGCCCGCGGCGGCGAGATCCGGCGGCTCTTCAACACGTCCGGCCGCGACTACCGGGAGCTCGGGCTCACGGAAAAGCTGCCGGGAATGACGGAGGCCCAGGCGATTACGCTCCTCGCCGGCAACGGCAATTTGGTGAAGCGCCCCTTCCTGCTCGGGCCAAAGGTTGCGCTGACCGGCTTCGATGAGAAGACCTGGCAGGCTGCGCTTGGTTGAGACTGTGGTCCGATGTGGATTGCCTTGATTGAAGGTGGAGCGCGATCTCCGAGCGCGCTGAGCGAGTCGAGCCCGTGTTAGCCCGAATATTTCATGAAGCACAGGCGAATCTCGTCCAAATTCCGGGCATAAAAACCCTCATGCTCCCTCTATGGCCTCATGAGGCCACCTTCGGTCGCCTTCGGGCTTTTCTGCTCCGGAATTTTGACGATCTTCATCCTGTGTTCATGAAATATCCGGGCTAGGAGTCCGTCCTCAAACCAACGCGCTCGGAGATCGCGTTCCACCTCGGAGAGGAGGTCTGACAGATCGACTCAGGTTTCAGGTCTCAGGTTTCAGGTTTCTGCAGTGACGGTTTCAGGTTTCTGCAGCGCCGGTCTCAGGTCTCTGCAGGCCGCGCCGGATCATAATCCAGCCACGGACCCAGCCACTTCTCCGCGACGGTCATGTCCCAGCCCTTCCGCCCCGCATAGTCGGCCACCTGGTCGCTCCCCAGCTTTCCCACGCCGAAATACTTCGCCTCGGGGTGGTTGAAATACCAGCCGCTGACGCTGCTCGCCGGATGCATCGCGCAGCTTTCCGTCAGGGTGATCCCTGTGGCGGCCGTGGCGCCGAGCAGTTCGAAGAGAATGGGCTTGGCGGTGTGGTCCGGGCAGGCCGGGTAGCCGGGCGCGGGGCGGACACCCCGGTAGCGCTCGCGGATGAGATCCTCGGGGGTGAGGTTCTCCGCGAGCCCGAAGCCGCAGAAGTCCCGCGCCCGCTTGTGGAACATCTCGGCCATCGCCTCGGCAAGCCGGTCGCCGAGCGCCTGCGCCATGATCGCCGAGTAGTCGTCCTTCGCCGCCCGCAATTCCGCGGCGAAGGCGTCCACGCCAATCCCGGCGGTCACGGCGAAGCCGCCGATGTAGTCGATCCGGCCGGAATCTCGCGGCGCGACATAGTCGGCCAGGGCGTCGTCGAACTGTCCCGCGGGCTTCTCGAGCTGCTGGCGCAGCGTGTGGCAGACGGCCAGGACGCGGGTGCGGGACTCGTCCGCATAGATCTCGATATCGTCGCCCGCGGAGTTGCAGGGCCAGAACCCGACGACTGCGTTGGCCGTGTAGCGCTTCTCGGCACCGATCCGGGCGAGGAGGGCCTGCGCGTCGGCGAACAGCTTCGTCGCCTCGACCCCGACGACCGGGTCGGAGAGGATGTCCGGATAGCGCCCGTGGAGTTCCCAGGCGCTGAAGAAGGGGCCCCAGTCGATGTACGGGGCGATCGCCTCGAGCGGCACCGCGGAAAAGGAGCGGGCGCCGAAAAAGGCCGGGCGGGGAATATCCACCGCGGCCCAGTCGAATACCCGGCGCCGGGCGCGCGCCTCGGCGATGGGAAGGAGCGGGCGGCTGCTGCGCCGCTTCGCGAAATCCTCGCGCTGTCGCTCCTGCCGGGCGCGCACGTCGGCCAGGAAACCGGGTTTCTCGCCCTCGCTGAAGAGCGAACTCACGACATTGACCACGCGGGAGGCGTCCAGCACGTGGATGACCCCGTGCGGATATTCGGGGGCGATCCTCACGGCGGTGTGGGCCGCGCTGGTGGTGGCCCCGCCGATCAGCAGGGGGATCGTGAACCCCTCGCGCCTCATCTCGCGGGCCACGTGGACCATCTCGTCGAGCGAGGGGGTGATCAGCCCGCTGAGCCCGATTGCGTCGGCTCCGATCTCCCTGGCCTTCGCCAGGATCTTCTCACAGGGCACCATGACCCCAAGGTCGGTCACCTCGTAGTTGTTGCAGGCCAGGACGACCCCGACGATGTTCTTCCCGATGTCGTGCACGTCGCCCTTGACGGTGGCCATGACGATCCGTCCGTTCGGGCGGGACGCGGTGCCGGCCGCCGCGCGGAGGCGCTTTTCCTCCTCCATGAAGGGCGTGAGGTGGGCGACCGCCTTTTTCATGACCCGCGCCGACTTGACCACCTGGGGCAGGAACATCTTGCCGGCGCCAAAGAGGTCGCCGACGACGCGCATCGCGGCCATGAGCGGGCCCTCGATGACGTTCAGGGGGCGCGGGTACCTTGCGGCGTCCTGGCGCGCCTCCTCGGTGTCGGCCTCGACGTGCGTGTCGATGCCCCGGACCATGGCGTGCGCGAGCCGCTCCTCCACGCTGCCGGAGCGCCAGGCATCGGCCTCGGCCCGCGCGGCCGCCGCCCCGCCGCCCTCCTTCGCCCCGGCCTCCCGCGCCCTGACCTGCTCGGCAAAGGCGACCAACCGCTCCGTGGCGTCGGCACGGCGGTTGAGCAGGACGTCCTCGACCCGCTCGAGCAGGTCCCCGGGAATCTCCTCGTAGACGCCGAGCATCCCGGCGTTGACGATCGCCATGTCGAGCCCGGCCCTGATCGCGTGGTAGAGGAAGGCCGCATGCATCGCCTCGCGCACGGGGTTGTTCCCGCGGAAGGAGAAGGAGACGTTGCTCACGCCGCCGGACACCTTTGCGTGCGGCAACTGCTCCTTGATCAGCCGGGTGGCCTCGATGAAATCGACCGCATAGTTGGAATGCTCCTCGATGCCGGTCCCAACGGTCAGGATGTTCGGGTCGAAGACGATGTCCTCCGGCGGGAACGCCGCGCGGTCGACCAGCAGGCGGTACGCCCGCGTGCAGATCGCGACCTTCGAGTCCCGGTCGGCCGCCTGGCCCTTCTCGTCGAAGGCCATCACGACCGCGGCCGCCCCGTAGCGGCGGAGCAGCCGGGCGCGCCGGAGAAACTCGCCCTCGCCGTCCTTCAGCGAGATCGAATTGACGATGCCCTTGCCCTGGAGGCACTTCAGGCCGGCCTCGAGCACGCTCCACTTGGACGAGTCGAGCATGACCGGCACGCGCGCGATCGAGGGCTCCGAGGCCATCAGGTTCAGGAATTTGACCATCGTCGCCTCGCCGTCGATCAGCGCCTCGTCGACATTGACGTCGATCAGGTTCGCCCCGCTCTCGACCTGCTGCCGGGCGATCGCGATCGCCGCCGTCCAGTCGCCCGCCTTGACCGCCTTGGCGAAGCGCGGCGAGCCGGTGATGTTGGTTCGCTCGCCGATGACGATGAACTGCGAGGCGGAGGGTTTGCCTGGTGTTGTCATCCGATGATGAGCGGCTCGAGGCCGCTCAGGCGCAGGCGGTGCGCTTCCGCGGGAACTGCGCGGGGGGCCTTTCCCCGGACGGCCGCGGCGATCGCCGCGATGTGCGCGGGCGTGGAGCCGCAGCAGCCGCCGACCATGTTCACCCAGCCGTTGGCCGCGTATTCACCCAGGACGGAGGCCATCGCCGCGGGGGACTCCTCGTATTCGCCGAAGGCGTTGGGCAGGCCCGCGTTTGGAAAGCAGGTGACCGGGCAGGCGGCGATCTTGGCCAGCTCCTCGACGTAGGGCCGCATGGCCCGCCCGCCCAGGGCGCAGTTGATCCCGACGCTGAAGGGGCGCGTGTGCGCGATGCTCGCATAGAAGGCCTCGATCGTCTGGCCGGAGAGCGTGCGGCCCGAGGCGTCGGTGATCGTGACCGACACCATCACGGGAACCCGGCGGCCCAGCGCGTCGAAGAGATCCTCGATCGCGAAGAGCGCGGCCTTGGCGTTGAGCGTGTCGAAGATCGTCTCGACAAGCAGGGCGTCGACCCCGCCCTCCACCAGGGCCCGGGCCTGCTCCCCGTAGGCGGCGACCAGCTCGTCCCAGGTGACGGCGCGGAAATCCGGGCGGTTGACGTCCGGGGAGAGGGACAGCGTCCGGCTGGTCGGCCCGATCGCGCCGGCGACCAGGCAGCGCCGGCCGGGGGAGGCCGCCTCCGCGGCGCGCGCGGCCCGGAGGGCGATGGCCGCGGCAGCCGTGTTGATCTCCGCCACCAGGCCGGAGGCGCGGTAGTCCGCCTGGGAGATCGAGGTGGAGTTGAAGGTGTTCGTCTCGACGATATCCGCCCCCGCGGCCAGGTAGGCGGCGTGGATTTCCCCGACGACGTCCGGGCGCGTCAGGCAGAGCAGGTCGTTGTCGCCCTTCAGGTCGCAGGGGTGGTCGCCGAACCGGCTTCCGCGGAAATCGGCCTCCTCCAGCCCGCGGGCCTGGATCATCGTCCCCATCGCCCCGTCGAGCACCGCCACGCGCGACGCCAGGAGCGACCGAAACGGGGCGAAGGACTCGGGCTCATTGGTGGCTGCGCTCATGGAGGGATCACGGGGAGCGAAGCACAGGGGCAGGCGCTTGGCAAGGAACATATCTACAAATCACAATATGATGATATGTTAATTACTTGCCCCCGTGTGTTCTTCGTGATGGGGTCGGGTGTCGGTCGTTCTTTCCACTTCCGGGAATCAGGGAAGGCCGTGAAAGCCGGCCACAGTTGCGCTGCGGTTACGCATCACAGACCCCAGGAAAGCCAGTCTCCGGCCAATGCGGGGGCGAAGGCGAGGGGCGAGGAACCAGCGCTGCGCGGGCGGGTCCGACAGCGGATCCGGGCGCGCGGCGACGACATATGCGGAGTCCGAACATCTGACCCCGGTACGCCCTGGCGGGCGGGCGTCCCCCCCGGACGCCTTCCGCACGGGCTTCATCGCAATTGTGAAGCGTGGGGGCGACACATCGCAGTGCCTGCTCTTGCGTCAGCACCAGCAGACACCATGAAACCAAATTCCCGTTCCTTCCCGTTCGCGGGGGGACTGATCCTCATTGCGGCCTTCACGGGCCCCGTTGCCGCGCGTGGCCAGGATGTCCCCATCCAGCTTGCGCCGGTCGTCGTCGCGGCCACCCGCGTTCCGGAATCGTCGGCGACGGTCGGCAGCGACGTCGCCGTCGTTACGGGCGGCGACCTTGCGCGCGAGCAGCTCACGACCCTCCAGGACGCGCTCGGGGTGATCCCGAGCGCCCCGGTCTTCGCGAGCGGGCAGGCGGGCGGTGCCGCATCCATCTTCATGCGCGGCGCCAATTCGGACCAGACGCTTTTCCTCGTGGATGGCATCCGCCTGAACGACGCGAACACCGACTACGCGGTCTTCCTGGGCGGGGCGCGGATGTTTCCCGGCGACAAGCTCGACGTGGCCTTTGGGCCGCAGAGCACGCTCTACGGCAGCGACGCGGCGGGTGGCGTGGTTTCGCTCACCCTGCAGAAGGGCTCCGGGCCCATGAGCGGGGACATTGCCGTCGAGGCGGGCTCCTTTGACACATTTTCCGAGACGGCGAGCATCCAGGGCGCGTCCGGAAAGTGGGCCTACGACGGGGGATTCGCCACCGCCAGCACCGACAACAGCCGGGTCAACAACGCCTTCGACAGCACCAATTTCGCGGCGCGCATCGACTACGCGGCCGGGAGATTCGTCGACCTCGGCGCCACGCTGCGCGCCTTCAGGTCCCACTACGGGGATCCCGGCGATAGCTTCACCAACGACACCGTCTCCCACGAGACCGAGGAGAACACGCTCGCGACCCTCTTTGCCGACGCGCGGCTCACGCAGTACGTCGACAGCCGCCTGACCCTGGGCCTCCAGGACCGCCACTACAACGCGCTGATCGACGCCAGCGCCTACAATCCGCTGGAGACCCAGATCACCAACACCGGCCGGTTCGTCGCCGACTGGCAGAACGTCTTCCAGATGACCCAGTCCAACCGGCTGGTCGCCGGGCTCACCGAGGAGGGGGACTCCAACCTCAACACCGGCTTTGGCAACATCGACAGGCATGAGGATGACTTTGCGCTCTTCGGTGAGGACGAATGGAACCCCCTGAAGGGTGTCTACCTGACCGGGGGGCTGAGGCGCGATGATTACGACACCTTTGGGGCGGCCACCACCGGCCGGGCGACGGCGGCCCTGCTCATGGCCAACAACGCGCTCAAGCTTCGCGGCAGCTACGGAACCGGATTCAACGCGCCGAGCTTCCTCGACCTTTACGGGGTGGACGTGGGCTACCAGGGGAATTCCAAGCTGGTGCCGGAGCGCTCCCAGGGCTGGGACATGGGCTTTGACTTCTACTCCCCGGGGAACCTGGGAACCGTGAGCTTCACCTGGTTTCGGACCGACTACGAGAACCTGATCACCGACAATTTCAACGTCTATCCGGCCACGACGGTTAACCTGGGATCGGCCCGGACCCAGGGGCAGGAAATCTCGGTCAAGACCACGCTTGCCGCCATCATCCAGACGAAGGTCAGCTACACCCGGCTCGAGGCCGATGACGTCACGGATGGGACGCCGCTTGAGCGGCGGCCCCGCTACCAGGCCGATGCCGACCTTTGGGCCGACCTGGGCCGCGGCTTCAGCATTGGTGGCGGCGCGGGCTGGACGGGTGCGCGCGCGGACGTCGACCCGCAGACCTACCTGACGATTTACGACCCGACGTATGCAGTGGCCCGGGTTTATGCCGCGTGGAAAATCAACCGCCACCTCACTGTGAAGGTGCGCGTGGAAAACGCCCTGGACAAGGCCTACCAGCCGGTGGCCGGGTATCCGGCGCTGGGCCGCGGCATCTTCGGCGGCGCGGACTGGGCCTTCTGAACGGTCCGGGGAAGATGGGATCTCCACCGCCCGATGAATTGTTGTAGCCGGGGTCCGAGACCCCGGACGCTTGGGGTCCTATTTCCGAACCCGGCTTCCCGTCTCCACTTCATTCCGCCGGGCAAGCTCAGAGGCCGGACCGGGGTCTGGGACCCCGGCTACATCAGATGGACCGGCAACCCCGGCCCCATCACGGGCTCCCGTGGCGATAGTGCAGCACGCGGACTTTCTCCAGCGTCACCAGGCCCCCGCCGATGAGGGACTGGAGCTGGGGGAGGAACGCGTTGATCCGGGCCTCAATGTCCACGATCTCGATCACCAGGGGGAGATCCGTCGATAGCCGGAGCTCGTCGGACATGTGCAGGCGGCTGCTCGCGCCGAAGCCCATGGCCCCGCGGAAGACCGTCGCGCCGGCGAGCCCGGCCTCGCGGGCCTTGAGGACGATCACCTCGTGCAGGGACTTGTGGCCCACGCGGTCGGATTCCCCGATGTAGATGCGGAGCAGGAGAGAGTCGGCGGGTAGGTCCATGGTTTAGTCCTGTCTGGGGTTCAACGGGGCTGATTCAGCGAGGCGGCGAGGGCGTATCCCAGCCACACGGCGACAAGGCAAAGCACGAGGGAGGCGATGACGTAGGCACCCGCGTAAAACCATTCGCCGCTGCGGGCGAGGGTGAGTGTCCGCAGGCTGAAGGCCGAGAACGTCGTGTAGCCCCCGCAGATGCCCGTCATCAGGAACTGCCGGACCTCGGGGGTTGCGAACCAGCGGCCGGCCGGCTCGGTCACGTGGAAGATAAGGCCGATCAGGAAGGACCCGGTGACGTTGATGAGCAGCGTGCCCCAGGGAAAGGACGCGCCCAGTTGCGAGACGACGAGCCCGTCGATGAAGAACCGAAGGACGCTTCCGATCGCGCCGCCGAGGGCTATGAGGAGGTAGAGCTGCATGACATTTCCCGTTTTGACTGGCAGGAGTCATCAGCGACGGCGAGCCGTGCAGTTTACCCTTGCGGGAAGGCAGAATCCATTGCCTGAGTTCAGGCAAAGCATGCGACGAATTTTGGCAAGCGCGTTTCTGGCCGCGGGCCTTCTCGCCGGGGCGATCCCGGGGCGCGCGGCGGGCGCCGGCGACCCGGCCGCGTCCCGGGTGGTGATCGTCGCCAACCTGGACGACCCCGACTCGGTCGCGATCGCGCGGCACTACGCGGCGGCCCGGGGCGTGCCGCCGGAGAACATCCTCGCCTTCGCCATGCCGCCCGTGGAGACGATCACCTGGTCGCAGTTCATCGCGACGGTATGGGGCCCCCTGCAGGACGAGCTGGTCGCCCGCCGGTGGATCATCGCGGCGGCCACCGGCCGGGCCGACGGGGTTGGGCGAAGGGAGTACGCGATATCCGGCCACCGGATGGCGGCGCTTGTCGTCTGCCGCGGGGTGCCCCTGAAGATCGAGAACGACGCGGTGCGGATGGCGACCGCCCCCCACGCGGCCACGGAGGGCAGGTTCGGCACGAATGCCGGGGCCGTTGACTCCGAGCTGAGCCTGCTGGCTGTCGGCGGCGGGTATGCAATCGATTCCTATGTGCCCAACCCGCTCTTTGGAAAAAGCGATCCGGGCCCGGCAGATCGCGCCCGCGTTGTCGAGGTCGCCCGCCTGGACGGGCCGACGGCGGCCGACGCGAACGCGCTTGTGGACGGCGCGATCGCCGCCGAGCGCTCCGGGCTGGTGGGCCGCGCCTATGTCGTCATGGGGGGAGGGGTGCCGCTGGGCAACCGGTGGCTGGGGACGGTGGCCGACGAGGTGCGGGCGCTGGGCTTCGATGCGACGATCGTGCCGCCGCCCGGCGGCCTTGCGGCCGGCGCGCGCGCGGACGCGCCCGCGCTCTACTTCGGCTGGCACGACTCCGACCTCGGCGGGCCCTTTTCGCTTCCCGGCTTCCGGTTTCCGCCCGGCGCAATCGCGATGCACATCCACAGCTATTCGGCCGCGACGCTGCGTTCCGCGGGTTCGGGCTGGTGCGGGCCGCTGGTCGCGCGGGGGGCCGCCGCCACGCTGGGCAACGTCTACGAGCCCTACCTGCACCTCACGCATCGTCCCGACCTCTTTCTCGCTGCGCTCGCCCACGGCGAGGACCTGGCCGACGCCGCCTACTACGCGCTTCCGGCGCTCAGCTGGCAGTCCATCCTCGTCGGCGACCCGCTCTACCGCCCCTTCGCGCTGCCGCTGCGGGTCCAGCTTCGCGAGCTGGACACCCTGCCGCCGGCGCTGGCGGGATACCCCGTCCTTCGGCTGATGCACCTGCTCGACGCCGAGGGTCGGCCCGGGGATGCGATCCTGGTCGCCCGCTCGGCCCTCAGGGAGCGGCCCGGCGCGCTTGTCGTCCGCGTGGAGCTGGCGTCGCGGCTCACGAGGAAAGGCGCCACGGCCGAGGCCGGGGCGGTGCTGGCCCCGGCGGCGAGGATCGGGTCATTTTCCACCGACCAGTGGGGGCTCGCGCACGATGTCACGGTGCTCCTTCGGCAAACGGGCAGGGAAGGGGACGCCGTCTCGGTCTACCGGCACCTGTTCTCAGCGGCGGACATCCCCGTCGAGCTGCGCGCGAAGTGGCTGGTGGAGGCGAAGGACACCGCCCTCGCCGCGAAGGATGCGGCGCAGGCGCAGGCGTGGACAAATGAGCTTGCGGAGCTGAAGAATAGGATCGCGGAAAGCGGCAAGCAGTAATTCCAATGCCCCCCAACCCCTTTGCCAGGCTCGTGCTCCTTTCCTGGCTGGTCCTCGTCTCGGTCGTCCTTTGGGAGGACCGCGGGATCCTGCGAACGCCGCTGTACGAGCAGGCTGACGATGCGGCCAACGCCCTTTCGATCAGCAGGGCCAAGCACGGGACCGAGATCTATGGAAACTACTCGCGATTCGAGTTTCGCCATCCGGGCCCGGCGTTTGTCTATGTCTACGCTGCGGGCGAGGCGGTCCTTGACGATTGCCTCGGCCTGGTGGCCCCGCGGCACAATGCCCACCTGCTGACGGGAATCCTGCTCCAGGCGGCATTCCTGGCGCTCGCGATCGGGATCGCCGCCTCCCATTCGGGATATCCCACGCGGTCGGCCCTGCTGCTGACGGGAGTCGGGCTGGTTCATTTTGCATTCGTCCCGGGATCCTTTTCGCAGGTCTGGCCGCCGCTGGTGCTCATCATGCCCTTTGTCCTGTTCTGCGTGGCCGCCGCGAGCGTCGCCGCGGGACGGACCGGGAACACCGTCTGGCTGGCGCTTGCCGCCGCCTTCCTCCTTCACGGGCACATCGCGCAGTTCCTCTTTGTCGGGGGAGTCCTGCTCCTCCTGCTGGGATTGGCGGCCCGCCGGAGCCTCGTCGGGGATCCCCTGCCATACCCGACCCGGGGGCGATGCGCCGCCGTCGCGCTCATCGCGGCATTGACGGTGCTGCCCTGGGTGATCGACGCCTTCCGGGGGCGGGAAAGCAACCTGTTCGACATCTGGCTGCACATGAAGCGCAGCGACGGCGATCCGACGCGGCCGGGCTGGCTGGCGGCCGTCGCCGATACCGCGTCCTATTTTTGCTACTGTGCGCGGCAGGACGACTGGTTCTCGCCGGGGGCCGTGCTGGCCTGGCGGCAGTTTACCCGATCTTACGGCCTGGGCGCGCTCGCCGGGATCGCCGGAATTTCCGCCTGCGGATTCACCCTGTGGGGCAGGCGTTCGAGCCGCGCGCCCTCGGCGGTTTTCCAGAGGCACCTGGCCGCCGTTTGCGCGCTGTCGGTTCTCCTGTGCGTTGTCTGGGCCCTCAGGCAGGACGGCGGGATCACCTTCTTCAACAGCCTCTTCATCTTCGGCCTGATGATGGCACTGTGGATCATCCCGGGCCTGAC
This sequence comes from uncultured Opitutaceae bacterium, assembly GCA_903891325.1. Lineage (GTDB taxonomy): Bacteria > Verrucomicrobiota > Verrucomicrobiia > Opitutales > Opitutaceae > Palsa-1447. The sequence goes on from CAITEC010000061.1 coordinate 19,815, forward strand.
CCTGGCGGAGGCGGCGCCCGGGTGGGCGGTGGGCGCGGTCGCGGCGCTGCTCGCCGGGACCCTTGCCGTGGCGGCGGGACGGTACGGCAAAATGCCGGACTATATGGAGGGCGACACGGTCGGGCGGGAGGCGGCGACCGCGGTCCCCCTCAGCCTCTCAAGGGAGGCGCATCCCGGGAGGGCGAAGCTGCTGGTCTTCGCCCACGACGATTGGGACCAGGCGGTGAGCGTTGCGGCTGCGCTCAATCGAATGGGGATCCGCAGCTTCGTTCCGCAGTCGAGCAACGGGGATTGGAAGGTGATGTTCGGTGAGGACCACCTGATCGGGTCCCTGGAGCAGGCGCGGGCGCTGGGGCCGTTTTCCTGGTGGAGGCCCGCTCCCGGGAGCAGGGCCGGAACCCGGCTGGTCGACGACCTGAGGGACGATTTTCCCGGCCGCGAGCGGAGCCGTTTTCCCTTCGCCTTCGACCTGCGGCACCCCGGGGAGTCCTTTGGCCTCGCCGCGCCCGAGGACGGCTATACCTGGACCGAGTCGAAGGTCGTGTTCATCCGCCTCTGGTCCGAGGCCGCCCGATCCGACGTCAGGATGACCTTCCGCGCCTACGGGCTGCCGCTCCGGCATCACAAATTCCAGCGCGTGCGCGTCCAGGTGAACGGGACGGAGCTTCCCGGGCTCCGCATCGGCGGACTTTCGGACTATTCGGTCACCGTGCCCCGGGCGTACTGGAATGGCGGGGCGCCGGCCGGCCTGGTTGAACTCGCATTGGAATTGCCGGATTCAGCGAGGCTCGCGGTCCAGCCCCGATCAAAAAGCATGGAGACGCGGCTTCTGGGCATCTGCATCCGCGCGCTGACCTTCGAGCCCATCGCGCCCGACGCCCCGGCGAAGCGCCCTACAACTTGGTGACGATCTTATCGGCCAATCCGTACGCGATCGCCTCCTGGGCATTCAGGTAGAAGTCCCGGTCGCTGTCCCGCGCAATCCGCTCGATCGACTGTCCCGAGGCGCTTGCAAGGATCTGGTTCAGCTCGCCGCGGATCTTCTCCATCTCCTGGGCCTGGATGTTGATGTCCGTGGCCGGGCCGATGAAGCGCCCTGAAATCAGGGGCTGGTGGATCAGGACGCGGGCATGGGGATAGAGGAGCCGGCGGCCCTTGGGCGCCCCGGAGAGCAGGATCGAGCCCATCGACGCCGCCATGCCGGTCACCACGACGGTGATCGGCGCGCCGATCAGCTTCATCGTGTCAAAAACGGCCATGCCCGCGGTGATGGAACCGCCCGGCGTGTTGATGTAGAAGGTGATTTCCTTCTCCGCATCCACCGCGTGCAGGTAAAACAGCCGCTCGCAGAGGTCCTTCGCACTCTCGTCGGTCACGGCGCCCCAGAGGAACACCTTCCGTTGCTCGAGGAATTTCTTCTGGATCAGCGTCCCCGTCGGCGAATTCGATTTCTTTTCGGAGGGAACCTCCTGGTCGTCGTCCTCATCCTCGTCGTCGAGACGGGGAGTCGGCGCCTTGAGGCCGGGCTGGAGATTGGTGAAGTGACTCATGGGGAACCACCCTGGGCAAGAATGGGCCGTTTGGCAAGGGGACGATTCACCCGGTGCCCGTACAATCTTGGAGGAATGCCTTTTGAACAGGAAGGTCGGGAAGGTCGTGAAGATCGATCCGACCAAATCCAACTGCCTCCGGAATCCCAACCGGATACCCAGCCCCGGGTTGGTTCCGCAGCCTGACATTGGGCCCTTCCATTCAGGGCTTTCCGATCTTCCCGAACTTCCTGTTCAAAAAGGCGCCCGTTTTCCCTGTCAACGACCAGGGATTGCAACATGTCGGCTGCTGCCCATGCTGCCCGGGCGTGGAAAGCATCTCCGGCACGATCGTCGATCCCGTGAACCGCCGGATTTTTCCCGGCACGATTTCCTGGTCGAAGGGCGTCATTCGCCGGATCGAGAGGGATTCCCGCCCCCGGGCCCCCGGACTCATCATGCCCGGCTTCGTCGACGCCCATATCCACATCGAGAGCTCCCTTTTGCCTCCGCCGGAGTTCGCGCGGCTGGCGGTTGTCCATGGCACGGTGGCGACGGTTTCCGATCCGCATGAGATCGCCAACGTGCTGGGTGTGCGCGGCGTCGACACCATGCTGGCCGAGGCGCGGCGGACGCCCTTCAAGTTTCGCTTCGGCGCGCCCTCCTGCGTCCCGGCGACCGACGCGGAGACGGCGGGCGCGTCGCTCGGGGTGGGGCCGGTTGCCCGCCTGATGGCGCGCCGGGAGATCGGCTATCTTGCGGAGGTCATGAATTTCCCCGGCGTCCTGCGCCGCGATCCCGGCGTCATGGCCAAGATCGCGGCGGCCGTCCGGGCGGGCAAACCGGTGGACGGCCATGCGCCCGGCCTCAGGGGCCGCGAGGCGATGGCCTACGCGGCGGCGGGTATCTCGACCGACCACGAGTGCTTCACCCTCGCCGAGGCGCGCGACAAGATCCGCGCGGGAATGATGATCCTCATCCGCGAGGGCTCCGCCGCCCGGAATTTCGACGCCCTGGCCCCGCTCCTGCGGACCGATCCGGGGCGCTGCATGCTTTGCTGCGACGACCTGCATCCCGACCTGCTGGTGCTCCGCCACATCGACGCGCACATCCGCCGCGGGCTGGCCTCGGGCGCGGGCCGGCTCGACATGCTCGCCTGCGCGTCGGTGAACCCGGTCCGCCACTACCGGCTCGATGTCGGGCTTCTCCAGCCCGGGGACCCTGCGGACTTTGTCGTCGTCGACAACTGGCGAAATTTCCGGGTCCGCCGAACCTACATCGGCGGAAGGCTGGCGGCCGCCGGCGGCCGCAGCCTCCTTCCCCGGCTGCGCTCGGCGCCGGTGAACCGGTTCCGCGCGCTTCCCCGCAGGGCCGCGGACTTCGCCGTTCCCGCCGGCGCGGGCGCCCTCTCGGTCATCGTCGCCCGAGACGGCCAGCTCGTGACCGGGCGTGCGCGGATGCGCCCCCTTGTTTCCGGCGGAAGGGCGGTGGCGGACCCGTCGCGCGATCTCCTGAAGATCGCCGTGGTGAACCGCTACGCCCCGCGGGCCCCCGTCGCGCTCGGCTTCATCCGCGGCTTCGGGCTGCGGGAGGGTGCCCTCGCGTCGTCGGTCGCCCATGACTCGCACAACATCGTTGCGGTGGGCGCGAGCGACGCCGCCCTGGCGGCGGCGGTTAACCGGGTCATCGCCCGGCGCGGCGGGCTGAGCGTGGTCGGCCGGGGCCGTTCCGCGGTGCTGCCGCTGCCGATCGCCGGGCTGATGGCAACCGGCGACGGCCGGGCGGTGGCGCGGGCCTACGCGCGGCTGGACGCGTCCGCCAAGGCCCTCGGCAGCCGGCTCTCGGCGCCCTTCATGACGCTCTCATTCATGGCCCTCCTGGTGATTCCCGACCTGAAGCTGAGCGACCGCGGGCTATTCTCCGGCGCTCGCTGGAAATTCGAGCCGCTTTTTGGCTCCGAAGGTGGAGCGCGATCTCCGAGCGCGCTTGCTTGACTCA
>CAITEC010000062.1 GCA_903891325.1 uncultured Opitutaceae bacterium
CCTGGCGTCAAAGCAACCGTAACAAAGTCGGCTTCCTGCGGCAAGCTTGGGCTCCTGTCCTCGGAAGCCGACTTTGTTACTACCCCCCTCTTATTCACGGAATCGGACATACAAGATCGGGAAGAAGCGGGAAGGTCCGATCTTAATGCCTTCCAAACGAGTCCGTAACTACGGAAGGGATGCCATCCCTTCCGTAGTTACGGGGTTAGGTTTCGGGCCCTTCCTTCCGGGCCTTTCCGAACTTCCCGGCCTTCATGTTCAAAAAGATCGTCCTGAGACTGTACCACCAACCCTGCAAGGCGCCTGCTTGCAATCAGGCCGCAAGAATCTAGATTCGGGACTTTATGAAACTTACGCCGGAACAATCGAAGGCGGTCGCGGGCTGGGCGGCGGCGGGGGACAATCTCTCGGCGATCCAGCGGAAGCTGACCGCGGAGTTCCAGATCTCCATCACCTACATGGATCTCCGGTTTTTGCTGGATGATCTTAACCTCTCCCTGAAGGACGCGGCGCCAAAGGCGGACACCCTCCTCAAGGGGGCGGCCCCGGCCGGCCCCCAGGGCGGGCCGGCGCAGGCGCCCGACGCTCTTCCGGGCGACGAGGCCGATGAGCCCCTGCCCGGCGAGCTGGCTGAGGATGAATTGCCCCCAGCGGGCGCCAGCAAGGTCACGGTGAGCGTGGACAAGGTCACCCTTCTTCCCGGCGCCCTTGCCAGCGGCACGGTCGCCTTCGGCGACGGGGTGACCGGCAAGTGGATCGTGGACAACCAGGGCCGCCCCGGGATCACCGAAATCAGCAAGCCGGGCTACCGGCCCTCCCCCGCCGACGCCCAGGCCTTCATGATGGAGCTCAGCCGGACCCTGCAACAGCGGGGCTTCTGAGCGGCGCCTGCGCTCAGCCGCCCAGCAGCCGGAGGAATTCCGCCTCGTCAATGACGGGGACCTTCAGCGATCGCGCCTTCTCAAGCTTTGAGCCCGGGTCGGCGCCCGCCAGCACATAGCTGGTCTTCTTGCTGACGCTGCCGACGACTTTCCCACCCGCGGCCTCGATCCGCGCGACCGCCTCTTCCCTTGTGAGCCCGGGCAGGGTGCCCGTGAGGACAAAAACCTTCGCCGCCAGCGGCCCATCGGCGGAAATCACCCTCGGGGCGGGCGCGACCGGGGAGACGCCGAGGTGGCGCAGCTCGGCGACCAGCGTCCGGTTTCTGGGATCGTTGAAATGGGCGATGATCGCCTGGGCGATGGTCCCGCCGATGCCCTCGATGAGGCTGGATTTCTTCTCCCCGACAAAGCGCTCCATTCGCGCCTCGGCTAGCGCCTCCAGGCTGCCGAAGGCCGCCGCGAGGTCCTTGGCCGCCGCCGCTCCCACATGCTGGATGCCCAGGCCGTGGATGAAGCGCCACAGTTCCGCCCGCTTGCTCGCCTCGATCGCCGCCAGGAGGTTGTCGGTCGACTTCTCGACCTTCTTTCCCAGGGTGAGCAAATCCTCCCGCCGCAGCCGGTAGATGTCCGCAAGGCTCCGGATCCACCCCTTCTCGATGAGCGCGGCGGTCATCGCCTCCCCCAGTCCGTCGATGTCGACGCAGGCCTTTGAGCCGAAATGCTGGACGCGGCGCCGGACCTGCTCCGGGCAGTCCGCGTTCGGGCAGCGCAGGGCAACCTCCCCCTCAAGCTGCACGACGGCCGTTCCGCAGGACGGGCACAGCGCGGGAAAGACGTAGGGCACGCACTGCGGCCCGCGCCGCCGGAGGTCGACCCCGACAACGGCGGGTATCACCTCGCCGGCCTTCTCCACCTGGACCGTGTCGCCGACCCGGATGTCCTTTCGCGCAATCTCGTCGCGATTGTGCAGGGTGGCCCGGGAAACCGTCGTCCCGGCCAGAACCACGGGTTCCAGCTCGGCCACCGGGGTCAGCACCCCCGTCCGGCCCACCTGGATGGAAATCGCCCGCAGGAGGGTCTCGGCCCGCTCGGCCTTGAACTTGTAGGCCATCGCCCAGCGCGGCGCCTTGCTCGTGCTGCCGGCCTCCTTCTGCAGCGCCAGCGAGTCGAGCTTCACGACGGCCCCGTCGGTCGCATAGGCGAAGGCATGCCGGAGCCGGTCGAGTTCGCCGACAGCCGCCCACACCGCGTCGATTCCCCGTGCCACCCAGAACTTCTCGACTGTGGGCAGCCCCCAGGCGCGCACGCGCTCCAGGTAGCCGCCCTGGGTGGCGCCCGCGGCCGTCGCCGGCTCGCAGGCGCCCAGCCCGTAGAGCACGATCTCAAGGCGGCGCCGGGCGACCTCCCGCGAATCGAGCAGCTTCAGGGTCCCGGCCGCGAGATTCCGGGGATTGGCGTAGAGTTCGAGCCCCGCCTCCTCGCGCTCCCGGTTGATCCGCTGGAATTCCGCGAGGGTCAGGTAGACCTCCCCCCTCACCTCGACCAAGTCGGGAAGCTCGGCCGCCGCGCCCCCCTTCAGCGATGCGGGAAGCGACCGGATGGTCCGGGCGTTTGCCGTCACGTCGTCGCCCTCGATACCGTTGCCACGGGTTACCGCCCGGACCAGGCGGCCCTTCTCGTAGGTGACGCTGACCGCAAGGCCGTCGATCTTCGGCTCGACGACATATCCCAGGTCCTCCCGTCCGAGCAGCCGCGCAAGGCGTTCGTGAAATTCGCGCAGCTCTGCCTCGGAATAGGTGTTGTCGAGGCTCTGCATGGGCAGGCGGTGGCGCCTCACCTGGAATCCCTCCGCCCGGTCGTCGCCCACCGCCTGCGTCGGGGAGTCGGGGCCCGCGGCCCTCGCCTCGTCGGGGTGGCTCGCCTCAAGGTCGGCCAGTTCCCGCTTCAGCCGGTCGTAATCCTGGTCGCTGATCGCCGGGGCGGTCCGCCGGTAATAGAGCTCATCGTGCCGGGCCACCTCGGTCCTGAGGTCGGCGATGCGCTTTTGGGCCTGGGCGGATTCCATTGGACCGCAATTTGGCGTCCTTTGGAGAAACGTTCAACCGCGATCGGGTCATTTCCACACAGGTGGAGCGCGATCTCGGAGCGCGCTGAACGACCCGATCCACGAACCAGCGTGCCCGGAGGTCCCGCTCCACCCCTAAGCCCGGAGGTTTGAAGGCGAAAAACGCTCGACTCCCTCCAATGGCCATTCACTTAGGTCTTTGCGTGAAAATCCCGCCTTTTTTCATCCCCGTGTTGGCGCTCGCAGCGGCGACCGCAGCATCCGCCGCCGACTTTCGCCTGCTGGCCCGCTATCCCATCGGCGGCATCGGCGGCTATGACTATCTTCGCGTCGATCCGGACACCCGCCGGCTCTACGTCGCCCACGGGAACCGGGTCGACGTCCTCGACGCGGATACCGGCGCCTCGATCGGCCAGGTCGCCCCGACCCGCGGAGTCCACGGAATCGCCCTCGACCGGGCGCTCAACCGGGGGTTCATCACCGACGGCGCCGATCGCGCGGTGACGGTCTTCGACCTGCGGACGCTTAAGACGATCGCCGTCATCCACGGCCTCGGGGTCAAGCCCGACGCGATCGAGTTTGATCCCGACACCGGGAGGGTTTACGTCGCGAACGGAGCCTCGGGCGGAATCACCGTCATAGAGCCGGCGACGGCCGCGATCGCCGCGGTCATTCCCGTCGAGGGGAAGCTTGAGGGGATGGCCTTCGACGGCCGCGGCCGGCTTTTCGTGAATACCGAGAACCGGAGCGCCATCCAGGTCGTCGACCTCCGGGCGGGCCGGGTGGTCGCCTTGTGGCCGGTCGCTCCCGTCGAGGGCGGAACCGGGCTGGCGATCGACCGCTCGACCCATCGGCTCTTCTGCGCCGGCGGCAACGGGATGCTGGCGGTGGTCAACAGCGACACCGGCGCCGTGGTTGCGACCCCGCCGATCGGCGAGGACCCGGACGGGGATGCCTTTAACCCGGCGACAGGCCTGATTTTCACGTCCAATGTCGGCGGCACGCTCTCGATCCTCCATGAGGACGCGGCCGACACCTACCGGACGGTCCAAACCGTGGCGACGGCGTATGGGGCGCGGACGATCGCCCTCGACCGGAGGACCGGGCGGGTCTTCCTGCCCACGGGCCGCTTCGGTCCCGCGCCCGCGCCGACAGCCGACAGGCCGAACCCCCGACCGCGGTTGCTGCCGGGGACATTTGAGGTGCTGGTGGTTGGTCAATGAAACGCCCGGTCGCCGCTCTAGCGATCGCGGTTTGCGCGCTTGTTGCGGGTGCCGCGGGCCTGCGCGCCCAGGCCGGCCCGCCGATGATCACGGACGACCCGGGAACGACACCCGCCGGCCATTGGACGATCAACACGGCGTGGACCGACCAGCGGACCCCCGGCTCGACGCTGACCGGGCTGCCGCTCCTCGACGCAAATTACGGGGCGACCGACAGGGTGGAGCTCAATTACCTGGCTTCGTGGAACACCCTGCGCGAATCGGACGGGCCGACAGCCAACAGCCTGAGCGATTCGGAGCTATCGGTAAAGTGGCGCTTTTGGGACCACGGTGAACGAACCCTGCAGGTGTCGACCGCACCCCGCCTCTTCCTTCCCGGCCCGGGATCGGACCCGCACCGCCCGGAACTGGCGGACCCGCACGCCAGTTTCCTTCTCCCCATCGAGATCGCGCGGGACTTCAGCGAACTGTCCGCGGGCGTGGAACTCGGCGACACCTTCAGCCGGTCGGCCGGGAGTCGGGAATGGGTCGGCGGGTTCTGCGTCGGCCGCGACATCGTGAAGGGGTGGGACGTCGACGCGGAGATTCACACCGCGGCCTCCGAGAACGTCGCGCGCAAGGAGGTGACGGTGAACCTGGGCACCCGCTACGAGCTCAACGAGCATTTCACGCTGCTCCTCTCGGCCGGGCGGGACGTGCGGAACACGCTGGGGCCGAAGGCGTCGCTGCTGACCTACGCGGGCATGCAGATTTGTTTCTAAGGGGTCGCGCCGCTACTTGTTAAATGTGACCGCTTTCGGGAAAGATACACCCTCACCGAGCTCGGAGAACCCATGGTAAGTTTCTCCGCAATCCATGGAATTGACGCCCCCGAGACCCGCCGCAGTTCATCGGCCAGGGCGACTTTCCAAGGTGCGCCTTTGGGATCCATCCTTGCGCCTTCCCTCGTCCGGTTCGCATCCGCGAGCAGAGCCTCAAGTGCCGCCGTCCATCGTAGGTGCTTGAGTTCCGGCTCATCAGCGCCGGACACCGCGAGTTCGGCTAGGCGGTCCTTGTGTGCTTCTGCGATTTCTTTACGCCATTCATTGCTTCCAACTGCCCAACCCGACTCGCAGCCCGCTAGCTCCTGTTGTTCGGGATTCGCCTTTTCATCAACCAGCCCCGCCAGATGCGCAGCGTAGTCCCTCCAGCCCTCAGGAGTGTCGGTGAGGTCCAGTTCGGATAGCCAATCCTGGCAGACAAGGAAAGCAGGCCTATTTGCCTTCAAGAACCGCCGATAGCTGCTCCATGGGTATTGGACGAGGTTCTCAACGGTTACAATTCCTGCTCGAACCGGATTGAGATGAATGTAATTCACAACCCGGGCCAGGGAGATGCCTGATTCAATTAGCAACGCCTTTGGCCTTCCCTGAAAGACATGGCCGTTTTCCTTGCGATAGCGGTTAAAGCGCGTGGAAAACGTGCTCGAGAGCCAGTGAAGACCCTGGCTCAGATTGGCCCGTGGGGTCTCAAGCGCCAGGTGGTAGTGGTTGCGCATCACCATGTGGGCGTGCAACAGCCAACCCATCCGCTCGGCTGCTTCGAAAAGTGTATCCTCGAACGCCCGAGCCGAACCTTCATCTTCAAACACGTCATACCGGTAATTTCCACGGTTAATGACGTGGTAAAGTGCCCTTTCGAACTCGATCCTCGGTTTGCGCACCATCCCTCATTATGGCAAGTGCACGTCAGCCCGTAGCGGACACCGGATCACCCGGAATTAACAAGTAGCGGCGCGACCCCTTAAGATTGGCACTCGAATACCCGAATGGATTCGGCACTCTAATTAATTGGATTTTCTAGGATAGAGCCGTCGATTGCAAGCCGACCATGCGCTCTATCGGGCGCGGCGCAGCGCGGATGGATCGACTTACCCCGCAGACGGCAGCGAGCCGAGCTTTCGCATGACCGCAAAGTCATCGCCGAGATCGGGAACGGCGCGCGGCTCCGTTCGACTTACCCGGCCGGTTATTCGATGATATTCGGCAATCTGGGTCATCACAAGGCCCTGCTGCCAAGAACCGTCCCATCAGTGAGGAACACGCTGGAGCCAAAGCCGTCGCCGATGAGGTATGCGGGGGCGCAGACGAGGCTCTAGCCGGAGCCTGCGGACCATTCACGGTGGAGATCACGGGCGAGCCGGATCGCCGCGTCCGGGACGGCGCCGGCCCGAGAGATGACGTCGTCGATGATTCGCAGGGCCTGGTCGTTGCCCTTGACCCGGCGCGCCCATCGCGCCCAGCCGATCTCTATCCAGCCGTTGTCGGGCAGGAGGGTCGCGCCCAGGGCGAGGAATTTTCCGTCGGACTCGGTGACATGGTCGGCGGTGTCCACCAGGGCTGCGATCCGTTGGTAGGCGATTTCAAGTCCCCGGCTGCAGATGATGGCTCGTTCCGCATCGTTGATGGCCTCGCGGGCCTGGGTTGGGCCGGGGGATCCCTGCGCACCCCTGTTGGCGGCCTCTTCTGATGCGATTTCCCAAGTCCATCCATTCCGGGTGCCGAGCTGAATTGCCAGGCGGCAGTCGGCGTCGGCAGCCTCCGGTCGGGCAGATTCGAAATCGACCAAGGCCATTGCGTCGTGAGAACTTGGGTCACCGGGCGCCAGGTTGACCGCCTGTTCGGCATAGGCGCGGGCAATATCCTTGTGGCCCGCGCAAACCTCGAGCCGTGCCAACACCGAGGCGACCAGGGCCGGCGCAGCGGGCGCAGGCGGCGCCAATGCCGGCGGCGGCTCGACCGGGAGGGCCACCTCATAGAAATCCCCTCCCCGGATGTAATTGTAGAACTCGGAATTTATCGTGTCCGCCTCATCGCCAAATGCCATCCTCAGGGCCTCGTGCGGGATCGCCTTGCGGGCGAACGCCTTCAACAGCCGATCCATCGCGTGCTCGTTTGCCATGTCCTTCGAAACCATCAGGAAGTGGGCAAGCCCCCAGGACTCGATGAAGAACATTTGAATGCCGTGGCGATCGGCGACGGGATCCATGTCGCCCACCGCGAGAAGGTCCTCGATTTTCAGGAAACGCCCGTAACTTGAAAGCGGATGCCCGGCGGCACGCTGAAGATACGAAGTCCAGTTCCGCGGGGGCCGGCCAAACACCTCCCGGCCGCCCTCGACGGCGAACGCACCATAGACCTCATCGATGCCCGCACGCAGGGCGCGCGGGAGGTGGTGGTGGTAGCCGCTCAGCAGCCAATCCGCGCAATCGCGAAGAACGGCGCGCTGGGTCAACTCGGGCGACTCGGCGTCGCAGACCGCCTCCATCGCGCCCCAGCCCCCGGTATACGAGAAGGAGCTGAGGTTCTGGATGCGGTCGCCGCCCTTCAACAAGGGGGACGAGTCGTAAAAATCGGAGCGGCTGGAGAAAAGGACCATGGTGAGCGGCCCGAGGAGGCGCGAGTCGCCGGGGAGCCTTCCCTTCATGGCCGAGACGAACTGGTTCATTCGGTCGGCCCACGCAGCCGTGTCCGACGGGCTCATCTGCGAAACAATCGTTATCTTTCCGGTTTCGCCAGTGCACCAGCCCTGGGTATTGACGACTTCGGCGGCCCGGGCGGAGAATCCGCCTAGGGTGAACGCGAGGGTGAGGGCCAGGGGGATGGACTTCATCGGGGAGCGGTTCCGGGGAAGGATTATCGCGGATGGACGGGGGGTGTCACGAAGGAACCGGGGGAGATCGATTGTAGCCGGGGTCCAAAGCTTGTCGCGGCGAAACGGAGTGAAGACGGAACCCCGGTGCTTGGGGTCCTAATTTCGTTTCTCCGATCCCCGGCCTCCGGGAGGCCGGGCCGGGGTCTCGGACCCCGGCTACAGAAATCACCGTTGTTCGGGCCCTCCTACGCCCGTTGGGCTTCGGAGGGCGAATCTTTCCCGCAAGAGCGGGAAAGATTCGGGCCGGTGAGATTCGAACTCACGACCTCTTGCACCCCATGCAAGCGCGCTACCAGACTACGCTACGGCCCGACAAGTGAAGGGTCAGCAAACGGAATGCGGATGGGGGTGGCAAGGGCTAATTGGGGGCGGGCCTCAACCCCCGGGCATGCCGCTGGCGGCCGATTGCTGGGCGGCGGCGCTGCCGAGGTTCTGGGCGATGTTGGCCACGACGGGGGCGAACCACAGGAGAACCGCCGCCACGGTCGCCAGGATCGCCTTCCCCACCCCGTGGTGCATCACGAAGTAGTACGCGACCCCCAGCCCGATCAGGCTCAGGAACTTGAGGATCGAATAAATGTACCCGGTGAGGTTGTTGAGCCCATTCTGGAGCCCGGGATCCATGTTTTGCGGACCCGTGAAGACGGAGCTCGCGCTCTGGGCATGGGCGGCGCCGACAACGAGAAAAAGTCCCAGACAGGCTGCCAGCATGAGCCGGGATCGCCCGCCAGAGGGGCAAAACCGGCCGTGGAATGAGGCGGGTATTTTGTTCATGCAGGGATAATAGCAAGTGAGACGCCCAAGCCCCCCGCCGAACCCTCAGCTTTCACGACGATCGACTTTTTTAGCATTCCTTACCGCCGCCACGTTGCCGTGATAACGATCGGCAAACGCCTTGGTGAATTCGGCGCCATAGAAAACGATCATCGAGGAGTAGGATACCCAAAGCAGGATGAGGATCACCGATCCCGCAGTCCCGTAGCCCGCCCCGGGTTGAGCCTTTCCGAAGTATAATCCCAATCCGAACTTGCCCATTTCAAACAACAAACCGGTGACGAATGCCCCCACCCAGACATACCACCATTTTATTTTGGCATCGGGCAGAACTTTGAACATCAAGGCAAACAAGACGGAAATAATGGTCAGCGAGATCATGAAATCGGCGGTGTGGAAAAGGAACATGATGTATCCGGGCCAGTGCGCCTCAATCCACCTGCTCATCGCTGAAAGGACGGACGTGATCACCAGCGACACCAAAAGAAGGAAGGCAATTGAAAGGATGAGCCCGAATGAGAAGAGACGGTCGCGAAGAAAAGCCCAGACGCCGGATTTGGAAGGCGTGGCTTTGACTTCCCATATGATGTTGAAGGATTTTTGGAGCTGAACAAACACACCCGTGGTGCCAAAAAGAATGGTCACTATCCCGATGATCGTCGCCCAGGTGGAATCCTTGCCGCCGTCGGCTTTTTCCATCATTTCCTGCACCTGGTCGGCGGTGCCATTTCCCATGGTTTCGCTGATCTGGCTGTGCAGATGGGCGCTTACCGCATCTCTCCCGATAAAATGGCCGCCGAGCGCGATGACGAGCACCAGCAATCCGGGCAATGAAAATACGGCATAGTAGGCAATCACGGCGCTTTCCCGAAACGGATCCTTTGCGTACCATTTCCTGAACGCATCCCCGAACAGCAGGGCCGTTTCCTTCATTTTTCCTTTGTTACCGCCGCTCCCGCCGACGCGCACGGGACCCGAGCCAGCGCGTCAGCAGGAATGAGCCGATGGGCAAGGCTGCAAACTTGATGATCGGCGAGAGGCTCCGCCACCGCACCAGGGCCTGGTCAAACCACCGGACCGAACGCCCGATGCGCCGGGCCTTCGCCGCACATTGGTCCCGATTCGCCTCGATGCGCTGGAGCAGCGCAGCCTTGCCCGAGGCAAGCGCGGTCAGCTCTCCTCGCGAAAACATGAGCGGTCCCGGTCGAGTTCCCGGAGGGTGGAGGCGAAGGACTGCGGCTGGCGCGCCAGAAAGCGGCGGAACGCGAGGCAAGTGGCGACAAAGGCCCCGGCGTACGCCAGCGCCAACCCGCCGAGGACGGCGAACCGGGCGCTCTCCCAAAATAGGTACACGAGCGCTATGCTCACGAAGGAGACCGCCAGCATGCCGGTGAACACGACCGCCGTGATCCAGAACATTATCCGGATCAGGCGGATTTTTTCCTCCTGCAGCTCGAATCCGACCAGCCGGATCCTGTCGTGGACGCCGGCCAGGAGACCGTCGCCAAGCGCCCGGAGGGATCCGAGAAGGCCCGGGGAAGCCGGAGACCCGGTTTGCATCTCAGCGGGGGATTATCGGCTCCGGCGGCCAAGAAGCACGCCGACGAGCAGGCCGACGCCGGTCGCGACCAGGATCGACCGGTAGGGATTGGCGCGAATGATCTTGTCCGCGTGTTTCGTCCCGCCGACAACCTTCTCCTTGGCGTTCTCGTAAAGATCGGTGATGCGCTCATGGGCGGCGTCAAAACGCGCGCGCAGCGTTTCGGGGGTGTCCGCGCCGTCCGCGTCCGGGGATTCCCCAACCATTTTCTCGGCCTCGGCCACGAGCCTGCGCAGGTCGCCGAGGAGGTCGTCGTGTGTCTGGGCGGATGCGGTGTGATTGGACTTCAGGGGGACGCGGTTTGATTTCATTTTGCGAATGGGTGACGAATTGGAATGGTGCGCTCGAATCTGGCTTGTCATCGGCAGTGGGCGCGCGCTTCCGAACCTGACCGACCGAAATGAACCATAACCGAAAAGGTCCCCTGGCGTCATGGGGTGTTAGCCTGATGGGAGGAGGCGGGGCGGGGGCAGAAACCTGAGACCTGAGACCTGAAACCTGAGTCGATCGTTCAAGCCTCGGGGGCGGGGGCAGACACCCCTGTCGATCCTTCAAACCCCGGCGGGGTTATTTCTTGGCGGGGGCGGCAACAGGGGGCTTTTCCCAGAAATAATGGCCGCGCCGGTTGTGGTCCCAGCGGATGAGGATCGCGCCGGCCGCAAGGAGGATGAGGATGAGGAGAAAGGCGGCCCTGCGGCGGCGGCTCCTGGCCTCCTTGTCCTCATAGGGGTCCTCCAGCGAGCGCTTCGAGCCCGGCGGGAGCGCGGCCAGCTTCGTCAGGGCTTCGCCAAAGGGGATATTGATCATGACCCGGCCGTTGATGGCCCAGCCGTTGCCCTCGAGGATGGGACCGAGGGTGCGCTGCCGGAGCTTGAGCCAAGCTATGAGCATCGCAGGGAGAGAAATGAGGAGCATGATCCCGACCAGGATCAGCGGGACCTGCCAGGTCGGCAGGTCGACGAACTTTGTGAATATCGCCGCCAGAAAGGTGCCGATCGATCCGATCGCCACGCCGATCCCGGTGATCAGCGCCAGGTCGAACTTCTTCGGCTCGGCCTTGGCCTGCGACGGCGGGGGTATGCTTTCCGCCGCGGCCATCAGCCGGGCGCTCGCATCCGCGTCCGCCTCCGCGGCGCGCTTGGCGAAATACTGCTCGATGGACCGGAGGGTCTTCTTGTAGGGGGACCAGAACGCCTGCCGGATGCTGATCGGGTTGTCCACGATGCTCGTCACGACGGCGTACCAGAGGCATCCCCGGCGGTCGTAGAACACGCCGTTGCGGCCGACAAAGACGTAGTCCCCGTCGCCCTGGGTGAAGCAGGCGCCGATCGTCATCGTCGCCCCCCCGCCCGCGCGCGTGCAGGCGCAGTAGGCGATGTACATCTGGCTCATGGCCGCAAGCGGGCTGACGCCCTCGACCCGGATGCACAGCTCGGTCGAGCGGCTGTCCAGGAAAAGCGTGCCCGCCTGGAAGGCGGCGTAGTGCCGGGGGGAGTAGAAATCCCCGAAATTGACGAAATTGTGCAGCAGCGTCCGCAGGTCGCGGTAGTACCGGGCGAGCCGCTCCACGTCGGTGATCGACTTGAATTCCGGCTCAAGCGCCTTGTCCTGGGCCACCAGCGCGTCGAGGGCGGCGCGGCCCGGCCCGGCAAGGATTTCCTTCATCCGGGCCAGCCCGAGCTTTTCGACGGCACGCCCGGCGTTGGCCTCCAGTCCCGCCGCAAAGGCCGCGAACTTGGCCGTGAGCTCCGACCAATCCTCGACCGAGAGGCTCGCCTTGTCCGCGCCGAAGACGGGGGTGACAGCCTTCTCGCGGAGGGCCCGCATCGCGTCCGCCCAGGCGGGATTGACCCCCTCCGCCAGGGGAAGGGGCCGGCCGGGCTCGACGCGGGCGAGAGGGAAACCGGCCAGCGCGTCGGCCGAGAGCTTCAGTTCCTGGGAGGCGATCGCCAGGTACTCGGACTCGTTGCGGTTCAATGCCGCCGTCGCCCGGGGATCAAAGGTGGCCAGGCGGGTGCGGGCAAAGTAGTCCTCGACCTTGGCGCGGACCGCCTTGATGGCGGCGAATGCGCCGTCCGTGCCGTCGCCCAGGACCGCGAAGTCCTGCGATGCTTTCTGGTCCGACCAGGCGACATAGGCCGTCACCTCGGCAAAGAATGCCTCGACCTTCGCGGCAGTGATGCCCGTGAACGCGGACCCGCGCGCAACCTGCCCGACGCAGGCGATGATGTCGCCGATGAGCGCCCGCACGGCGGGATCGTCCGTGGCCTCCACCGGGATGATGCCATCGCCGTTCAGCGGGCTCGCGGCCACGACCTTCGCTGTGTCGGCCGCCTGCGCCACGGTGATCTCGGCCGCATCCTTCACGCCCTCGCCCGCCAGGATGCGCCTCACCGCACCGAGAAGCACCCCGCCCTCCGGCGTGGCCGCGTTGATCGCCGCCAGGGGCAGGGTCCCCGAGCCCCTGAGCAGGTCCCCGGCATCGTTGAGCCGGGCCGCCGCCCAGTTGACGGCGGCGATCACCTCGGGCACGCCGATCCGGCCGTCTCCGTCGGTGTCGATGACCGCGAGCGTCCGCTCGTCGAGCTCCAGGCCCTTCACCGGGCAGCTGAGCGCGACCCAGAGCTCCTGGTCGAGCTCGGCGAGGGCGAGAAGGTCGGCGCCGGTCTCAAGCGCGACCTGGTCGATTCCTCCGGTGCGAAAGAATTTCCAGACGTGGGGAGCTGCGGGTGTCGATGGCATGGATGGAAGATGGGAGCCCTGCGGTGGTTACTGGAAGCTGAGGAATACCCGGGGGCCCTTGTCGGGCATCGCTGTCCCGCGGCCCTGGGAAAGGAAGATTCGGTCCGCGCCGATGTGGCCGGTCGTGACAAGATAGTCGCGGACCCGCTGCGCGCGCGCGGCGGCCAGGCCGCGCAGGTCGTCGTCGGTGACCGCGATCGTCTCGGCGAGGCGGCCCGCCATTTCGGCGACCGGCAATCCGGCGGCCTTCGCCGCGGCGACCTGCCCGGAGTAGGCGGCCGCCTGGCGCAGGTTCTCCTTCCGGGCCGCCCGCCTTTCACGCAGGGGCCGGAAGGTGAGCGTCGCCAGGAGGCGCTTGAGGAAACCGGCCGGCGGGGGCGGCGGGGCGACGATCGGCGGGGGCTGGGGCAGCGGCGTGCCGAACTTCGTGCCCGGGGGGAATTTCGCGTCGAAGAGCCTCTTGATCATCGCCGCGGTCTCGCCCGGCGCGACGACGAGGCGGTCGGGCGGCGCGATGTCCGGGTTGGACTGGCGCTTGAGCTCCCACACCGCCCGCCGGACCTGGTCGGCAAGCTTCAGGCGCCTGAGCGCGTAGGCGTCGGCCGCCGTATCGCAGCTCCCCTCCAGGTCGAGGCTGAGCCCGGGTCGGTTCGTCAGGGCGGCTGTCATGGTCTGCAGCTTCCGGATGCCGGCCGGCTGGAGATCGGACGCGCCGGGGTCGAACTCCTGGTAGGCCAGCTCCTCTCCCCCGCCGCCAAACATCGAGCCGACAAGGGAGAACGGGGACACGGCGGCCTTCGTGAGGAGATTCACGACGACGCGCAGGACCATCTTCCCGATCTTGAAATTCGGGTCGTCGGTGCTCCCCTGGATCGGCACGTCGATCACGATCTTTCCGTCGACATCCTTCAGGAGGGCGACGCCCAGCCGGACCGGCAGGTGCGTCGCATCGGGGCTTTTCACCGGGTCGCCAAAGGTGAACTGGTTGAGGGTGACGACGTTCGTCGCGTCGATCTTTTTCCCATCCAGGAGGAAGTTCACGTCCACGAAGAGCTGCCCGCGGGCCAGATCGTAACCCGCAAACTTTCCGGTGTAGGGGCCGAGGGGCACCAGGTCGACGCTCCTGAACTTCACCTTGAGATCCACGGTCTTCCTCGCGCCGAGGGGATCGAGCTTCCCCACAATCGAGATGGGGCCGGAATCGTCGACCATCGCATTGATGTCCAGGTCCGCCTTGGCGACGTTGTCCGACGAGAGCCCCGTGATCGTGCCGCCGAACCCGGTGATCGCCATCGTCACGTTGGGCTCAAGCGAGCGGTCGGTAAACCGGTAGTTGCCCCCGGATATCGTCACCTTGCCGATCTCGATCCGGGGCGCCGGGCCGGGGGAGGCCGCCGGCAGCGGAGCCGGGCCGGGCGACGCCGCCGCGGATCGGGTGCCGGGGCGCATCACCGCGGAGAGGTTCACGGTCTTGTCGCCGTTGACGACGATCCGCGCGTAGGAGCCGGCGAGCGCGATCTCGGCGAGCGACACGCTGAGGCCGGGGGTAGTCGTCGCGCGCAATCCCCGGAGCGAAAGGGAGGCGAACCCGGCGAGCTCCTTGTTCCTGGCCCCGTCGACCAGCCCGAACCGGTCGATCGCGACATCCCCGGCGACCGTTGCGGCGGGCGGCTTGCCCCCGGAAATCCGGGCGGTGACGGCGAGGGTCGCGGTGACGGAGCCCTGCGTGATGCGGGCGTTGACAAACTGCTCGAGGTACGGGCTGAGGGGAAGGAGATCAAAGCCGGTCACGCTCGTTTTCAGGTCGGCCTCGAGGGGCGACATTCCCACCTCGCCGTCGACCCGCACGCTGCCGTGGGGCGCCCAGTCAAAGGCAAGCTGCAGCGGCATGCGGGCGCCCGGCGCCAGCGAGATGTCCCTGAGCGAGAACCGGACAGCGCCGAGCGCGAGCTCCGCCGGCCTCGGGCCGGCGAGGTCGGCGACGTCCACCTGGAAGCCCTTGATCGCGAATTCCCCCACTGTCACGTCGGGCGGCGGGGCCGCGGCTGAAGCGGACGCAGGTGCGGCGGGTGCGGCAGCCAGCGGGGCGGCGGCGGGGCCGGGCGGGGCTAGCATCGCCAGCAGGTTGATCGTCCCGTCCTTTTCGCGCCGGGCGCGGATGCGCCCGCCGGCGAGGACCACCGAGCCGATTGCGGCCTTCCGGGAAAGCGCGTCCGCCGCAATGCCCGTCACGTCGAGCCGGGGCAATTCGACCGCCGCAGGTCCGCCGGGGCCCTCGAGGAGCTTGAAATCACGCAGCTTCACGGTCCCGTTCGCGAGCTTTGCCACGCGTCGGCCGTCGGCCAGGCTCAGATCGTAATGGCCGCTGACTGAAAGCAGCCCGCCGGCGAGCTCGGCGCGCAACCGATCCGCATAATAGGGCGCGTACTTGGCCAGGACGACGTTCTCCACGCTAAAATCCCCGCTTGATCCAACCGGGTCCGCCTGGACCGTTCCCGACCAGGTGAACCGCTCGTTCGCCTCCGTGACCGCCTCAAATCGGTACGGCGCGCCCACCTGGCCCGCCGTGCGGAATTCCGTTACGCCGAAGGTCAGCGGGCCGACCGTGGTGGCAAAGGGGCGTTTCCGGGACAGGTCCGAGAATTCCAGCCGCGCGCCGGAGACTTCCAGCCGGCGGACCCGAATCGGACGGCCGGGCTTGGACGGCTGGGCCGGGGCCGCAGCGGCCGGCGAACCCGGGGCCGCGAACTTGGCGAGCAGGTCCGAGAAGTTCATCGATTGGTCGGCATTGAGCACGACCCGGACATTGAAACCGTCCAGGTCGATCGCGCCGACCGTCCACGCTCCCCAGATCGACGACAGGGCGTCGGCCCGGACATAGAGCCGGCGCCAGCCGAGGAACACCCGGGTCCCGTCCTTCTCCCGGATCGCGAAGTTCTCCACGGAAAGGGAAAGCGCGAAGGGGTTGATCCGAACCTTCTCCACGGTGACGTCCCTCCCCAGTGCGGAGGAAAGGCGCTTCTCCATCTGCGATTTCACGATCGGCGGCAGCACAACGAAGCCGAAAATGGCAAAAAGGGCCACCGCCGCGCCGAGGATGGCGAGCCGGCGCTGAAATTTCGGGGTAAGCATCATCGCGAAAATTCTGCCCGTCCCGTGGTTTCGATGGCAACGCCGATTTCCGGCGCCGGCCGGCCGCCCCGCAAGCGGTATTGATCAGGGCCGGGCTCGTTGGTAGTCCCCTTTGAATGGCATCGCGAAATACGAGCGCCGGCGGCCCGGTTCCCACTCCCGACCTCGCTCCCCTCCAGCCCGTTCTGATCGGCGGCGCGCTTATCGCCCTCGCCGCGATTGCCGCCTACGGGCGGACGCTTGGGTGCCCCTTCGTCCTCGATGACGCCCCCTCGATCGTGGACAACCCGTCGATCCGCCATTGGGGCAGCGCGCTTTGGGCCCCGCCCGACACGACCGCCGGGGGCCGTCCCCTCCTGAACCTGTCCCTCGCCCTGAACTACGCAATCGGCGGAACGAACGTCGCCGGCTATCACGCCCTCAACCTGGCCATCCACATCCTGGCAGCCCTGACCCTCTTCGGAATCCTGCGCCGCACATTCGCCCTTCTCCCGGCAAAGCCCGCGTTTCATCCCCTCCTCCCCCTGGCGATCACGCTCATCTGGACCCTCCACCCCCTCCAGACCGAATCGGTAACCTACACCATCCAACGAGCCGAGTCCCTGATGGGCCTTTTCTACCTCCTAACCCTCTACTTCTTCATTCGTTCGATCGGTTCCGATAGTTTGACTCAGGTTTCAGGTTTCAGGTCTCAGGTCTCTGCAAAGACGTTTCAGGTTTTTAGCGTCGCCTCCTGTTTGTGTTGCGTAGCAACAAAGGAGGTATCGGCGACGCTTCCGATCCTCCTCCTCCTCTACGACCGAACCTTCGCAGCCGGCAGCTTCCGTGAGGCCTGGGCCCGGCGCCGGAAGTTTCACCTCTGCCTGATGGCGACCTGGATCCCGCTGGCCGCCCTGGTCCTGGCGACCCACGGCCGGGCCAGCACCGCGGGTTTCGGCAGCGGGGTCTCCGTGGGCGCCTACGCCCGGGACCAGTTGGCGGCCGTGCCTCACTACCTTCGGCTCTGCCTTTGGCCCAGCCCGCTGGTGTTTGACTACGGGACCTCGCTGGGCTTCCCGAACAGCCGGGTCGCGGCCGGCGCGGCCGTCCTCATCTCTCTGGCAGCCGCCACGGGATGGGCCCTGGTCCGGCGGCCTGCCGCGGGATTCCTCGGGGCCTGCTTTTTTGTGATCCTCGCGCCGAGCTCGAGCGTCATCCCCGTGGCCACCGAGCCCATGGCCGAGCACCGGATGTATCTCCCTTTGGCGGCCGTCGCCGTCGCTTTTGCCGCCGGGCTCCACGCGCTTTTGGGCAGGCGGAGCCTTCCCGCGCTCCTGGCGCTCGCCGCCGTGCTGGGATGGGCGACCGTCCGCCGGAACTCGGTCTACGCGGATGAGGAGGGCCTCTGGCGCGACACGCTGGCCAAATGCCCGTCGAACGAGAGGGCGCGCAACAACCTGGGCAATGTGCTCGCGGGGAGGGCCGGTCGGCTCGACGACGCGATCGCGGAGTACCGCGAGGCCGTCCGGCTCAGGCCGACGTACGCGGAGGCCCAGTTCAACCTGGGTTGCGCCCTCGAGAGGAGTGCGGGGGGAACTGGGGAGGCGATCGCCGCCTACCGCAGCGCGATCGCGCTGAAGCCTGATTTTGCCGAGGCCCACAACAACCTGGGGAACGCGCTCGAGAAGCTTCCGGGGAGTTCGCCCGAGGCGATCACCCAGTTTGAGGCCGCCGTGCGGCTGAACCCCGGCTACGCCGAGGCCCGCAACAATCTCGGAGGGGCGCTCCTGGATGTGCCCGGCCGGCTCGGCGATGCGACGGACCAAATCCGGGAAGCCCTGCGCCTCCAGCCCGCCAACCCCGCGGCGCACGTCAACCTGGCGGTCGCGCTCCTGATGACCAACGTCCCCGCGCAGGCGGACGAGGCGGTCTCACACCTCCGGGAGGCGCTCCGGCTCCAGCCGGGAAACCCCGCGGCCCGCGGCCTGCTCGAAAGGATGGGACAGCCGCCGTGAGAACCCCTGCGGAAAAAGAACGGGACGACCTGGTCCGAAAGGTCTGCCTTGTCGGGCTGCAGCGGATCCGCGAGAAGCGCTTCGATGACGCGGTCATCGCGTTCCAGGCGGCGCTCGAGCTCAAGCCGGAATATGCGGACGCCTACAACGACCTGGGAACGGCGCACCAGCTCGCCGGCCGCGTGGACGAGGCGATGGCCGCCTACGGGCACGCGCTCAGGATCGATCCGGACCATCCCAAGGCCTGGAGCAACGTCGGCGCCGCGCACATGCAGCGCAACGAGCCGCTCCGGGCAATCGCGGCCTACGAGCGGGCGATCGCGCTCAACCGGCACAACGCCAGGATCCGGACCAATCTTGCCTTCGCACGCCTGCTCATGGGGGACCTGCTCGCCGGGTGGCGGCATTACGAGGCTCGCTGGGCGGCGGGATTGACCGGCGTCAAGCGGATCGGAAAGCGCAAGCCCTGGCTCGGGGGGCGATCGATTCACGGACGCACCATCCTCATCTGCAACGAGCAGGGCCTCGGGGACATGATGCAGTTCGCGCGCTTCGTGCCGCTGGTTGTCGCGCTGGGCGCGAAGGTCCACCTCGAGGCGCCGCCGCCCCTCATCCGGATCTTCCAGGCCTCCTTTCCGGGCGTCGAGGCCGTCCACTCGACGGAGGGCCCCGTCCCCGAGTGCGACGAGATCTGCACGGTGCCGAGCCTGGCGCTCGCTTTTGAGACCGAGCTGCACACGATTCCCTCCGACGTACCGTACCTGCGCCCGCCGGCGGGCGCCCACCCTTTCCTGCCCGCGCGGACCTCGGGTGTTCCCCGGATCGGGCTGGCCTGGTCGGGGTTCGCGGGCCACACCAACGACGCAAACCGCTCGATTCCCTTCGAGCGCTTCCGGATGATTCCCGACGGGATCCCCCTCCAGTTTATCTGCCTGCAGAAGGAGATCCGGAAGAGGGACGAGGCCGACCTGGCGGCCTCCGGCGTCCCGTCCTTCACGGACCGGATCGGGGATTTCGCGGACACGGCGGGTTTGATCGGGGAGGTCGACCTGGTGATCGCCGTCGACACCTCGATCGCGCACCTGGCCGGAGCCATGGGCCGGCCGACCTGGGTCCTCCTGCCCCACGTTCCGGACTGGCGCTGGATGCTCGAGCGGGCGGATTGCCCGTGGTACCCGACGATGCGTCTCTTCCGCCAGCCGCGCGCCGGCGACTGGGAGGCTGTCTTCGGGGAGGTTTTGAAGGCGCTCGGGACCTGGGCGGCGCGATGAGCCGGGAAAAGTCCAGGCGCCCCGCCAATCCCCGCCCCCTGCCGCCTGACCGGGGCTCCGTCGTCCCGGTGGCCGTGCTCGTCGCCGCGGCTGTCGCCCTTGCCTATGCGCCCAGCCTTTCGGGGCATTATTTTTACGACGACAACACCTCCCTCCTCGCCAACGCCTCGGTGCGCTCCTTCCGGCCGCCGTGGGCTCCCCTGTTTCCTCCACGGACGGTGACGACGGGAGGCCGTCCCCTGGCCAACCTGACCTTCGCCCTCAACTACGCGCTCGGCGGTTACGAACCGGCAGGGTACCACGCGGTCAACCTGCTCATCCACATCGCCGCGACCCTGGCGCTCTTCGGGGCGGCCCGCCGCATCCTGATGTCCCCGGCGCTCAAGGGCCGCTTCGCCGGCGACGGCACCCTCGCCGCCGCCCTCATCGCCGCCCTCTGGGGACTGCACCCCCTCCAGACCGAGGCGGTGACCTACATCATCCAAAGGGTCGAATCGCTAATGGGGCTGTTCTATTTGCTCACCCTCTACTTCTTTGTCCGTTCCGTCGGGGTCGAGGGCCCGACTCAGGTTTCAGGTTTCAAGTTTCAGGTTTCTGCCGTCGCCGCTTGCTTGTGCTGCGCAGCGACCAAAGAGGTGGCGGCGACTGCACCTATCATGGTCCTTCTCTGCGACCGCACCTTCTTTTCCGGCTCCTTCGCCGCGGCATGGCGGCGGCGCTGGCGATTCCACCTCAGCCTGATGGCGACCTGGATTCCGCTCGCCGTCCTGGTCGCGGGCAACGGCTGGAGCCGCGGGGGCTCCGCCGGTTTCAACGTCGGCATCGCCCCTTGGGCCTACTGGCTTGTCCAGCTCAAGGCGGTTGCGACCTACCTCCGGCTCTCTGTCTGGCCACACCCGCTGGTCTTCGACTACGGGTCCTTCCAGATCACGGTCGCGGAGGCGCTGCCCTTCGGCCTGGTCGTCCTTCCCCTGGTCGCCGGCACGCTTGTCGCCTTGCGGCTCCGGCCGGCATGGGGATTTCTCGGCGCGTGGTTCCTGGCGATCCTGGCTCCCACCTCCATCATTCCAGGCTACTTCCAGGTGATCGTCGAGCACCGCATGTACCTGTCGCTTGCGGCGGTCGCCGCCGGCGCGGTTGCGGTCTGCCACCATTTTGGAAAACGCCGGGGATTGCTGCTGCTGGTCCCGGTGGCGGCGGTCCTCGCCCTGCTGACCGGCGAACGGAATGCGGTGTACGGCGACGATGAGGCGATGTGGCGCTCCGTCACGGAGGCGCGGCCGGAAAACAGCCGCGGGTTCAACAACCTGGGCAATGCCTACCTGCACGAGCGGAGGCTCGATGAGGCTGCGGATTGCTACCGTGCGGCGATCCGCCTGGATCCCGGCGCGATGGAGGCCCACGGCAACCTGGGCAACATTCTCCTGGCGACGGGCCGCGTGCCCGAGGCGATCGCGGAATTGTCGACTGCAGCCCGAATAAGGCCGCGGGAGCCGATAGCGCACCTGCTGCTTGGGAACGCGTATAGGGCGGCCGGCCTCACTGCGCAGGCGGCGGAGGAATTCAAAAAGGCGGCGGAACTGGCACCCCGCGGCGGACCCGGCGCGCGCTGAATGTAGCCGGGGTCCCAGACCCCGGAGGCGGAGCCGATCTCCAATGCACCGGGGTCTGGGACCCCGGCTACATTCGAGCCCGGTTTCCTGCGGGTCAGGGCGCAGCTCCCAGCCGCTTCAACCCATCCGCGGCCGCAGCGTAGCCGGGCGTGATGGCCACGGCCCGCCGATAGGCCTCGATCGCCTCCCCCCGCCTGCCCGTCGCCGCGAGGACGAACCCAAGGTTGGCCCACGCCTCCACGAAGCCGGGCCGCAGCCCGGTCGCCCGCCGAAAATGCCCCTCGGCGGCCGCGTACCGTCCCGCCGCCGCCAGGGCGAATCCGAGGTTGTTCTCCGC
Source organism: uncultured Opitutaceae bacterium (assembly GCA_903891325.1). GTDB lineage: Bacteria > Verrucomicrobiota > Verrucomicrobiia > Opitutales > Opitutaceae > Palsa-1447. The sequence continues at coordinate 21,326 of CAITEC010000062.1, forward strand.
GTCCGCAAAGCCGGGCCTCAGCTCCAATGCCCGCCCGAAGTGGGAGATCGCCTCGTCGCGGGCGCCCGTCCTGCCCAGACAGAGCCCGAGCAGGTTCTCCGCATCGGCCGATCCCGGTTCCCGCCGCAGCGCCTCCCTGAGGTCGGCGATCGCCTCGCCCGTCCGCCCGGCCCTGTCGTGCGCGTCGGCCAGCTCCAGCCGGGCCTCGAGGTAGCCGGGGTTCAGCCGGAGCGCCTCGCCAAAGGCCGCGATCGCCTCCGGGTACCGGCCGGCGGAGAGCATCATCTCCCCGTCCTCGAAGGAGTGAAGCACGCTCGGGCCGCGCCCCCCCCTTCCGCCGCCCAGGCGCAGCGCCCGGTCAAAATGGGCGGCGGCATCCGGCTGGCGGCCGGCGGCGACCAAGGCGAACCCCAGGCTCCGCTCGGCGTCGGCCGCATCCGGGTCGATGCGGAGGACCTCGGTGAAGTCGGCGACCGCCTCCGGAAAGCGCCCCAGGGTGAGCATCATCTCGCCGTGGTTGGAATACTGCCGGGCCCGCTGCTCGAAGCTCGCGAGAAGATTGAATGCCACCGAGAGGGCCAGGAGCGTTCCCCAGGCGCAGCGCGCCGCCCACAGGGATCCGCGCCGGCCCGCCAGGGCACGCTCCAGCCCGAGGATCCCGAGCAACGCCAGCAGCACCAGCGCGGGAAGAAAGTCGACCTCGTAGCGGGCGGATGTCCACCAGTAGCAGCCGACCGTCAGCGCCCCCGCTGCAAAGAGAAGCCCGGCGGCCGCAATGAGCCCGCCGAGCGCCCGGCGATCGCCGGAATCCCTGCGGGCGCAGGCCAGGGGGGCGGCCAGGGCGAGCCACGCGAGCGGAACGTCCGCCAGGATGCCGAAGGGGCTCTCGACCGCGCCGTGCCCGGCCGGGATGGGCCCGGCGGCCGCGTCGGCCACGAAGGGGAAGCGCCCGATGATCCGCATGGGCTCAAGGAAGTAGGCCCGAAGGTTGAACCCGAGGTAGCGGGGGCTGAAGGTGGGCGCGGCGCCGCGGTAGCTTCCCACGAGAAGCTGGTAGTGCTGCCCGAACTCCAGCGGGTTCCCGAAGCGCAGGGCGTTGTAGGCCATCAGCCCGCAGAGGATCAGGAAAAGGGGGCCCGCCGCGCAGAGCAGAAGGGTCGCCGGGCGCGGCGCCCGCCCCGGGCCGCCTCCCCACCCCAGGGCCACGGGAACCGCCAGGATCGCCGCCCCGAAGAGGAGCGAGGGGCGCGCGCCCACCGCCAGTCCGTAGAGGATGCTGGCGGCCGCGAGCCACGCCCCCGCGCGGGACGGCCGGGCCAGGGCGCCGTGGACGCAGGCCAGGGACAGCATCGCCATCGCGTACCCGCAGGCGACGGCGACCTCGTAGGCGTTCGACCACTGCAGGAGGACCGGGATCCCGTTCGCCAGGCCGAGGGCCAGGAGGCAGGCCGCGGCCACCCCCGTCCCCGTCCCCGGAAAGAACCGGCGGCGCAGCGAAAGGAGGAGCGCGGCGGTCGCCAGGAAGCCGGCGGCGCAGAAGCCGGCGGTCGCCGCCGCCTGCGGCAGGTAGCGGCCGGTGGCGGCGGCCCAGGGCCAGAAGAGCACCAGGGCGGGCGTCACGCCGAAATAGAGGTGCAGCCTGCCCCGGTAGTAGCTCAGGTCGTGCAGATTGTAGGGATATTCTCGATACCGTTCGTTGGCCGCCGGGTCGTACGGGTCGGCCAGCCCGGCCAGGCCGGGCGGGACCTCCCGGGCGAGCGACAGCCGGCCCTCGCGGAAGCCGCGGACCAGGAGGTTGTAGGGGGCGTCGGCCGGATCCGCGCTCCACACGAGGCGCGACCCGACAGAGCCGGCGATCGCCGCCATCGCGGCGACGACCACCGCCGCCGCCCCCGCAAGGAGGGCGGGTCGCAGGGCGCTCAACGGCCCGCCCATTGGTAGACGGTCACCGCCGCCGCCGGGGTGCGCCCGTTGAAGGAGTGCCGGGTGAGCTCCGGCCGCGCGCCATCGTCGGGGCGCGCCCGGCCGGAGGGAATGACGGCCGCCTTGCGCCAGCCCTCCGGGGTATCCGGGAAAACATTCAGGGAGTCGACCATCCACAACGGCGGCGCGAAGAGCCGGGCGTAGGCCTCCTGCCCGAGCGTCGCCAGGATCCAGGGCTCCCCCTGGTCGTCGTGCGGACCGGGCCGGTGGATATAGTCGGGCGGGATGATGTAGCGGTCGCCCAGGTAGAAGACCAGGGTCGCCTGCGTCCAGGGCGGCACGGCGAGGATCGCGCTGTCCCCCGCCCCTGCCGGGGGCGCCCGCCGCCTGAGCTCGGCGATGACATCGTCGAGCGCCTCCGGCGCCGGGTTGAGGATGTCACTGTAGACCGGGGCCGCCCAGGAGAGCGGCACGCTGCGCCCGAAGGGCCGGGTCCAGTAGGAAACTGTGCCCAGGTTGCAGGCCACCGCGAACGCGCACAGCGCCGCGCAGGGGACCGGGGCGGCCACCGCCCGGTCGAGGACGACCAGGCAGGCGACCATGCCGAAGACCGCAAAGTGCGGCATGTACCGGAGGACCGCGAACTTCGACTCCGATTCGGTGCCGGAGATGGCGGCGGTCGCGAGCGCCTGGACGAGCAGCGCGATCAGGACAAAGCCGACCAGGGGCTCGCCGCAGAGTCCCCGCGGCCCCGGGCGGTTTCGAACCGCAAGCAGGGCGACCGCCGCCGCGAGGAGCAGGAGCGGAAGCGAACCGACAACGTCCATGTCCACGATCATCGCCAGGACGGCGCGAAGGAAGACCGCGCACCAGTCCCCAAGCCCGTTGACCGGCGCCCAGGTCTGGTAAAGCGGGCTCTCCGTGAGCGGCGGGCCGAGCGCCTTGAACCAGGCCGCCCAGGACACAAACCCGATCGCCGCGGAGCCCGCGTAGCCGGCCAGGTCCCCGCGCCGCCAGAGCAGGCAGTAGGCGCCGAGCGCGGCTGCGATCGCCAGGGCGATGAGGGTGTGCGTGTGGAAGAGCAGGACAAAGATCAGCGTCGAGAGCCCAAAGCGGACCCGCCGGTTCCGGAACGAGGCGGACAGATGCCAGACCAGGCAGGAAAAGAGGAAGACGATGATCGGGTAATACCGCGCATTCCGGTCGAAAAGGACCGCCTGCGGCGCCATGAGCGCCAGCGCGGCGACCGCCCCGGGAAACTTCACGCGGCCGCGCAGGGCGGCCCAGAGCGGCACGAACGAGAGCAGGCCGACCAGCGCGAAGAGGGCCCGAAATCCGGCGGTGTCCCCGCCGAAGAGGGCCATCGAGAGGGCGCCGACATACCACTGGACCCAGGGGACCTCCTTGCTGACCAGCCTGCGGTTGAGGCCGGCCCTGATGTCGAAGAGGACCAGGTTGCGCCCGTCGTACGCCGTCGGTATCCCCGTCCGCAGGATCCCCCGGGACAGGGATGCGGTGTGGCCCTCGTCCCCCCAGAGGAGCGGCCGGTCGAGACGGTAAAAATAGGCTGTGGCGACGAGGGCGAACGCCAGCGCAAACCCGATCCAACGCATCCGGGACTGTTTAATCACCCCCCGCCGCGGGGCCAGTCAAAAGCGCCCCGCCTCGATGTGGCGCATCGTGTTGCGGCGGGCAAAGGCCATGACGGCGCCCTGGGGATTCACGCCGGGTGCGGTGCACAGCAGGCTCGCGTCGTGAACCGAGAGCCCGGGAACGCCGTGGACCCGGCCGAAGCTGTCGCAGGCCGCCACCCGCCGGTCCTCACCCATCGGGCAGGACGAGAACAGGTGGATGGTCATGAGGCTGGCCCGGTCCGCCGGCAGGAAATCGGGCAGCCCCGCGACCTGGTCCGGGCTCGTCAGCGGCTCCATGCCGGCGATCGAGGGAAAAAGCTCGACTGCCCCCGCCTCAAAGAGGAGCCGGCAGAGTCGGCGGAGCCCGAGCGCCAGGTCGCCCCGGTCGGCGGGACGGATCTGGTAGCGCACGAGGGGATCCCCACTGAAGGGGACCGGGCGGATCCGCCCGGTCGCCGGCCCGGTCACCATCGCATAGTAGGCGGCCATGTGCCGCCACTGCTCCCGGATCCGCGCCCGGTGCCGCGGATAGTCGACCAGCCCGAGCATCACGTGGGGAAGCGACGCGATCGAGCAGCCGAAGCTCATCCTCGGGGAGAATTCCTTCACCTGGTGGACCCCGGGCTCCGGGCTGCCCGTCTCGTCGGGAAACCGGGCGAGGACCTTGACCGTGGGATGCATCGCCAGCGAGCCGCCGATATTCCGGGAGATTCCGCTGTTGCGAAGCAGGAACGGCGTGTGCACCGCCCCCGCGCACGCGAAGGCGTGGCCGGCACGAATCTGGCGCAGGGTGCCGGCGATCCGGCATTCCGCGACCCAGCCATCCCCCCGCCGCTCGAGCCTCAGCGCGCGCGCGCCCGTAATGATCCTCGCGCCGGCCGCCCTCGCCCGGGCGAGATAGGTCCGGCTCATGGACTGGCGCACGCCCTGCGCCACGCCCGCCGCGTCGCGCGTGCCGTCGTAGCGGATCCAGCGCGGGACCTCCATCGCCCGCCAGCCCAGCGCAGCGGCGCCCGCGGCGAGCCTGAGCGAGGCCCGGCCCGCGGGCGTCGGCATGAGGCACACGTTGACGTCGCGCTCGACCGCCGCGCAGTGGGGATCAAGACCGGCGGGATCGGCGCCGAGGACGCCGTAGTCCCGGCGCCAGTCCTCGAGGATCCCATCCGGCAGCCGATGATAAAGCCCGCTGTTGATCTCGCTGCCGCCGCCGGCGACCCGGCCCTCGACATAGGCGATCTTCGGGCTCCCCAGGGCGACCGTCAGCCCGCCGGAGCGGTACTTCTGCCGCATTTCCCCGATGCTGAAGGGCTCGCAGGACCCGGGCGGATATTCCCCGCCCTCCTCGGCGACGATGACATCCCTGCCCCGCTCCGCGAGCAGGCAGGCGGTGATCGCCCCGCCCGGCCCGGAGCCGATCACCAGTTCCTGGCAGCGCAGTTCCGGATCAGCGCGCACGGGAATCCTTTGGGGCCCCGGCGGGGCGCGAATACAGCGCGACCAGGCAGAGGCTGTCGTAGAATCGCATCAGGTCGCGCGCCGCCCCGAACCGCGACGAGCGCCAGCGGTCCATCTGCCGGCGCCGCAGCTCCGGTCCCAGCCGGTGGAAAGGGGCTCCGTGCCGCAGCCCGCACAATCCGAAGGCCGCCGTGGCGCAGCCCAGCCCGACGCGCAGGTGCGCCGGCGCGCTCCCGACCTGCCCGGCGACGAACGCGGCGATATCGTCCCACGGTCCCGCCGCCATCCCGCCCCCTGCCGCGTCCTCGCCGCGGCCGATCTCCGCGCAGATGGCCGCGAGGGTGTCCGTCGTGAAGCGACGCATGGTCAACGGGCAAACTCGATCGGCGGAAACCACTGGTGCGCCGCCAGGAGGAGCCAGGCCCCGCACCAGGCGATGACCACATAGGTTCCCGGGTCCCGGAGGGCGAAGATGATCGGGTCCTCATCCATCTGCCCGCGGCCGGACAGGATCCAGATCCGGCATATCCAATAGAGAAATGCCGGGACGAGCAGCCAGAGGAGCTCGGGCTGCCCGTAGAGCTTCAGCACCGCGTCGCTTCCCAGGTAGAGGAGGAAAATGATGCAGGCTGCAAAGCCGCTCGCCACGCCGGCCACCGTGACGACCAGCCGGTCGTCGGTGCCGTAACCGCGCCCCGGCGCAGACCGCCCCCCCCTGAGGTGAAGGTTGTGCAGCTCCGAGACGCGCTTGCAAAAGGCCAGGCTGAAGAACGCGAACACGGCGAAGGACAGGAGCCAGGGCGAATAGGGAATCCCCGTGGCGGCGTGGCCCGCGACGATCCGCAGCGTGTAGAGGAGGGCGAGGGTCATCACGTCGAGGAGCACCAGGCGCTTCAGACGGAACGAGTAGACCAGCGCGAGCACCGCGTACAGCGCCAGCACGGCCCCCGCGCCCGCGGGAAGCGGCGCGGCGACGAGCGCGGCGAGGGCGGCCAGGAGGACGGGGATCAGGACCCCGTAGACCAGGGGAAGCCGGCCGCTCGCGAAGGGCCGGAGGCTCTTGCGGGGATGCATCCGGTCGGCGTCCACGTCCACCACGTCGTTGACGACGTAGATGCAGGAGGCGACCAGGGAAAACGCGATGAACATCCGGAAGGCGGAGGCCAGGTCCCCGGGGTCGCCGATCCGGTGGGAGGTCACCAGGGGCAGGAAGATCAGGAGGTTCTTGACCCACTGGACCGGGCGCAGGCTGTCGAGCGCCGGCGAGCCGGCACGGGGCACGGTGAAAATCCGGCCGACCCGGAAGGCGCGCTCCGCCTCCCGCCTCAGCCCGGGGGACGGGTTGACGAGCATCGCCTCGCGGCACTCCCGCCAGACGGGAAAGTCCGTCCGCGAGTCGGCACAGTAATCAAAGGGTCCCGGGCAAAGCCGCCGGATCGCCTCCAGCTTGGCGGCGCCCACCCGGTTCGTCACCCCGTCGCTGCCGATCGCCGCATCAAAGAGCCCGAGATGCGCGGCGACGCGCCGGACCAGCAACTCGTCCGAGCCGGAAACAAGGTACGCCTTTCTTCCCGCGCCCTTCTCCGCGCGGATCCAGTCGATCACCTCCCGGTTGTAGGGCAGGCTCTCGACCGGGATGTTGGTTCGTTCCGCCAACCGCCGCTTCAGCTGCGCCCGGCCGGCCGCGAGCCACAGCGCGCAGGCGGGAAGCATCCAGGGCTTCCGACCCAGATAGGCCAGGAGGGTCTCGTAAAGGAGGTCCGTGGGCGTGAGCGTCCCGTCAAGGTCCACGAAAAGGGGCGGCGGAACGTCGGGCGGGGTGTCCATCGTCGTGTCGGTTGTCCGGGTGGGGTGCGCGGCGGGCCGGTCAGGAGAGCCGCCGCAGGAGCCCCAGGATGCGCTCCTTCACCGCCTTGCGGTGCGGAGAGGCCCCATCGCCGGGTTTTTCACTCCCGTGCTCGACGAACCACTGGTAGCTTTCCTGAAGCATGCGGTCATTCGAATAAAGCGGCTTCCACCCAAGGGCCAGCATCGGCTCGATGTCGAAGTAAAACGCGGCGTTGTAGGTGAGGTAGTGGTAGGGCGCGAGCGGGCTCAGCCCGAGGATGTCGAGGGCCCGCAGCGCGAGGATCGTGGTGCGCTCCGGCAGGCTCCTCACCCGCGACGTGGAGCCGGCGAAGGCGATGAGGTTTTCCAGGGCGGAACGCATCGACCCGAACTGGTCGGTGCCCACGTTGTAAATCCCGGGCTTCCGCTTGTCCAGGGCCAGCATGTAGGCGGCCATCAGGTCGTCGGCGTGGACGAACTGGAAGCGGGCGTTGCCCGGGCCGATGCAATAGACGTTCCGGTTCTCCCGGATCCACTGGAAAAGGATCTGGAAGATCCCGAGCCGGCTGGGGGCCAGGATCGTCCGCGGCCGGATGACAATCAGCGGGACCCCGCCCGCGCTGCAGGCCGCGGCAACCGCCTGCTCGCCCGCCCACTTTGAGCGGCCGTAGATTTCGGCCGGGGCGGGCTTCGACCGCAGCGTGATCGGCGCGTCCTTGGGTATCCCGAAAATCGCGCTGGAGCTCATGTGGATGAAGGCGGAGACCCCGGCGGCCGCCGCGCTCTCCGCGACCGCCCGGGACCCCTCGACATTCACGCTCCAGAACTCGCGGCCGGACTTGGTGAGCGGGACCAGCGCGGCGTTGTGGTGGACGATGTCGATCCCGCGCATCAGCTCCGCCAGGCGCTTCCGGTCGCGGACGTCGCAGACGGCGAAATCGACGCCCGCCGGACGGGCGCTGTCCTCGCGCACGTCCACCGCGAGGACGCTCTCGCCCCGCTCGGCGAGGCGCCGGCTGATCAGCGCCCCGAGGAATCCAGACCCGCCGGTGACCAGGTGTCTCATCGTCGGTAAAATCAATGGGCACGCCGCTCTCCTATCAACTCCCAATAGCCGACGTCGATCCACCGGTCGAACTTCCGGCCCACCTCCGCCAGGTGCGCAACCTTGCGGAATCCGAACTTCTCGTGAAGGGCGACGCTCCCGGGATTGGGCAGCGCGATGCCGGCGACCAGGCTGTGCATGGACAGATCCCAGAGCATCGGGATGAGCGTCCCGTAAAGGGCCGAGCCGATCCCCCGGCCCGCCGACGCCTCCTCGACATAGACCGTCGTCTCGGCGGTGTGCCGGTAGGAGCAGCGGGTGCGGAAGCGGCCGGCGTACGCATAGCCGGCCACCCGGCCCTCCCGCTCCAGGACCAGCCAGGGGAATTCCCGCTGGACCTCGGCCATCCGCGCCGCCATCTCGGCGGCGCCGACCTCCTCCTCCTCGAAGGTCACGGGCGTGCGCAGGACGTACGGATTGTAGATCGAGCAGATCGCGGCGGCGTCGGCCGGTGTGGCGGGGCGGATCATCGGGGGCTTGGGGAGCGAAGGCGGGAGAATGAAAATTGGCAAGTTTGCGGCGCGCAGCAAAAGGATTTGATGCCCCCGCCTTCCTGCCCGATAAATCCGTCCCTTGGGCACTCCTTCGGAATATCCGCGGCATTGGCTCTCCCGGAAGGCGGAGTGGCTCGGGCTGGCTGCGGTCGCGGGGCTGGCGGCCTGGCTCCTCGCCGCATCGTGGCGGAAATGGCCCGACACCCTCGTCGACTTCAGCCGCGAGCTCTACGTGCCCTGGCGGATAGCGAACGGCGCCCTGCTCTACCGCGACGTGAACGACATCTTCGGCCCGCTGTCGCAGTACTTCAACGCGGCGCTCTTCTCGGTCTTCGGCCCGGGCCTGATGGTCCTGGTGGCCGCCAATCTCGCGGTGTTTGCCGCGATCACCGGCCTGATTTACCGCCACTTCCGCCGTGCCTGGGGTCCGGGCGCCGCCCTCGCCTCCTCCGCCGTCTTCGTGTCCGTCTTCGGCTTCTCCCAGTACATCACGATCGGGAACTACAATTACGCCACGCCGTACTGCCACGAGGCGACGCACGGCGTGCTCGTCTGCCTCCTGCTGCTCGGCGCGCTGGACGGCTGGGTCGGCCGGCCGTCGGCCGCGCGCAGCCTCGTCGCCGGCGGGCTCTTCGGGCTTACCGCGGTCCTGAAGCCAGAGATCATGCTCGCCGGCGCCGCGGTCACGCTGGCCGCGGTCGCGATCCGGATCCGCCGGGGCGGCAGGCCGGCCGGTTCGGCCGCCGCAGCGTGGGCGGCCGGGGCCCTCCTTCCCACCGCGCTGTTTGCGGCGTGGTTCAGCCGCCGGGTGGGCTGGCGGGCTGGCATCGGCATGGCTGGCCATGTGTGGCTGAGCGCCGGCACGACCGGCCGCCAGATCAACGAGCGGGTCCAGGCGCGCTTTCTGGGCCTCGACAACATCCCGCGCCATCTGGCCGAGCACGGGCTTGCCACCCTGCTGGGTCTTCTCCTGGTCGGGTCGCTTTGCGCCCTCGCCTGGACCGCGGAGCGCGCGCCCCGGCCATGGTTCCGGAACCTCGCGGCCGGGATCGCCGCGGGGGGGGGGCCTCTGGCTGGGCTGCCGCGGGATCGCATGGACCAACATCGGGCATTGCCTGCTCGGCCTCACCCTCGCCTACGGCGCCTTCGGTTTCTTCCGGCTTGCCCTGCGGCGCGAATGGGGCGGCTTCCCGGAGGGGAGCACGCTGCGCCTGCTGATCCCGGTGCTCGCCGCGGTCCTGATGGGCCGGATGGTCCTGGCCGGGCGGATCTATCACTACGGCTTTTACCAGGCGGCGCTCGCCGGCATCCTCGTGCCCGCCGTGATGATCGGGGAGCTGCCCGGGCTCATCGGCCTGGCCGGGCGGGGACGACTCGTCCTTGCGGGCGGCACGCTGCTCCTGCTGGCGCCCGGCGTGGCGCAGTTGACGGCCCTGTCCGGCCACCTCATGAGCCTGAAGACCGAGCCTGTCGGCCGGGGGCGCGACCTGTTCTACACCTTTCCGCAGGAGATCAACCCGACCGGCGCCATGGTGCGCCTGACCAGCGAATCGCTGGAGCGCAGGCCGCCGGGTGGGACGCTGGTCGTCCTGCCCGAGGGCGAGATCATCAACTACCTTGCCCGAATGCCGAGCCCCGTCGCCCCCTACTCCTTCTATGGGGCGAATACCGCCGACGGCCTCGAGAAGGCCATCGTCCGGGACCTGGACCGGCACCCGCCGGACTGGATCGTCATCATCAGCCGGGACCTCGGCGACTATGGCATCCACAGCTATGGGGAGAGTCCCGGTTCAGGTAGGGACATCCTCGAGTGGGTCGCGGCGAACTACGAGCATGCCGACTACTTCGGCGGCAATCCCTTCGATCCGCGCCAGTGCGGCGCAATGATCATGGCGCGCAGCCCCGCCCGGTGAGCGCGGCCCGGCTGCGCAAAAGATGCGCAGCCATCGCCAATCGCCGCGAAGCCCGCAGGCCCGCGATGCCCTAGGCTCACCCGCCGTCCAACCCCGGATGGCGGACTGCCGATGGCTTTGACCCTTGCCCCCCCCCTGCCCCAACCGGCTCTTGTCAGACCGGTGCGGCTCGCGCATGGTTGCAGGCGATGCCTGAGGCCCTATCGAGATCCGTCGCGCGCCCGGACCCCGGAGACGGGAATCCCGGCGGCGCGCTTCAATCCGCCGTGAAGGAACTCCGGGACATCAAGGCGGCGATCGACGAGCATTCGATCGTGGCGGTTACCGGCCCGGACGGCCGGATCACGTACGTGAACGACAAGTTCTGCTCGATCTCCAAGTACTCCCGGGAGGAGCTTCTCGGGAAGGACCACCGCATCATCAGCTCCGGACGCCACCCCAAGGAGTTCTTCAGGAATCTCTGGGAGACGATCGGAAACGGCCGGACGTGGCATGGGGAGATCTGCAACCGCGCCAAGGACGGGTCCATCTACTGGGTCGACACGACGATCTACCCGTGCATGGGCGCCAATGGAAAGCCCGAGCAATACGTGGCGATCCGCACGGACGTCACCCATCGGAAGCTCGACGAGGCCAAGCTGCAGAACTACGCCGAGCAGCTGGCGGAGAAAAACCGCGAGCTCCAGATGATCTTCTACACGGTCTCCCACGACCTGCGCTCGCCGCTGGTCAACATCCAGGGTTTCGCCAAGCGGCTGGCCCGGGCGTCCGAGTCGGTCCGCAGCGGCCTGCTCGCCGGCGGCGGACCGGACTCGCCGGAGGCGGCCCAGGCCCGGGAGCACCTTGGGGCGACCTTCCCGGAGTCGCTCCGCTTCATCGACGCGGGGGCCGCCCGGATCGATGCCCTCCTGACCGGCCTCCTGCGCTATTCCCGGCTCGGGCGCCAGACGCTGCGTTTCGAGCGCGTGGACATGAACGCCCTGCTTGCCGAGGCGCTGGCGGCCATGCGCTTCCAGGTCGAGCAGGCGAAGGCGGAGGTCCGGGTCGGGGACCTTCCCGATTGCTGGGCCGACCGGGCCCAGGTCAGCCAGGTCTTCGCCAACCTCCTGGACAACGCACTCAAGTACCGGCATCCGGACCGCGCGCCGCGGATTGTCGTCGGGGGAGCCGTCGAGGGAGGCGAGGGAGCCGAGGTGATCTACCGGGTCGGGGACAATGGGATCGGTATTTCCACCGACCAGCAGGCGCGCATCTTCGAGATTTTCAACCGGCTGAACCCCAGCGGGCCCGCCGGGGAGGGGCTGGGCCTGACGATCGCCCGGCGCATCCTGGATCGCCAGCGCGGCAAGATCCGGGTGGAAAGCGACGGGGAGGGTTCGACCTTCGTGGTCTCGCTGCCCAGCCGGAATCCGCGGGAAGGCGCGGTCGCGTGAAGGCCCCCGCCGGACCCGCCCCGGAGATCCTGGTCGTCGACGACGACGAGGGGCTGCGCCTGCTCGTGTCCGACTGCCTCCGCACGGAGGGATACGAGGTCGCGGTCGCGGCCTCGGGCGCCGCGGCGGTCGCGGCCCTCCGCGACCGGCGTCCGGACCTCATGCTTCTCGACCTGCAGCTCGACGACATGCCGGGCAGCGCGCTGCTCGAGGCATTGAGGAAGACGGACCGGAAGGTGCCCTTCATCGTCATAACGGGACAGGGGGACCAGAATGTGGCGGTGGAAATGATGAAGCAGGGGGCCCTGGACTACGTCATGAAGGACGCCGCGATCCTCGACCTTCTGCCCTCCGTCGTGAAGCGGGCGATCGCCACCCTTGAGCGGGACCGATCGCTGGCCTCGGCCATGTCCGAGAAGCGCGCCCTGGAGCAGCGGATCCTGGAACTGGGCGAAACCGAGCGGCGCCGGATCGGGGCCGACCTGCACGACGGTGTCGGCCAGCTCCTGACCGCCGCCGAGCTGATGTGCGTGGGGCTGAAGGACGACGTGGCGGCGCTGGACGCCCGGCTGGGCGGGCAGCTCGGGACGATCGCCGGGATGCTCCGCGACGCGATCGCCCAGACGCGAGCGCTTGCCCGGGGGCTGGCCCCGCTCGACGAGGAACCCGAGGCCTTCCAGAACGGGCTGACGGAACTGGCCGCCCGGGCGGAGTCCATCGGCCGGCTCAAGGTGCGGCTCGACTGCCGCTGCGCGGAGCCGCTGCGGGACCGCGCGGCGGCGGGGCACCTCTACCGGATCGCCCAGGAGGCGCTGCACAACGCCGTCAAGCACAGCGGGGCGACGGAAGTCCTGATCCGCTGGGAAAAGGCGGACGGCCGGTTCCGCCTCGATGTCTCGGACAACGGGAAGGGCATGCTGCGCAGCCCGTCGGACGGTCTCGGGCTGGGGCTGATGCAGCACAGGGCCGACCTCATCGGCGCAAAGCTGACCCTGGAATCCAGGCCGGGCGGCGGGGTGACCGTCACCTGCCTGCTTCCCTCCAAGTCATGAAGGCGCAGCGACCCGGCCCGGCGACAGGTTCCGCCGGGCAGCCCGCCCGCCGCAGCGTCCTCCTGGTCGACGATCATCCCTTCATGCGGGCCGGGCTCGCCCAGCTGATCGACCGGCAGCCCGACCTGGCCGTCTGCGGGGAGGCCGGCAACCCGGCCGAGGCCTTCACCGCGCTCGGGAAATCGCAGCCCGACCTTGTCCTGAGCGACATCACGATGCCCGGCCGCAGCGGGCTGGACTTCATCAAGGACCTGCGGGCGCGGCACCCGGGCCTGCGGGTCCTCGTCGTGTCCATGCACGACGAGGCGATCTACGCGGAGCGCGCGCTGCGCGCGGGCGCCAGCGGCTACATCATGAAGGAGGCCGGAGGAGAGAACCTGCTCGCCGCGATCCGCCAGGTGCTCCGCGGCGAAACCTACGTCAGCGCGCGGATGGCCGCGAAGCTCCTCGAGTCGTTCACCGCGGCCCGGCCGCGCGGGTCGTCCTCGCCCATCGAGAAGCTGACCGACCGGGAGTTCGAGGTTTTCCGGCTGATCGGCGAGGGAAAGAGCACGCGCGACATCGCCGCGCAGCTCCACCTCAGCCCGAAGACCGTCGACGTGCACCGCAGCCACATCCGGGAGAAACTCGCCCTTTCGGATTCGACCGCCCTCGTGCGGCACGCCGTGCGCTGGGTGGAGACGGCGCCGGACTAGCCATCTAAGGGTTTTACCTAGTCAGATGCGGCGGCGACTCCAATTCACGGGGCGCCGCCCGTCGTGTATGCTCCGCGGCATGATATCCATGACCCTCGACGCCCCAACGGCCTCCTCCGCCCCCGCCGGCGACCGCCGCGAGTCGGGCTGCTCCACCGAGAAGATCCTCCACAGCCGCGAAATCGTCGCGCAGCTGAAGCGATCCGAGATCTACTCCTCGTACGAGGAGGCCTTCCAGGTGGCTACGGGCCTGCCGCTCGCCCTCCGCCCGGTGGGCACCCTCCAGTCGCCGCTGCGCGACGCCAGGAGGGAGAATGGATTCTGCGCGCTCGTGGCCAGGGCCAACAGCAGTTGCGCGGCCTGCCTCCGGCTCCAGGAGAAGGTCGAGCTGGCCTCATCCGAGGGGGCCGGCACGCTCACCTGCCACGCCGGGCTGGTCGAGTCGGCGGTGCCGATCCGCCTCGGCGAGAACATCGTCGCCTACCTTCAGACCGGGCAGGTCATGCTTCGCCGGCCGACAAAGACCCAGCTGGCCCGGACGATCCGGGGCATCCGCGAGTCCGGGATCGATATTCCCGCGGCCGAGCTGGAGACCGCGTATTTCCAGACGCGCGTCCTCAGCCGGATGGAATTCAGCTCGATCCTGCGCCTGCTCTCCATCTTCGCCGAGCACCTCTCCGTGATCGCCAACCAGCTCGTCACGGCCCGCGCCAAGGCCGAGCTGCCCGCCGTCGCGAAGGCGCGCAGCTACATCCAGCAGCACCAGACGGAGGTGCTGACCCTCACCGACGTCGCCCGTGCCGTAAACATGAGCGCGTTCTACTTCTGCAAGATCTTCCGGAAGGTCACCGGGGTGACCTTTGTCGAGTACTTGGCCCGGCTCCGGGTCGAGGGGGTGAAGAACCTGCTCCTCGATCCCCACAAGCGGATCAGCGAGGCCGCCTTTGAGGCGGGCTTCCAGTCGCTCTCCCAATTCAACCGGGTGTTCCGCAGGCTCGCCGGCGAGGCGCCCACCCGCTACCGGGAAAAGCTGCACGGCAGCAGCGAGCCGGCCGCCCCCATCGTCTTTGCCGCCTGAACCGTGAAAACCATCCTTGCAGCAGTCGACTTCTCACCGGCCACCGAGGCCGTGGTTGCCGCCGCGGCGACGCACGCGCGGGCGTCGGGAAGCCGGATCGTCCTCCTGCACGTCGCCCCGGACTACGCCGCGCTCAGCTCCGTCGCGGAGGGTTTCAGCTACCCCCTGGACATGGGAACACCCCTGCCCGTCGACCAGGCCCGGATGACCGAGGTCGAGAAGGCCGCCGAGAACCGGCTCAAGAACATCGCGTTCAAGCTAAAGGGATTGGAGGTCGAGACGATCGTGACGGCCGGCACGCCGCCCGAGGAAATCCTCCGGGTTTCCCGCGAAAGCGCGGCCGGATTGATCGTGATGGGGCTGCCCACGCACAGCCCGCTCTACGAGCTGATCGCCGGGAGCGCGACCTATGGCGTCCTGAAGAAGGCGCCCTGCCAGCTGCTCTTCGTGCCCGCGGGGAAGTCCGCGTCCAAGGTGGCCTGACGGCCACCTGCCGAAACCTGAAACCTGAGACCTGAAACCTGAGTCGATCGGCCGGACCCCGGCTACATCGGAACTCGATCGTCCCGGCGCTCCGTCCTATTCCAGCGGGAAGTGTCGGATATCGTCGACCTTTTTGCGGAGCTCGGCGCGGAAGTCGGGATGGGCGATCGAGATGAGCGCGGCGGCGCGCTCGCGGAGGCTCCGGCCGTGCAGGTTGACCGCGCCGTACTCGGTCACGACCCAGTGGACGTGGCCCCGCGTGGTGACAACGCCCGACCCGGGCGCCAATTCCGAGACAATCCGGGACCGCGTCCCCTTCACCGCGGTGGAGCGCAACGCGATGATCGGCTTTCCCCCCGGGGACAGGGCCGCCCCGCGGATGAAGTCCATCTGCCCGCCGATCCCCGAGTAGATCCGGTGCCCGATCGAGTCGGCGCAAACCTGGCCGGTGAGGTCGATCGAGACGGCCGAATTGATCGCCACGACCCGGGGGTTCTGCCGGATGATCGACGTGTCGTTCGTCCAGTCGCAGGGATAGAAGGCGACGCGCGGATTGTCCCGGACGAAGTCGTAGAGCCGCCTCGTCCCGTTGACGAAGCTCGTGATGATCCGGCCCTTGCCGACGACCTTGAAGCGATTGGTGATGACCCCCTTCTCCGCGAGGTCCGCCACGCGGTCGGAGAACATCTCCGTGTGGACGCCCAGGTCGTTCTTGCCGCCGAGCCGCGCAAGCACCGCGTCGGCGATTCCGCCGATCCCGGTCTGGATCGTCGACCCGTCCTCCACCATGTCGGCGATCAGGTCGGCGATCCGCATGTCCTCGGGCGTCTCCGGCGTCGGCGGGCGCTCATGGAGCGGCCGGTCGGTGGCCACGAAGGCGCTCACGCGGCTGAAGGGAACGACATTGTTGCCGTGGGTCCGCGGCATCTGCTCGTTGATCTCGGCGATGACGACCCGCGCGGTCTCCGCGGCGGCAAGCGCCGCGTCGGTCGAGGTGCCCAGGGAGCACAGCCCGTGCTCGTCGGGCGGGGAGAGCTGGAGCAGGGCCGCATCGAGCCGCACCGCGCCGCTTATGAACAGGTTCGGGATGTCCGAGAGGAAGATCGGGACAAAGTCGGCCCGGCCCTCCTCGATGGGGCGACGCAGCGGCGCACCGACGAAGAACGACACCGAGCGGAATTCGCCCTCCCGGCCGGGATCGGCGAAGGGGGCCGCCCCGTCCGTGTGGAGGTGGTACAGCCGGACCCCCGACAGCCCGGTCCGCGCCGCCAGGGCATCGACCAGCGGCGTCGGGGTCGCGGCGGCGCCGTGGATGAACACGGAGGACCCGCTGCGGACCGAGGCGACCGCGGCGGCCGGGGAGACGGCCCGCCCGCGGACCGACTCCCAGAAGGATGAGCGGAGCAGGAGGCGGCCGGTGCTTTCAGGTTTGGTGTTCAGCGTATTCATGGCATAGGGCTCCTTTGGGCTGTTTCCAGCACTATAGCATTATAGCGGCAGGACGCCCCCCGGCCTGCGCATTTTTTGCCCTTAGTTGCGCGATCGCTGGGAGGGCCCGGAGTCGGTTTTTTCCCTAAGAAAGGGGCAATACAGGCCGATTGGAAGGTTGCAGGAACCTCCGATGACCCTCTCCTCGATATCCTTCTCCAGCACGACCGGCGCAACCCAGTTGCAGCAGGAACTGCAGGAGATTCAGAAGGAGATCGCCGCGGAGCAGCAGAGCAAGGACAGCGCCCAGGTGAAAACCCAGACTGAGCAGGAGCTTGAAATGGAGCTCCAGCAGGTCGAACAGGCGGAGGAGCAGAAGACACAGGGCGTCTCCCAGCAGCAGCTTGCGGCGGCGCCAGGGGCCGATTCAACCTCGTCGCCGCCCATGGGTTCGGGCTCCGACCCGATCGGCAGCGTGCTGAACGCGTGGGCCTGACCGCGCCCCGGGCGGCGGTGCCAGGTGCAAGGTTTTAATCGTGTTCACCCGCAAACGTAATAGAAGCGGCGCGCGGCCCGGATTGACTCGTGTGAGCCGGTGTCGATCGGTAGTGATGAGCCAGCCCGAAAACCAGCGGGATCGACACCCATGAGCGCAACACCGAGGGAAATCGTAAAACGCACCCTGGAATTTGCGGCGCCCCCCCGGGCGCCGCGCGACCTGTGGGTGCTGCCCATAGCCGCCGAGAGGCACCCGGCCGCGCTGGCGGCCCTGGATCGCGACTTCCCGACGGATTTCGCCGCGATACCCGGCCACGAGCGGGTCCAGGCGAAGACCCGCGGCGCCCCCTACGACGCGGGTGAATTCACGGACGAATGGGGCTGCACCTTCGTCAACATCCAGCGGGGGGTCATCGGCGAGGTGAAGGACCCGCTGGTTGCCGACTGGGACTCGGACCGTGCGCGGATCCACGTCCCGCGCGAGTGGCTCACGATCGACCGGGATGCGGTGAACCGCGACTGCGCGGCGACCGACCGGTTCACCTTCGCCGGCTGCTGCCCGCGGCCCTTCGAGCAGCTCCAGTTTATCCGGGGGTCCGAGAACCTCTACGTCGACCTGGCCGACCCGCCCCCGGGGCTCCTGTCCTTCATGCGCGAGCTGCACGGGTTCTACTGCGAGCTCTTCGAGGCCTGGGCGAAGACGGACGTCGACTCGATCCGCTTCATGGACGACTGGGGATCCCAGCGCGCCCTCCTGATCGCACCGCCCCTCTGGCGGGAGCTTTTCAAGCCGCTGTACCGGGACTACGCGCAGATCGTCCACGGCGCCGGAAAGAAGATCTTCATGCACTCCGACGGGCACATCGCCGCGGTCTATCCCGACCTGGTCGAGATCGGCGTCGACGCGGTCAACTCGCAGCTCTTCTGCATGGGCGTGGAGACGCTGGCCCCCCACGCCGGGAAGATCACGTTCTGGGGGGAGATCGACCGCCAGCACCTGCTCGCCGAGGGGACCCCCGCGGACATCGACCGCGCCGTCCGCAGCGTGCACGCCAACCTGTGGCGCAACGGCGGCTGCATCGCGCAGTGCGAGTTTGGCGCGGGCGCCCGGCCGGAGAATGTCCGGCAGGTGTACGAGACCTGGAAGGATCTCCGGGCCTAGCCCGGATCAGGACTCCCAGGTGCAATCCCGGTCAGTGCTGGGGCACCTCGCGGTGCAGGCTCACGTTCCTTCCGTCGTTCGGGCGCATCGTGCGGAAGACCAGGGTCGAGACGACGGTCAGCGCCCCGAGGCAAAGGAAGGCCTTGTGGATCCCGGTGATCATCTCGGGCGCGCTCGAGCGAAAGCGGTCGGGGATGAAGAGCGCGGTCACCAGTGAGGCGACGGCCACGCCGAAGCTTAGCGCCATCTGCTGCATCGTGCTGGCCATGCTGCTGCCCATGCTCGTGTCCCCGTCCGTGAGGTCGGCGTAGGTCAGCGTGTTCATGCTCGTGAACTGCAGGGAGGAGCAGAACCCGAAGGCGAAGGCCTGCGCCAGGATCACCATCGGGGCGGTGCCCGGCCCGATCGTCGAGAAAAGCGCGATCAGCAGCCCGGCAAAGAACGTGTTCGCCATGAGGACGGCCCGGTAGCCGAACCGGGCGAGGATCCGCGGCATCGTGAACTTGAGGGTCATCGCCGCCAGGGGCTGCGGCATGATCAGCAGGCCCGACTGGATGGGAGAGTAGCCCAGGCCCACCTGGTAGAGGAGCGGCAGGAGGAAGGGCATGCCGCCGATCCCAAGCCGGGTCACAAAGCCGCCGAGCACGGCCGCGCGGAATGTCCGCACGCGGAAGAGGCTCAGCCGCAGGAGGGGCCGCGCGATGCTCGTCCCGTGGACGTAATAGGCGGCCAGGAGGCAGACCGAAAGCGCCAGCAGGCCGGCGATCTCGATCAGGCTCAGCGAGGTTTCGCCGAAAAGCTCCAGCACGTAGGAAAGGAGCGCGACACCCGACCCGAAAAGCACCAGTCCGATGAAATCGATCGGGTCGGACTCCTCCGCGCGATAATCCGGCAGGTGCCGGTAGACCAGGTAGAGCCCGAGGATCCCGATGGGAAGGTTGACGAAGAAGATGACGCGCCAATGGAAGTAGCCGACGATCAGCCCCCCGGCCAGGGGGCCGATCAGCGGACCGATCAGCCCGGGGATCGCCACGAAGCTCATGGCCCGGATCAGTTCCGACCGGGCGAAAGTCCGAACGAGCGTCAGCCGGCCGACCGGCACCATCATGGCGCCCCCGCAGCCCTGAAGGATGCGCGAGGCGACGAGCAGGTGCATGCTGGTGGACAGGCCGCATAGGAGCGATCCAAACGTGAAGATCCCGATCGCCGTCGAGAAGACGCGCCGGGTCCCGTACCGGTCCGCCATCCAGCCGCTGATGGGAATGAAGACCGCCAGGCTCAGGGTGTAGCTGGTCAGGGCCGCCTTCATGCTCAGCGGCACCACGTGCATCGCCTCGGCGATCGTCGGGACCGCCGTGTTCAGGATCGTCGCGTCGAGCGACTCCATGAAGAACGCCACCGCGACCAGCCAGGGAAGGATGCTCTTGATTGTCTCGGAGGCCGCGGGGTGGCTCGAATGCCGGTGTTTCATTCGCACAGAAGGAAAATATCCTTTTTGAGGGATTGTCCACCCCGCCCATTTGGCTTCGATCCTTCAGTCAATTTTTGCCGCAAAATGGATTGGTTGGCCGGCTCGTGCACGGTCACGATTCGAAATTGCGAAGCGCGCGACCTGGGAACAGGCTCGCCATTCCTTGAATCGACTCATTCCACTTCTTCTCTCGGCGATCCTCGCCCCGTGTTCGGCCTCCGCCGCGATCCGGCTGCCCGCCATTGTCAGCGACCACGCGGTGCTGCAGGCCGGCAAGCCCGTGGCTGTCTGGGGCTGGGCCACATCCGGCGCCCGCGTCACCGTGGAATTCATCCGCGGCGGCGATTCCGCCGCGCGGGCGGCATTCCAGGCAACGGCGGATTCCCGGGGAAAGTGGTCCGGGCGGCTGCCGGCCCTCGCAACCGGAACCGCGGGCCGGCTCGTGATTGCGAGCAACCGGGATTCCGCCGTGACCGTGTCCGACCTCCTGGTCGGCGAGGTTTGGCTTGGAGGCGGCCAGTCGAACATGGTCTACTCGATATCGGGAAAATACGGCGCGGATCCGACGAATCCGGCCGAGGTGGCCCAGGTCGCCCGCAACGTCGCGACGGCCCGCCGCGAGGCGGCGAACCTGGCCGAGCCGATCCGCTACTTTGAGGTCGCCACCCGGGACCTCGTCCATCCGGACGACGACGTGGTCGGCCGCTGGGTGGAGGCCGGGCCGGGGAATGTCAGCTCATTCTCGGCGGTCGCCTGGAATTTCGCCGCCGCGCTGCAGCGCCGGCTGCACGCGCCGATCGGCCTGGTTGTCTCATGCGTCGGGGGGACGCCGGTCGAGTACTGGATGTCGCGCCCGGCGATTGACGCGACCGCGGCCGGGGCGGCCGTGGAGGAGCGGTACCGGGAAATTGTTGCGTACGTCACCGCGTACGTCGAAGCCGCCACCCGGGCCTGGTTCCTTGCCAACCCGACACCGGAGCTGCAGGTGAAAAACCGCGGTTCGATGCCCGTTCCCTTTGTCCCCGGGGATTTCAACAAGGTGCCGGCCCGCTTCTACAATGGGATGATCCACGGGCTGGAACCCTACACGCTGCGCGGCGTCATCTGGTTCCAGGCCGACGGGAACCGCCGGCGTCCGCTGGACTACGGCGAGCTGTTCCAGGCGCTGATCCGGGACTGGCGGGCGCACTGGGGCGAGCAGCTCCCCTTCTATTTTGTCGAGATGAACAACATGGTCTCCGATCCCCAGGCCAGGCCGGTCGAGCCCGACAGCCTCTGCCTCATCCGCGAGCAGCAGCACGCGGGCCTGGAGGAGCCGGGCGTCGGCATGGTTGTCTCGATCGACCTCGGCACGAAGAACGCACATTTCCCGAACAAGAAGCCGGTCGGCGAGCGGCTGGCTCGGCTTGCCCTGCGCGACTGCTACCACCTCCCCATGGGCGAGGTGGACAGCCCCATTTTCCGGGGCTACCGCATCGAGGGCTCGCGGATCCGGCTCCAGTTCGACCACGCGGCCGGATTGCGGGTGCGCGGCCGATTCTGGACGGGGAGGTTCGCAATCCGCGGCGCCTCGGGGGACTGGGCCTGGGCCGACAGCCGGATCGAGGGATCAGACATCCTGGTCTGGAACCACTCGATCCCCGCGCCGGCGGCGGTCCGCTACGCCTGGGCGCCAAACCCGCTCGTCTCGGTCGAGAACGGGGCAGGCCTGCCCCTCTCCCCCTTTCGCACCGACACCGGCGCCCGGGAGTAGGCGTTCACTTCCGGAACAGGAGCGCGAGGACCCCCTTCGCGCTGGCGATGCCCAGGAAGGTGCCGGCGAGCATGTCGCCGACAAAGTGGTAGTCGCAGCCGTAAAGCCCCAGGGCAACCAGCCCGGCCAGCGTCACCCAGGCCCAGCGCAGCGACGGGACGCGCGACCAGAGCGCCGCCGCCATGGCGGCCATGACGGTCATGTGGCCGGACGGGAACGAAAACCAGCCCTCCTGGCCGTGGAAGGGGTGAAAGCCAAACGCGCCATCGTGGATCCACGACGGATTTTTCGCAACCCACGTCTCGGGCCAGGTCCGGCCGAAGGCGCGCTTGAGACATTCCTTCGCCTCGTAGGCCGTGGCGACCGAAAGGCAGGTGGCGATCAGCGTCATGCCTTTGCTGCCGGGGCGCCAGCCGGCGCAGACTGCCACACCGGCCAGGAGGAGCCCGGCGGGAGCCGCCCATCGCACAACATCGACGATGTGGGTCAGTTCGTCGAAAAACGCGATCCCTTGGAGGTGGGCGTGCGACCAGGTCGACGCCGGGCGGTCGACGAAAAGGATCGCGAGGGCGACCGCGACCAGGCACAGGAAAAGGGCGCGGAGGTGGTTGTGCTTCGGCTCGTACATTCGGGCTCGGAAACTGACAGCCGCAGCGCCAAGCGCAAGAAAGACAGGAGGGCTCAGCGCGCCGGGAGCCGCAGGACCGTGACCGAGTAGGGCGCGAAGGTCCGCTCGAAGCAGGCGGGCAGGGCCCCGAGGGGCGACTCGACCGGGATGATTCGCTCCGGATCGGAAATCGAATTGGTGTCCGTCGGCTTTGCCGACGCGAGGAGGATCTGCCGGCCCCCGGCCGCAATCGACTTGATGCCGGTGATCTCGATCCGGACGCGGAGCGCGGCCGGTCCGGGGTTGACCGCCTTCACGTAGATATCCCCGGTGCGGGTGTCGCGCGTGACCGACTCGAAAAAGCGGTCCGCGCCCTCGAGCGAGGACCGCGGCACCGCGTCGCCGTGATGCAGGCTGAACATCGCCTGGGCGTAATAGGACGGCGACCCGTAGCTCGAGAGCCCGTCGTAGCCGATCAGGTTCGTCTGCCACTGCCAGGCGCCCCGGTTCACGTTCACGAGCAGCGGCGCATAGGCGGCCATGACGACGAGGTCGGAATTGCGCTCCAGGCCGGTCATCCAGGCGGCGTCGGCCAGCGCCGCGCCGAGGTCCGGGGTCGGCGGGCGGGCGGGGTCGGTCTTCCACGGCGTCCCCGAGACGGTGGCCCACTCGCCCACCAGGACCTTCGGCCCCCCCCGGCTGCGGTTGTCGTAGTGGTGCGCATGGGCCTCCATCTCCGCCGCGGAAAGGTAGAAGTGCTCGTCGTACACGTCCGGGATCCTCGACGTGACCGGCGCGGTGGCGATGACGCGCAGGGCCGGGTATTTCGCCCGGATCGCGTCAAAGAACTGCGCGAACCGGCCGTCGTAGTTCCCGTAACCGTCCTCGTTGCCAACCTCGACGTAGGTGAGCGCGAAGGGCGCGGGGTGCCCGTCGGCAACCCGCTCCGAGCCCCAGCGCGTGTCCGGGCCGCCGGTCGCGTACTCGATCTCGTCGAGGGCGTCCTGGACAAATAGGCGGAGCCGGGATCCCGGCGGGACGACCTGGCGGCGCAGCGAGTAGCCGGCGTAAACGGCGAGGACGGGCTGCATCTTCAGGTCCTCGCACCATTCCAGGAATTCCAGGAGGCCGAGGCCGTCGGAGGAGCGGTAGCCCCAGGGCTGCGCGTGTCCCAGGCGATCATAGGTCCCGTGCAGCGTCGTCTTCCAGTTGAAGCGGGTCGCGATCGTGTCGCCCTCCAGGTAGTTGCCGCCCGGCAGGCGAAGAAAGGCGGGATGGAGCCCCGCCAGCTTTTCCATCAGGTCGATCCGGTTGCCGTTCGGCCGGTCCCTCCAGGTAGGCGGAAAGCACGAGACAACGTTGAGGTAGAGCGAGCCGGGCCGCGCCGCATAGACCACCAATCGCCCCTCCGCCGCCGGGAAACCCGCGCCGGTGACCAACTCAAGCGAGTATTTCTTCCACTCGACGGTAACCCCCTTCAGCTTCTCCCGGGCGTAGCAGCGCGAGCCGTCGGCGCTCTCCAGCGCCACCGAGAGCGAGGCCGAAAACTCGTCGCTGCCGCCGGTCCGGGCGATGACCGACACCCGGTAATGCGTGCCGGGACGGATCGGGATCCCCCAGTAGCCGTCGTTGGCCACGCCGACGGTGTTCCCGTCCGCCGCGGCGCTGACATCCAGCCTGAGGCAGGACGTGAGCAGCGCGGTGATCGGCTGGGTTCCGTCGAGCGCGAGCGCCCCCCGGCCGGATCCCCGCTCGACCACTGACCAGTGCGCCGGCGCCTTCGGGTCGTCGCGGAAGATCCGGTTGCTCACCAGCTCGCCGTACAGCCCGCCGTCGTAGGAATGGTTGATCTCCTCGGTCATCAGCCCGTAAAGGGTCGGGCTCACCCGCGCGGCGACAGCGCCGGCTTCGATTTTCAATACGGGGGTCCCGCGGAGCGGGACCAGGCAGAGAAAGAGGGAAAGGAGGGTCGACAGCTTCATCCGGTGAAGTAGAGGTAGGCGCCCAGGATGCACAGCACGATCACGGCTGAGAAGACGACGTCCCGCGGGCGCCAGCTCGCCCGCGTCTGGGCGCGATCCTCGTCGGACGCCGTCCCGAAGGTGAGGCCGCCGATCCGCGCGTAATCGGGCGCGGGCGTCGCGTAGCTGAAGGCGATCATCACGAGGGCCGAGACGACCGTGATCAGGACGCTGAAGTACTGGAAATTGATGTTGTTGACGACCCAGAGGAAGGACCCCGGACGGTAGCCGGCCTCGAAACCGGGCAGCCGCATTGTCACGACGGTGTCCACGACCATCCGGAACAGCCCGATTGCAAAACCGACCACCATCGCCCAGAGGCAGCCGGCCGCGTTGAGCCGCTTCCAGAACACCCCGAAGAAGAAAACGACGAAGATCGGCGGGGCGAGGTACCCCTGCACCGACTGGAGATAGTTGTAGAGGCCGCGCGCGCCCTGGATGACCGGGATCCACGCCAGCGCGACGACGACCACCACCCCGGTCGAGATGCGCCCCATCCTCACGAGCTGGTGCTGCGAGGCCAGCGGGCGAAGCTTCTGGTAGAGGTCGACGGTGAAGAGGGTCGAGCAGGCGTTGAAAACGCCCGACAGGGAGCCCATGAGGGCGGAAAGCAGGCCGGCGACCACGATTCCCCGGAGTCCCGGCGGAAGGAGGTACTTGACCATGAGGGGAAAGGCCGCCTGGGCCTCTGCCGGGACCAGCCGGCCGTCTGCGCCCATCATCGTCCCGAAGTGGGGCACGCGGCCGCTCTTGGCCAGGGCGAAGAAGATCAGCCCGGGTATGATGAACAGGTAGACGGGAAAGAGCTTCAGGAACGCGGCGAAGATGCCGCCGCGGCGAGCCGTCGCCTGGTCCGGGGCGGCGAGCGCCCGCTGGACAATGTACTGGTCCGTGCACCAGTACCACAGCCCGATGATCGGCGCGCAGATGAGCATCCCCGGCCAGGGAAAATTCCCGTTGAAATACCAGGCCTGCCGGATGGGCGCCCCATTCGCGCCGGTCTCGAGCACGGGGGCCCAGGTCGCCTGGACGCCCGCCGGGGTGATCGGCTTCCAGAGGTTGAACATCTCCGGGCCGCAGAGGCGCCGCAGCTCCGACCAGCCGCCGAGCCGGTGGAGGCCGTAGAAGGTCAGCAGGGCGGAGCCGCCGATCAGGACAACCACCTGGACCGCGTCGTTGTAGGCGACGGCGCGCATCCCGCCCAGGCCGGTGTACAGGCCGGTCAGGACGATGACGGCGACCGACCCGATCCAGAAGCTGTTGACCGGACACCCGAGCACGGTTGCGTGAATCTCAGGCAGGAGCGTCGCGAAGACCACCCCGCCGGCGAAGATCCCCACCGCGACCTTCGTGACCACGAAGGTCACCAGCGAGACAATCGACAGGACGTAGCGCGAGGGGGCGCTGAAGCGCCGCTCGAGGAATTCGGGCATCGTGAAGACGAGCGACCGGGAGTAGAAGGGCACGAACACCCAGGCCAGGACGAGCAGGCACCAGGCGTGGAGCTCGTAGTGGGCCAGGGCGACCCCGTCGGAGGCGCCCGAGCCCGCGAGCCCGACGATGTGCTCGGACCCGATGTTCGAGGCGAAGATCGAGGCCCCGATCACCCACCAGCCCAGGTTTCGCCCCGCCAGGAAGTAATCGGCGGCCGTGTCCCTGCCCTTTCGCACGACCCAGGCCGCGACGCCGATCAGCAGGCCGAAGTAAACGGCGATGGCGAACCAGTCCAAACCGGTCAGCGTCGGGGCGACCGGCTGCCCGTGGGGGAGTGCGGGGAGCATGGGGATGGGGGAGAACCGAAAGGGGAAAGTAGGAATTAGTAAGGAGAATGGGGCGAGGCAAGTGCAGGTTGCTATAATCCCGGCATGGGAAAATTACTCATGGCGGCGGTCGCGTTGGTTCCGGCGCTGCAGCCGGCGATGGCGGACACCCGGGTCCTCCTGCCGGCCTACCACCTGGATGGCGGCGCGGCGCCGGCGGCCGATCCCCTGGACGCCCCGCTCGCCTCCTACAGGGCGGTGCGGATTCCCGTCGCCGCCGCGTTCCTCGCGCTCAGCCGCAGCAGCGGCGTCACCTTCGTCCTCGACCCGTCCATGAAGGGCGATGTCACGCTCGAGATGCGGGACGCCACGGTGCGCGACGCGGTCGACGCCCTCGCGAAGTCCCAGGGTTTCTACTGGGCGCGCGAGGGACGGCTGGTCGTCCTGCGCCGGAACATCGTCCGGTTCTATGAGATCGACTACCCGCAGATGACGCGGTCCGCCCAGGGGAGCAGCAACGTCGTCCTCTCCGCCCAGGCCGCCGGGGCACCGGCGGGCGCCACAGGGATGGCAGTGTACGGCGCCGCGGCCACGGCCGCAGGCGGGCTGCCCGGCCAGAACGACCAGACGAACATCTCCATCCAACAGCAGAACCAGAGCACATTCTGGTCGGACATCCTGTCCGAGCTCTCGGGAATGGCCCAGCCCGGCGAGTCGGTCGCCGTCAACAAGCTGGCCGGCGTCGCCATCGTCACCGCGGGCCCGGAGCGGCAGGAGGACTTCAGGGCCCTCATCGAGCTGGTCAACCGGCGGATCACCCGGCAGGTGCGCATTTCCGCACGGGTGGTCGAGGTGGAGCTGAACGCGCAGCACCAGCTCGGGGTGGACTGGACCCTGGCGGCAACGCGGATCGGGGGAATCGGCCTGGGCGGCCTCTCGACGAACACCGGTTTCACCACGATCAACGGCCAGGCCCTCGGGCCGGCCGGCGTCTCCGGCATCCTGTCGGCGGGCAAAGTCTCGGCCGCGATCAGCGCGCTCCAGGAGCAGGGCGACGTGCGCGCCGTCTCCAACCCGTCGGTCATCAGCCTGAGCAACCAGACCGCCTTCGTGAAGGTCGGGACCGAGCAGACCTTCTTCTCCCTCCTGAATGCGACCACGATCAACCAGAATGCGGCGACCAACCCCTATTCCACGACCCAGTCCAGCTACTCCCAGAACGCGATCACGATCGGAACGGTCCTGTACGTGACGCCCGTCGTGAACGGGGACGGCTCGGTGACCGTGGACGTCCTGCCGGCCATCAGCCAGTTGATCGGCGTGGACACCTCGCCGGACGGCCAGCAGACGGCGCCGCGGATGGATATCAAGTCGCTCTCGACGATCGCCCGGCTGCGCCCCGGCGAGTCCGTGATGATCGGCGGGCTCATCCACGAGGAGACCGCCTCGCAGTCGCAGAAGCTGCCGATCCTCGGCGACCTCCCCCTGCTCGGAAGGGCCTTCGGCACCTCGGGGGCCACGAGGACCCGCAGCGAGCTGGTGATCTTCCTGACCGCGGAGACGGCCGGATGACACCCCCGCCGGACCGCGACCCGTTCTGGCTCGGCCACGCGCTGGTCGCATCGAAGGCGATCACCGAGGAGCAGTTCGCAAGCGCCCGCCGGTTCTGGAGAAAGAACCCATCCGAGAGCTTTGCCTCGATCCTTGAGATCCTCGGCCTGGCGGGCCCGCTCCCCCTGGCTGGCCTGATCGCGCGGCATCACCGGCTGCCCAACGCCATCCTGGGGCCCGGCACGCTGGACCGGGAGGCTGCGCGGCTGGTGTCCCCCGCCCTGGCCCGGCAAAAGTGCCTCCTGCCCTTCCGCCGGGCCGACCGGCGGCTGGACGTGGCTGTCGCCGACCCGGCGGACTACGGGCTGCCCGACGCGAGGAGGGATTTTCCCGACCACGACGTGTCCCTGCACGTGGCGCCGCGCCGGGACATCCTCGGGTTGATCGAGGAGGCGTGGCGCGCCCCCGCAGTCGCCAACATCAACGCGGGCGACCTCTTCGAGAGCCTGGTCCGGGAGGCCGTCGCGGAGCGCGCGACCGACCTGCACCTCGAGCCGCGGGACTCGAGCCTGGACGTCCGGCAGCGCATCGACGGGTTCCTCGTCCACAAGTGCTTCGTCGACCAATCCCTGAGGGACTCCCTCGTGCAGGCCGCGAAGATCGCCGGGCGGATGGACATCGCCGAGCGCCGGCTCCCGCAGGATGGAAGGGGCTCCCTGGAGTGCGGTTCCCGGTCCTACCACCTGCGGTTTTCCTGCATCCCGGCGGTCAACGGGGAGTCGATCGTCGTCCGGATCATCGACGAGCGCGCCGGGCTGCGCTCGTTCGCGGACATGGGGCTCTTTCGCCAGGATATCGCGCACCTGCACCGGCTCCTCGGCCTGCCCAACGGGCTCGTGTATGTGACCGGCCCGACCGGGGCGGGAAAGACGACGCTCCTTTACTCGATGCTCAACAACCTGCCGCCGGAGGAGATCAACCGGCTGAAGATCGTCACGCTCGAGGATCCCGTCGAGCTGCGGAATCCCCGCTTCTTCCTGCAACTGGCCGTCGACGACCGGATCGGCCGCACCTTCGGCGAGCTGCTCCGCCACGTCCTGCGGCACGATCCCGACGTGCTCCTGGTTGGCGAGACCCGGGACCGGCCGACCGCGGAGATCACCCTGCGGGCCTCGCTGACCGGGCGGCTCTGCTTCAGCACGCTGCATACGAACGACGCGCTCGGCGCAATCGCGCGGCTGACGGAGGTGGGTCTCGACCCGCTCATGCTGGCGTCGGCCCTCAAGGGCGTGATCGCCCAACGCCTCGTCCGCCGTCCCTGCCCGGATTGCAGGCGGCCCCATCCGCAGGCCGCCGCCCTGGAAGCCCGGTTTCATCCGCTGCTCACCGAGGAGTCCCTCGGGGGGCGGCGCGCCGGCTTCCTCGCGGCGCAGCCCGGGGCCGATTGCGCTCTCTGCCACGGCCGCGGCCACCAGGGGCGGACGGCCATCATCGAGGTCTTCCCGCTGGCCGGCCTGGACCGCCTGGTCGCCACCCGCGCGCAGCCCGACGCCTTCCTCCCCCACCTGCGCGAGCGCGGCTGCCGCACCCTCTTCGAGGACGGCATCATCAAGGCCGCCCTCGGCCTCACCACCTTCGAGGAGGTCTGCGCAGCGGTCGAACCTCCCGCAGGTTCGGTGACGTCCTAGAACATCATCGCCCGTTGAGTGCCGTCTCAATTTGAGCCGGAAGGCCTCCCGGAGCGGCATTAGCGGAGCTCATTGGTCGCCTCTGGCCGTCCCCCCATGAGGCGGGACGGCGGTGTGGCGACCAGATTGGGATTGCGCAGCGGAGCCGCGGAGGGAGGCCTTCCGGCTCAAATTGAGACGGCACGAACGGATGATATCGCCGCGGAATCCGGGAGCGCCGCCCTTGCTACTATGCGGGCATCCCATGAACACATCACGAAACACCTCCGGCTTCACGCTGGTCGAAACTCTGGCCGTCCTCGCCGTCATCGCGGCGATCATCGCCATCGGCGTTCCCGCCATATCGAAAGTAATGCAAAGCAGCCGCATCCGCAGCGCGGAGGGCACCGCAAGCGTCATGAAGGCCGCGATGACCCAATACCTGGGGAAACCCGGGTCGCCCGGCACGCTTCCCGTCACCGAGGGGACCGTGCCCGCCTCGGAGTACACCACCTCCGGGACAATCCTGACGGCGGCCAATATCGCCGCCGCCGCCACGCTCGATGGAATCCTCCTTGCGGAGGGGGCCCTCGAGCGGCCGATCGGCGTGCGGATGGGCGGGCAGAACTTCTCGCCCTCCGGCGCGGGTCCGACCTGGTCCCCGTCCCTCTCCCAGTTCACCGGCCCGGCCACCGGCACCTTGGCCAGCTACGCGGCCGCGACGCGCGCCGAGTGCGCCGTGAGCGACGGGGCGAACAATCCCGGGATAACCGGGCAGACGGCCGGCTCCGCAGCCTGCGCGTTCAACCTCGCCGGGTCCGGATCGCTGATCGCAACCGGAAGCCGGGTCGCCTACCTGGTGATCAAGGGCGCCGCCGACTCGGACGCCTACCAGCTTGCGCTCGACGTTGACGGAGCCGGCCTCACGCAGAACACCGCCTCCAGCCCCGCGGCCAACGACCAGTCCCAGGGCCCGGTCGTCTACTCAAAAGACGCATCGGCGGCCGGGTTTGTGGACGTCTACTACTACCTGACGAGCATCTGATGCCCGGCTCCCTGGTCATCCTGTGGTGGGGCGGAGACCTTCGGATTCTCGCGCCCGACGGGCGGCTGATCCGACCCCCTTCGGCGGCGCCCGGCGACGGCGTCGCGGCGGTCCTCCAGGCCGCGGCCGGCGAACGCGCGGGCGCCGCAGGCGCCCGCATCATCTACCACCCGGACACGCTCGACCTCCACGAGGTTTCCTGCCCCCGGACGAGCCGATCGCGCCTTGGCAGGATTCTCAGCCGCGAATTCCCGGCGCTGGCCGCGCCCGGCGCCGTCTGGAGCGCCGAGCCCATCCGTCGGGGCACCCGCGAATACGCGACCGTTCTCTACGCCGACCGGGCGGGGAACCTGCCCCGCCTGGTCGCCGGCCTGGCCCGCGGTGGCCTGAGGGTCGAGGGCGCCTGGCCGCTGCAATCCCTGATCGAGGCCACCCCGCCCTGCGACGGCCCCGAAGCGCGCTTTCTCAGCCTCGTCTCGCTGGAGGGGCGCGCGCTCATCTCCTGCGTGGGCCCCTCGGGGGATCGCTCGCTGCGGTTCTTCGACGGGGACGGATTCTCCGACGGCGCCCTCGCCGCGGCGGCGGCGGGATTGGCGCGCTTCGACGAGGGATCGCCCCCTCCCGGGCTGATGGTCGTCGAGGAGGGCCCGTTCGCGGCCGCACTATCCGACGCGTTGCGGACGCCGTCGCTCAACCGAATGCCGCTCGCCCGGTTTCTCGAGAATGCCCGCGGCCTGCCCGCGGCCGGCTTCTCCGACTTCCTCGGGCACGGACCCTTTCTGTCCCGGCTGCCGGGCCGGCGCCGGCTGGCCACGCTCGCGGCGCTCGCGTTTCTCGCGGGCGCCGCGGGGGTCGCGTTGACCGCGCGACGCGAACGGGAGCGGGCCCTGGGCCGGGCCGAGCTGCTGCGCGAAGTCCGGGAACGCGAGCGGCGGTCCGAAGAGGACCGGGCGGAGGCCGAGACCGCGTTTTCCACGCTGGCGGGCGCGCTGTCCCGGGTCGAGGGCCCGGCCCGGCCCCACCACCGATTCCTGGAGGCGCTCGCGAGGACCACGCCATCCGAGATCGCCCTGCGGTCAGTGAGCGTGGAGGGGGCCGCCATCCTCATCCGGGGGCGCGCCGACGGAAGCTCCCGGGATCCCGGCGGCCCCGCGGCACAGCTCAGCAGGGAACTCTCCGCGGCCGGAGCGGAGTGGCGCTTCAATCCGCCCGTCTTCGCGGAAGGCGGCGATTTCACGCTGGCGGGTTCATTCGAAGGGGCCAGGTCCCAACTTCTTAATTCGGATCGCGAATCAAGAAGTCGGGACCTGAGCCCTTTGCGCCACCGCCTCCAAGAGGAGCGCGACCAACTGCCCGACGCGGGAGCGCTCGACTCCCTATTGCGATCCAGCTTCAGCGGCTGGAAGGCCGAATTCCAACCCGGGGCTCCCGAAGACGGTCTCGAGCGGCGGATCTGCCGCATGGTCCTTGAACACCCGCGCATCGACGCGTGGCCGGGAATCCTCGAGGCGACGAGAGCCCTCTGCGAAACGCCCGGCCTGCGGATTGACAGCCTGGTACTCGAAGCCGGACCCGAGGACGGAGACGCATTCGCCCGGGTCGAGATCGTGTTCGAGGCGACGCTCAAGCATCAGAAACCTGAAACCTGAGACCTGAAACCTGAGTCGATCCTTCAAACCTGGAAATCGGCGGTCTTGCGCCTTGGCCCGACTTCGGGTTTCAGGTCTCAGGTTTCAGGTCTCTGCAGAGAAGAAATCACGCCGGTCCCCGGCGTGATTTCTTCTTCGACGATTCCCCGCCCTCCGCGAATTTCGAGGCCTTGGCGTTCAGCCAGAGCTCATCCTTCGCGTTGCGGTTCAGCCAGAAGATTTCGCCCGCATCCTCGACAAAGACGGGCTTTTCGCGGGGCTTTTCGGGGACCTTCAGGCCGAGGCCCGTCAGTGCCTCGATCAGGGCCTCGGGGGTCTTCCCCAGGGTCTCCGCAAGCCAGTCGGTCCGGGCCGCCAGTCCGCCCGTCTTGGTCGGCTTGAGCAGGAGGCGGACCGCGGTGAAGACGGAATCGGAACGGGGCGCCTCGGGATGCGGGGCGGGAGCCGGCTCGCCGGCCGGAGTCTCGGCCTGGGGGGCCGAGTCCGCCGCGGACTTGTCCACCTGGCGCTCCTGCCCGTTGATCCACACGCCGCCGCGCTGGTC
The DNA here is from genome assembly GCA_903891325.1 of uncultured Opitutaceae bacterium. GTDB lineage: Bacteria > Verrucomicrobiota > Verrucomicrobiia > Opitutales > Opitutaceae > Palsa-1447. The sequence continues at coordinate 53,574 of CAITEC010000062.1, forward strand.
CTTGTTCAGCCACCACTCCTCGTCGCCGAAGGGCACGACCACCGGCTTTGCGTCCGGCAGGTCGGAAAGGACAAGCCCGATCCCGGCAAAGCCGGCCATCAGGTCGGCCTCGCCGCACTTCAGCGCGCGGGAAAGGAAGCTGATGCTTCCGGACCCGCCGGGCCCGCGCCGGTTGCGGCGCATGTGAGGGCGGATCCTATCGAGGAGCTCAGGCCCCGCCTGAAGGGGCACTGTCGTCGCCGGAACGGCTTCCGCCGGCGATTCCGCGCGCGGCTGGGGGGCCTCGGCGGGTTGCTCGCCGCCCGACTCCTTCTCCGCGGGCTTGACCGGGGTCGCCGTCACGACGCGGAAGGGCTGCCGCATCTTCTCCTTTGTATTGATCCAAAGTTCGCCCCGCCGGTTGACATTGACCCAGTAAAGGTCCCCGTCGTACTCGACGTAGGCCGGCCGGGTGTTCTCGTCCTCGGGAATCACGAATCCGCACTCCTTGAGCGCGCCGACCACGTCCTCCTCGGTCATCCCCCACTTCCGCGCGAGGTGGTCCACCCCGGCGGAGAGCCCCGCCCCGCGCTGGTTGCGGCGCATCAGCGGCTGGATGGCCTCAAAGAAGGTGGGAAGCTCATCCTCCTTGGCCAACGATTCCCACTCGTCCGGCTCGGCGTTTTCCTCCGGAGCGTCCGGATCCCGGTCGCTGTCCGTGTCGCGCAGGCGGCGCAGCCCGTCATCCGCTCCCGCCTTCTCGGCCTGAAGCGACTCGGGCTTTTCCTCCCCGGCTGCCGGGACACGGGCATCCTTGAACTTCGCCTCAAACTCCGCCCGGATCTTGTCTCCCTCGGCCCGGGCCGCGGCGGCGGCTGCGTCCTCGAGCGTCCAGTCGCGCTGGGTGGTGCGCCGCGCAAGGCCGGTGAATGCCAGCGGGTTGTCGAGCTGCGTCTGGAAATGGATGATCTCCCATCCGTCCGAACCGAGCTGGTTGAGAAACGATTCCAGGAGGGCAGGAGTGGCGAATCCGCCCTTGCCGCTGGTGATTACCTTATAGGCCCAGATTGACATCGATGTAATTATTGCAACCGCGAAGGTTCCCTAAAGTACGCCCCCTTGCCGAGACATTTCTTGCAACCATCGCAAAGAGGTCAGGTCCCAGCTTCTTCTGGATTGAAGGTGGAGCGCGATCTCCGAGCGCGCTGAGCGACAATAGTCCCAAACCAGCGTGCCCGGAGGTCCCGCTCCACCTTCAAACAGACCCACTCCCGCCCATCAAATGACTTTACTTGCCCCTGCAACCCGCGATTCTTTCCCATCCGCTTTCCCCAAGGGCTGAACCATCCATGAATTGCCATCAATCACCCCGTTTCCTGCGCCAATTTGCGGGATTTAGCGTGTTCGCGATCGCGTGCGTCTCTGCCGCGGCCCAGACCTACACCCCCTACGCGATCACGACGATTGCGGGCAACTCGAATGGAAGCGGAAGCGGCGACGGCCAGGGCACTGCCGCGCTTTTCGACAATCCAAAGGGGATCGCGACCGACAGCCAGGGAAACCTCTACATCGCGGACACGGTAAATGACACCATCAGAATCCTGACGCCGGGCAGCACGGCGAGCGTGGCCACGCTGGCTGGCTCAGCCCAGACGATCGGCCACGCGAATGGGAGCCCAGCCAGCGCAACATTCAATGCCCCGACGGATGTCGCCGTCGACAGTGCGGGGACCGTCTACGTCGCCGATACCGGCAACGAGGCGATCCGCATGATCAAGAACGGGGCCGTATCCACCCTGACCGGCCAGCCCGGCGTGATCGGGCATGCGGACGGCACGCTGGCCAGCGCCACCTTCGCAGAGCCAATGGCGGTGGCCCTTGACAGCGCCGGCAACCTCTACGTTGCCGATACGGGGGCAAAGACGGTTCGGATGATCAATATCGGCACCGGGCAGGTCACAACGGTCGCTGGACAGCCCGGCGTCATCGGCCACGCGGATGGCGCGGCGCTCACGGTCGCCACCTTCAACGGGCCCGAGGGCCTGACTGTCGACAGCGCGGGGAATATCTATGTCGCCGACACGGGCAATGACACGATCCGGATGATCAGCGGCGGGCAGGTCACCACGATTGCGGGCCAGGCAAACGTCACCGGCCACGCGGACGGAACGGGTGTCTCCGCCCTCTTCAATCAACCCGCCGGCATCACGGTCGACGCGGGGGGCACCCTTTATGTTGCCGACACCGCCAACGACACGATCCGGCGGATCACGCCGGCGCGCACTGTCACGACGCTCGCCGGGCTGCCCCTGACCACCGGAACCCAGGACGGCTCCGGAGGCGTCGCGATGTTCTACACCCCATGGGGTGTCGCGGTCGACAGCAGCGGCAACCTCTTCATCGCCGACTACTGGAACAACACGATCCGCGAGGGCGTGTCCTCGGTCATCGCGATCAGCGTCCAACCGCAGAGCGTGGTCTCGGTTAATGGCGGGACGGCGACATTTTCCGTCAGCGCCTCCGGGCCGTCGCTCACCTACCAGTGGTATTTCCGTGGCGCAGCGGTTTCAGGGGCCACGGCGAGCAGCCTGACCGTCAATCCCGTCGGATCGGCCAACACGGGCGCCTATTATGTGGTCGTGGCCGGCACGGGCGGTTCGGTCACCAGCGCCACCGTGCAGCTCTCGATCACGGGCGACACATCGCCGACAGTGACCAATCCGGCGAACCAGACGGTCAACGCCGGCGGGACGGCCGCCTTCAGCGTCACCGGGACCGGCGGCGACCTCAGCTACCAGTGGTACTTCAACGGGCAGAGCATCGCCGGAGCCAACTCCGCCACGCTTTCACTGGCCAACGTCGGCACGGCCCAGTCCGGCTACTACGCCGCTGGGGTCACGAACGGGGCGGGCTCGGCTATCTCCGCGAACGCCCTGCTGACGGTCAATTACTCCGCGCGGCTCGTTAACATCTCGGCCCGGTCCGGCGTCGCCTCCACCACCAATATCCTGATCGGCGGCTTTGGCATCAGCGGAACCGGGACAAAGAACCTGCTCCTCCGGGGAGTCGGGCCGGGGCTGACCTCGTATTTCGGGCTGACCGGGACGCTCTCCAACCCGCAGCTCACCCTCTTCGACAGCGTTCCGACCGCAATCGTCACGAACATCGGCTGGGGCAACGGGCTCACCGCGGGGGCCTCGACCGTCTCGGTCAGCCCCCAGGCGGCGACTTCCGGGCTGATGAACACCCTCGGGGCATTCACGATCCTCACCGGCTCCGCCGACTCCGCCATGGAGGTCACGCCCGCGGTCGGGAGCTACACCGCCCAGGTGAGCGGGGTCGGCGGCACATCCGGAATCGCCCTCATGGAAATCTACGACGCGGACACGGGCGCCCCGCCCGCCCGCCTGGTCAACCTCTCGGCGCGGTCCGCCGTGGGGGTCGGCGGAAACATCCTGATCGGCGGATTTGCGATCGCGGGGAGCACCCCCGAGACGGTCCTCATCCGCGGCGTCGGCCCGGGCCTCTCCTCCTATTTCGGGCTCGCCGGATACCTGGTGAAGCCCCAGCTCGTCCTCCTCGACAGCATCGGCGCCGGGAATATCATCGCGTCAAATTCGGGCTGGGGCACGGCCCCGGCGACCGGACCGTCGACCGTCCACGCCGGCGTCATTGCGGCGACGGCCGCCGTGATGGCCGAGGTCGGCGCCTTTCCGGTCCTTTCCGGGTCGACCGACGCCGCCATGGTCGTCACGCTTCCGCCCGGCAACTACACCGCCCAGTTGAGCGGCGTCGGCGCCAGCAGCGGGATCGGGCTTGTCGAGGTCTATGAGGTTCCCTGACCGCGCCGCGTCGGCCCGGTGGCTGGGCCTCCTGCTCGCGCTCGCCGCCCCGATCGCCGTGGCGGCGGCGCCCTACGAGATCGCCGTCGTGCCGATGGGCAACACGCACGAGTACTGGAAGGCGATCCACGCCGGCGCGCTCAAGGCCTCGGGCGAGTTGAACGCGGCGGGAATCCCCGTCGAGGTGATCTGGAAGGGGCCGCTCCGGGAGGACGACCGCGACCAGCAGATCCAGGTGGTCGAGAACTTTGTCGGGCGCCAGGTGAGCGGGATCGTCCTGGCCCCCCTCGACAGCCACGCGCTGGCGGGACCCGTCGAGGAGGCGGTCGCAGCGCACATACCGGTGGTCATTGTCGACTCGGCCCTCCGCTCATCCGCGCCCTCGAGCTTCATCGCCACGGACAACCGCGAGGGCGGACGGATCGCGGCCCGCCGGCTCGGGAGCCTGCTCGGGGGCCGGGGCAAGGCCATCATGCTTCGCTGCCTTTCCGGCTCGGCGAGCACCGAGGAGCGGGAGGCGGGCTTCCTGGAGGTCATGGCTCGGGATTTCCCGGGGATTGAGCTTCTCTCGACCAACCAGCACGCAGGCGCCACCCGGGACACCGCCCGTCGGGCCGCGGAAAACCTCCTGAACCGGTACGGGGGCGAGGTGGACGGAATTTTCACGCCCAACGAGTCCTCTTCCGTCGGCATGCTGCTCGCCCTTCGCGACGCCGGACTGGCCGGCGGCCGGGTGAAGTTCGTGGGCTTCGACGCCGGCGACACGCTCACCGCGGCGCTGGCCGCCGGCGACCTCCAGGGACTGGTCGTGCAGAACCCCTTGGGGATGGGCTACCTCGGCGTGAAGACGCTCGTCGCCATCCTGCAGGGACGCCCCGTTGAGCGCGTCGTCAAGACCAGCGTCGTCATGGTGACCCCCGCGAACCGAAACGACCCGGCCATCGCCGCGCTGCTGCATCCCGGGGCGGGCCTGTAGGGATCGCGGGGTGCCCGACGCAAAGTGCAATTGATTTTACCCGGAAAGCTGATAGCGTTCCGTCTCAGCAGTCTGAACTCAATAACCCAAAACCCATATCGATGAAATCCCTGACCCCCCTCATTCTCGTCGGTGCATTGATCGCCCTCGCCGGATGCACCACCGACAGCCCGATATTTGCAACTGAAGGCACCAAGGAAAAGCAGGAGGGCGCGGGTCCGTCCGTGCAGGAACAGTCGCGCGACGCCTACATCCAGCAGAACAACGGCGTGGGCCTGCAGGGCTCCTCGAGCACCCCCCAGCCGACCCGCTCCATGATGGAGCAGCAGGCGGGCAATCCGTACGGACACTGAGGCGGTGTCGGCTTTGCCGAGACCTGAAACCTGAGACCTGAGACCTGAAGGCAAATCCCCGAGCGAAACCTTCGAAATCCGGAATTTCGGCTCGGGTTTCAGGTTTTGGTGTCGTCCTGCTCATTTTGGTTGGTTGCGCAACCTCCGGCGACACCCTGGCCTCCTTCAGGGAGTCGGATTTTCACGGTCGCCGGGGTGAGGGCTCGGCCTCCATTTCGGGCCGCGCGTTTGTCCTCGATTACCTGGGGGACCCGATTTATGGGAGATCCACCGAGGTGACGCTGGCCCCGGCGACACCGTACACGCTCTCGCGCTGCGACGTGATCCGGTCGGGCGGCATCCCCCCGGATCCGGATCCGCGGCTTGAGAAGTACCTCCGCAGGACGGTCACCGACGGCCTGGGCGACTTCAGGTTTCGCAACGTTACCCCCGGGCGCTACACCCTGGCCTGCACGGTCAGCTGGGATGTGCCGTCCCCCTACAATGTCCACGGGGTGATCACGAAGTCCCGGGCCATCGCGGTCACGGCCAACGTCGAGCCGGAAAAAATCACGCAGATCGAATTGACCGAATAGCGCCGGCGTCGCTGTATTCAGGGACTTGAAGACAATCTACTCGGACGGAAGGCCCGCGACGAAGCACCGGCTGATGGCCAGGGATTTTGGTCCCGTCCTGAAGCATGGCGAGGGGCCGGGACGCTGCGACTATCTTGGGGCCAGGGATGTCTGGGTCTGGGCGCACAAGGGGCGGTATTACATGCACTACGACGGGGCCGGCCCGAAGGGCTGGCTCGCCTGCCTGGCGACCAGCACGGACCTCGTGCACTGGACCCGGAAGGGCCCCGTCCTTGATTTCGGCCGAAAGGGCTCCCGGGACTCCGGGTCGGCGTCCTACGCGACGACCTTCCTCGATGGCGGGAAGTGGCATGGCTTTTACGTCGGCACGCCGAACACATCCGGGGCGCCCGACTTCATCCCGTCGTTCCCCTACCTGACCATGAAGTCGACCGGGAAGTCGCCGACCGGCCCGTGGACGAAGCAGTACGGCGTCGCCACCTTCTGCCCGAAGCCGGGCACCTATTACGGGGCGACGGCCAGCCCGGGGCACATCGTGAAGCAGGGGGGGGAGTACCTGATGTTCTTCTCCGCCTCGACCCAGGACACCCGGAAGACCCGGATCCACCCGTGGGGGCTCGTGCTCAGGACAATCGGGATCGCCCGCACCCGCAATCTCGACGGGGCGTGGACGCCGGATCCGGACCCCGTCGTCCCGCTCGAGGAGCAGATCGAGAACTCCTCCCTTTATTACGAGAAGTCGAACCGGACCTGGTTCCTGTTCACGAACCACGTGGGCATCGCCAAGGACGGAGGGGAATACACCGACGCGATCTGGGTCTACTGGAGCCGGGACATCAACCGGTGGAATCCGGCGGACAAGGCGCTCGTCCTCGATTCAAGCAACTGCAAATGGTCGAAGGGGGTGACGGGCCTTCCCTCAGTGTTGAAAGTCGGGCGCCGGCTGGCCATTTTTTACGATGGGCGGGCCCGTCCGCGCGGTGCGCCCTACGACGCCCGGCTGGCCAACACCAGCCGCGACGTCGGGCTGGCCTGGCTCGACCTTCCCCTCCGCCCTCCCGCCTGATCCCATGAACTTCGACATCCCCCGGCTCCCGGATCCGCTGCTCACCGAGGCCTACGAGGCGGCCGCCTCGAAGAGCGTCCTTGCCGCGGTGAACGACAAGATCTTCTTCGGCTATTTCTCCGTGTGCGGGGACGGCAAGGGCCACGGCGGCAACACGACGTTTCCAGGGCTTGACTGGGGGCAGTCGGCGGAGGCCCTCCTCTGGCTCGGGAGGGAGGATGTCGTGCGGGCGAGCTGGGAGTACGTGAAGTCGTTTCAGCGGGCCGACGGCCTGCTGCCCTTCGCGATCCTCCCCGACCACGCCGGAAAGGCGTTCGACATCCTCGGTTACCCGGTGCAGGTGGACCCGAACGGCGGGCTCTACAGGCACTGGGAACCGGGCAATGCCTTCCTCACCCTGGCCGATGTCACTTACATCCAGGTGGCCGACACGTTTTTCCGCGCCACCGGCGATCTCGACTGGCTCCGCCGCCAGGCCGAAACGCTGAGGCGGGCGGTCGGCTTCCTCGAGGGCGCCGTGGACGCGAACGGGCTGGTCCGCGGCGGGGGCTTCTACATGGAGCGCCCGGCCCGGCACCGGTATGAGGGGGTCACCCAGTGCTACAATGCGAATGCGCACGGAATTGCCGCCGGGCTTTTCGACCGGATCGGGGACGGGGCGACGGCCGCCCGCTGCCGTGGGCTGGCGGACCGGATCACTGCGGCGTTTCGGCGCGAGTTCTGGGAGGGCGGCCAGTGCTTTGAGTACATCACCCCGGACGGACGGAAGATCGCCACCCACGGGCTCACCGACGCCGACTGGATAGCGGTGGGCTCCGGAACCGCCAGCCCCGAACAGGTCGCGGTCGTCTGGCCGCGCCTGCGCGACGCCTCCGACTTCGTCTACGACGGCATACCGACCGGGGTCGCGACCCGTCCCGAGGCCTACGAAGATTGGGAATTATCCTCCGACCGGCACGATATCGCCGCCATGGGCCGGGTCTGGTACCTCGAGGCCTGGGCGCGCACCGCCATGGGCGACGGCGAGGGCCTGGTCGCCTCCCTGAGGAAGGTCGCCGAGACCGGGAAGATCAACGGCTGGTCCTGGTGCGAGCGCTACTACTCGGAGCGGACCGGCTACCTGGGCCTCCACAAGATGCAGTGGTACGTCGAGTACCCCGCCTGCCTGGTGCGGATCGTGAACCGCTTCCTGCTCGGCGTGGAGTACGGCCTGGACGGCTCGCTGTCCCTGGCGCCGACCGTCCCCGCGGAATTCTGGAGGGACGGGTTCGGCCAGCGGCTTGCCTGGGCGGGGCGGGTCGTGGACTTTCGCTTCGCCGGGCGGTCCCTGGCCGGCACCTACGAGGGCGCGACTGCCCAGCGCGTGCGGGTGCGGCCCTTTCCCGGGGCCGCCGGCCAGCCGACGCTCAGGATTGACGGATCGCCCGCCGCCGCCGTCGCCGCCCGGGGCGGCTGGCTGGAATTCGACCTCCCCCCCTCCCCCAAGGCCCGCCCCTTTGAACTAACCGCTTGATTGCCGGCCCCGCCGGGGCCTGACTTCACCCAGCGATGAATACCCGGACGACCCCCCAGCAGATCGAGGCCTACCAGCGCGACGGTTTTCTCGCCGTCATGGATTTTCTCAGCCCCGCGGAGCTCGCCGAGCTGCGCGCGGCGGTGGACGAGGCGGTCGCGATGATGGGCAACCGGAAGCTTTCCGTCGGCAACGACGACATGAAGGATGCCGACGACTACTACGACCGGGTCTTCAAGCAGCGCCTCAATCTCTGGCGGATCAACGGGACCGTGAAGCGCTACATGCTCAATCCGGACCTCGGCGAGATGCTCTGCAAGCTGGCCGGCGTGGACGGCATGCGCGTCTGGCACGACCAGGCCCTGATCAAGCCGCCCTTCGGCAACCCCACCGGCTGGCACCTCGACAATCCCTACTGGTCGTTTTCCTCGCGCCAATCCATCTCGATCTGGATTTCCCTGGACGGGGCGACCTTCCAGAACGGCTGCATGTTCTACGTCCCGGGGTCCCAGGCGATCGCCGACTACCGCAATGTGCCGATCTCCGAAAAGATCGGCGCCCTGTTCGAGGTCTACCCGGAATTCCTGAAGAGGGGCACCCGGGGCGTCGAGCTGCCCCCCGGCGGGGCGGCGTTCCACAACGGGCTGACGGCGCACGGGGCCGGCGCCAACATGACCACCAGCCCGCGAAGCGCAATGACCTGCGCGTACATGCCGGTCGGATCCACCTTCAACGGCCAGGCCAACATTCTTCCCCGCGCCTACTTCGATTCGCTGAAGATCGGCGACGTGCTGGATAACGAGGAGCTGAACCCCTTGGTTTATGCCCGACCTGGGTCTAACGGTCCCGTGGGAAAATCCTGAGGTAACCTCCCTCAACAAGCTGCCGCCGCGGGCGACGTTCACGACGTTTCCCGACGCGGCGGCCGCTCGCACGCGCGACCCCTCCGCCTCGTCCTGGCGGCAATCCCTGGACGGTTCCTGGGGATTCCGGCTCGCTCCCAGCCCGTCGGTCGCCGCTCGCTGGCTCTCCGGCGACGACGCGGACGCGCCCGCCGAGGCGCCCATCCAGGTCCCCGGCAACTGGGAGATGCAGGGCTGGAACAAGCCCCACTACACGAACATCCCGATGCCCTTCCGGGACGAGCCGCCCCGGGTTCCGGCCGCCAATCCCACGGGAATCTACCGGCGGTCGTTCACCGTGCCGGACTCCTGGAGGGGAATGCGCGTCGTCGCCCACTTCGGAAGCGCCGACAGCGTCCTTTGCCTCCGCGTGAACGGTACGCTGGTCGGCCTGAGCAAGGACTCCCGGCTTCCCGCCGAGTTCGAGATCACGCCGCTCGTGCGGTTCGGGGAGGACAACGAGCTGACCGCCGTCGTCATCAAGTGGTCGGATGCCAGCTTTGTCGAGGACCAGGACATGTGGTGGCTCTCCGGCCTCGCCCGCGAGGTGTTCCTCTATGCGACCCCCGCGACCCACATCGGCGACATCCAGGTCCGCACGCCGCTCAACGCCGCCTGCACGCGCGGCGGGATCGAGGTCCTTGTCACCGTCGGGTTTGGCGGCGCGCTCCACGCCTCCGGGGTGCGGGTGGAGGCGCGGCTCCTGGATCCCGAGGGCCGGCCCGTCTTCCGCCAGCCGCTTCGAGGCGACGTGTCGACCAAGCGCTCGATCTTCGACCACGACCGGATGAAGGCCCGGCTTGCCGCCCGGGTGCCGCCCAAGCGGCTGAGGCTCTGGTCGGCGGAGCAGCCGAACCTTTACACGCTCCTCATCAGGCTCTCGACCCCCGACGGCGACTCCCATACGGCCGTCCGGGTCGGCTTCCGGCGGATCGACGTGGCCGCGCGCAATCTCCTCATCAACGGCCGGCGCGTCCTGATCAAGGGCGTCAATCGCCACGAGCACGACGACCGCCGGGGAAAGGCCGTCACCCGCGAGATGATGCTCAAGGACATCGTCACGATGAAGCGCTTCAACTTCAACGCGGTGCGCTGCTCCCACTACCCCGACGACCCGCACTGGCTGGACCTGTGCGACGAGCACGGGCTTTACGTGATCGACGAGGCCGACATCGAGGCTCACGACTTCCACAACCAGCTCTGCGACAACCCCCGCTATGCGACGGCGTGGCTGGACCGCGCCATGCGCATGGTCGTCCGCGACAAGAACCACCCCTCCGTCATGTTCTGGTCGCTCGGCAACGAGAGCGGCTATGGTCCCAACCATGACGCCGCGGCCGGCTGGATCCGCGGGTACGATGACACGCGGCCGCTGCACTACGAGGGGGCGATCGGGATCCCCCAGACCCAGCTCACCTGGGCGCACGGCAGCCGCGCCACCGACATCATCTGCCCGATGTACACCGCCCTGAAGGACCTGAGGGCCTGGTGCGCCTTTGCCGGGAGGAACGCCCCCCATGCATCCCGGGAGCCGGATGCGGCGCTGCTGCGGGGCGCGGAGGCGCTCTGGACCGATCCCCCGCCGCTCCGGCCGTTTCCGCCGATCACCCATCCGCTGCATCCGCTCGACCGGCCGGTCATCCTCTGCGAGTACTCCCACGCGATGGGCAACAGCAACGGGTCGCTCTCCGACTACTTCGCCCTCTTCAAGTCGACCCCGGGGCTCCAGGGCGGTTTCATCTGGGAATGGGTGGACCACGGGATCCGCCAGGCGCTGCCCGACGGCCGCGAGTACTGGGCCTACGGCGGCGATTTCGGGGACCAGCCCAACGACGCCAATTTCGTCTGCGATGGTCTCGTCTGGCCCGACCGGACGCCGCACCCCGCGATGTGGGAGCACCGGAAGCTCGCCCAGCCGGTCGCCGTGGAGGCCGTCGACGCCGCCCGCGGCCGGATCCGGATTCGCAATGAGCAGGACTTCACGAGCCTGGGCTGGCTCCGGGGCGCCTGGGATTTGACGCAGGACGGGGTGGTCAGGCAGCGGGGCGCGCTGCCCCGGCTCGACCTGCGCCCGGGCGCGGCGCGAGTCCTCACCCTGCCTCTCGATTCCTCCCGGCTGTCCTCCGGGGGCGAGTGGCACCTCAATGTCCGATTTTTCACCCGCCAGGCCCGCAGTTGGGCGGGACCCGGGCACGAGATTGGCTGGGACCAGTTTCCGCTCGCCAAGGACGCCCCTCGCCGCCGGGCCCGCCCAAGGGCCGTTCCCGCGGCGGCGGTGGAAGCTGTGGAGGATGCGACCGGACTCGTGCTGCGGGCCGGGGGACGGCTGCTGCGCTTCGACCGGCAGGCCGGCAACCTGGTCGCCCTGGAGGACGGGGGCGCATCGCTGCTTGCCCGAGGCCCCCTTGTCCAACTCTGGCGGGGCGCCACGGACAACGACGGGATCAAGCTCTGGGCGACCCAGGGCGCGAAAGCGCTCGGACGGTGGCAGGCGCTCGGGCTGGACAAGCTGGCCCATCGCGCGGAGGGCTTCGCCTGGAAACGCAACCGCGACGGCTCGGTGAGCGTCTCCGTCCGGCACGCCGCGAGCGGGCGGGGGCGCTGGCGGGATTGCCGCCACATCCACACCTACACCCTTCGCGCCGACGGATCGGTCGACGCCGCAAACGACGTGCTTCTCGGGTCGAAGGACATGCTCGACCTGCCACGGGTGGGCGTGCGGCTCGACCTGGCCGCCGGACTTGAGTCCCTCATTTGGTTCGGCCGCGGCCCCCTCGAGAACTATCCGGACCGCAAGGCCGGATCGCTCGTCAGCCGGTATGAAAGCACCGTGACCGCCGAATACGTCCCCTACGTGATGCCCCAGGAGCACGGCCACCGGACGGACGTCCGCTGGCTCTCGCTCGCGGACGGGAAAAGCCGCGGCCTGACCTTCCGGGGCGATCCGCTCCTGCAGTTCAACGCCTCGCATTTCACGCCCGAGGACCTGTACGCCGCCAAGCACACCACCGACCTGGTCCCGCGCGCCGAGACGATTCTCATCATCGACGCCGCCCACCGAGGCCTGGGAACCGCGAGCTGCGGCCCGGACACCCTCCCCCAGTACCGCATCCTAAAGCAGAGGATCCGCTGGCGCTACACGATCGATGCCTCGTCGTAGACGACTCGGCGATGTTCCAAATCGAACCGGAGGGTCTCCGGAGCGGCAATTGCGAAGCTCATTGGTCGCCTCTTGCCGTCCCCCCATGAGGCGGGACGGCGGTCTGGCGACCAGATTGGGCCTTGCGCAGCCCTTGCCGCGGAGGGGACCCTCCGGTTCGATTTGGTCCGCTGCCCTCCTCTGATTTCTCGACTCACCCCGAAAACCCCTTACATCTCGATCTTCCTCATGCCCGCCGAGACCACCCCCCAATCCGTCCCCTGGTATCGCAGCCCCCTCAGCTCCGAGGACTTCAAGTCGCTGCACAAGCGCAGCGACTGGCGCGGCGGGCTCCAGACCTTTGGATATCTGGCCGTCCTCCTGGCGACGGGGGTCTCTGTCTTTTACGCTGCCAGGCACCTGGCGTGGCCCTTCGTGCTGCTCGCGCTCTTTGTGAACGCCATGGCCTATTCATTCATCCCAAACGGCATGCACGAGTTGGGGCATGGCACGGTGTTCAAGACCAAATTCCTCAATGAATTTTTCACGCGGGTGTTCGGATTCCTCGGCTGGAACAACTACGCCTACTTTGCCGAGAGCCACTCCCGGCATCACCGCTACACGCTGCATCCGCCCGACGATCTCGAGGTGGTCCTGCCGACCCGGGCGGTCTTGAAGCAGTGCGTGACGGAAGGCATCGTGAATTGGCCCCGCTTTAGGTGGACGCTGATGTACACGATCAGGATCGCCCGCGGGAAGTTCGAGGGTGCGTGGGAAAATACGATGTTCCCGGCGTCGGACCCGGCCAAGCGGCGGGCTCCCGTGAACGCGGCGCGCGCCTTCCTCGCGGGTCACGCGCTCATCATTGCATTCTCCATCTATTTCAAACTTTGGCTGCTGCCCCTGGTCGTCACGTTTCCTTCGTTTTACGGAGACTGGCTGTTTTTCCTCCTCAACAACGCCCAGCACACGGGCATGACCGACAATGTCTCGGACTTTCGGCTCTGCTGCCGGACCATCATCCTGGATCCGTTCACGGAGTTCATGTACTGGCACATGAACTACCACACCGAGCATCACATGTATGCCGCCGTGCCCTGCTACAACCTGGCGCGGCTCCACAAGCTGATCGAGCACGACATGCCCCATTGCCCGAAGGGCCTGGTCGAGACCTGGAAGGAGATCAACGCGATCCAGAAGCGCATGGCGGCCGATCCCACCTACCGGCACATCGCGAAACTTCCGCCGACCGCTAATCCATCGCCGGATATTCCTGTTACCGCGTGAAATCCCCCTCGTGGATCTGGACGGATGCGCCGGTGGCGGCGCGCAATGGGTTTGTGCGTTTTCGGAGGGTTTTTCCCGGGACCGGCGGGCTGCTGCGAATCCGGATCAGCGCGGACTCGCGGTACTGGCTGCACGTCAACGGCGTCTTCCTTGGCACCGGGCCGAGCCGAAGCTGGCCGAAGCATTGGAAGTACGACGAGTACGAGGTGCCGTCTGCCGCAGCCGGGTCCAGGAACGTCGTGGCGGTCCTGGTGAACCGGCTCGGCGACGGCAATTTCCAGTATATACCGGCTGAGCCGGGACTCTGGGCGGACATCCGCGTCTTGGGCGCGGGGAGACCGGGCCGGATCCCGACCGGAACGTCGTGGAAGACCTCCGTGTCCCGGGCCAACCTGAGCGGCACCCCGCGCATCAGCGTGCAGGAGGGGTTCGAGGAACAGTTTGACGCCCGCAAGGACGACGGTTGGACCGGGACCGGCTACGATGACGCGGGCTGGGCGCAGGCGATTGCGGTGCCGCCGCCGCATCCGACCCCCAAGCCCTCGGGGATTCCGCTCCTGGCGACCGAGCCGGTCGTTCCCCGGCGCGTCGTGCGGGTCGAGCGGGTCCGGCCGGCGTCGCAGACCTGGAACCTGAGCCTCAAGCCCTATTTTGCGCCGGATGACCGGACCTCCAACGGATGCTTCGTCAAGGGGTTCATCTGCACCCAGGTCTGGAGTCGGCGGGCGCAGACCGTCTCGTTCGTTCGGCCGCACCACCACAGCTCCGCCTTCAAGCTGAACGGCAGGATCATCCCGGCGATCGTGACCTCGTGGGTGACTCCCCTCCAACGCCAGGCCGTCCGGCTTCGCGCCGGCTGGAACTCCCTCCTCATCCCCTATCCGGGGTACAACAAGGCGGCCACTGGCGTTCATGTGGCAATCGCCGTCCACTTTCCCTTCTTCGTCCTTGCGATCACCGCCCGGCAACCCCTGCGCTGGGCCGCGGGGGGGGACAAAGGCGGTCCGGCCTGGTCGTTTGCGGGTCCCTTCGGGCTCACGGAGGAGGAGACGGCGGCGATGAAGGGGTATCGCGACTTTCCCCACGTGGTGCAGCCGCCGAAGGTCCACCCCTCCGCGACCGCGGAGGCATTTGCAGCGATCTACGCCCGCGGCCGGCTGGACGCGAAGTTGCTGGACGCGCCGTACTTCCAGCCGATCGCCGCCGCCCACGCGGTTTCCTCCGATGCGGCCGCCGCCTCGATGGCAGACGAGCCGACCGGCCCGCACTCCATCGAGAATCCCGGGGCCCTCCTCTCGGACAACGCCTCCTGGGCGGTGCTGGAGCCTTCCGGCACGGGCGAGGATGTCAGGATCCTGCTGGACTTCGGCCGTGAGACCCTGGGCTGCCACGTCCTTGAGGTCGACGCGAAGGCCGGGACCGTCCTGGACCTGCACAATTTCGAATTCATCCAGGCCGACGGCGCCGAGAATTACGCCGATGGGATGAACAACTCCCTGCGCTACACCTGCCGGGAGGGCCCGCAGGTATTCCGCTCCCTGCTCCGGCGGGGCTTCCAGTACACCTGGCTCACCGCCCGGAACCTGACGGCCCCGCTGCGGCTGCGCCGGGTCGGCGCCGTGTTCACGGCCTATCCGCAGGCCCGGGTGGGCGGTTTTGCGTGCAGCGATCCCGGCCTGAACCAGATTTGGGAGACCGGCGCGCACACGCTGCGCTGCTGTTCCGAGGATACCTACACCGACTGCCCCACCTACGAGCAGACCCACTGGGTGGGCGACGCCCGCAACGAGGCGCTCATCGACTGGGTGATCAACGGCGACCCGCGGCTGTGGTTCCGCTGCATCGAGCAGACGGCCCAAAGCCTCGACTACGCCCCGCTCACGCTGAGCAACGTCCCCAGCGCATGGACCGACATTCTCCCGGCATGGAGCGCCCTGTGGATGCGCTCCTGCAGCGAGTACCTGCTCTGGACGGGAGACAGCGCGGGAGCGGCGAAGCTGCTTCCCTGGATCGAGCGCAGCGCGGACGGGATCAAGAGCCGCCTCAACGCCGATGGGCTTTTTGAAATCCAGGCCTGGAACATGTTCGACTGGGCGGACATGGACACCCCGGACCGGGGGGTCGTGACCCACAACAACTGCTTCATGGTCCTCGCGCTCAGGGACTGCGCCCGGTTTGCGGGCTGGCTCCGCCGCCCGAAGGTCGCGGCCCGGTTTCGCCGGATGGCCGACCGGATCGCCGCGGCGATCAACCGCCGGCTTTGGGACCCGGCGCGCCGGGCCTACGTCGACTCGATCCACGCCGATGGCGTCGTCAGCACCGTCTTCAGCCAGCAGACCCAGACCGTCGCGCTCATCGCGGGCGTGGCCACGGGGGCGCGGGAGCGGCGCTGCCGGGAGATCGTCCACCGGCCTCCCGCCGGCTTCGTCAAGGCGGGAAGCCCGTTCTTCGAGTTCTTCCTGCTCGAGGTGCTCGCGACCGAGGGCCGGACGGAGGAGTTCCTCGACGTGATCCGCCGGGACTGGGGATTCATGGTCGAGCAGGGGGCGAGCACCTTCTGGGAGATGTGGTCGAACAAGGCGGGCCGCCTGACGCGCAGCCACTGCCACGGTTGGTCGGCGGCGCCGACCTTCTTCCTCTCCTCGGAGATCCTCGGCGTGCGCCCGACCAGCCCCGGCTTCGCCACCTGCACCGTCGCCCCCAAGCTGGGCCGACTCAAATTCCTCCGGGGAACAGTCCCCACCCCGCACGGCCCGATCGCGGTCTCCGCGGAGCGCCGAGGCCGACGGGTATATACCTCAGTCACGCTCCCGGCTGGCGTGACGCTCGACAAATCCTGAAGTTCCGTTTGGAAGGTGGAGCGCGATCTCCGAGCGCGCTGAACAACTCTGTCCCAAGCCAGCGTGCCCGGAGGTCCCGCTCCACCCCAAAACAGTAGACCTACAAATCCCGCTGATGACCGGCCTTCCGTCCGAACCCTTCGCCCTCTGGCCCGATTCCCGCCCGGCGGGAAACCCGTCCACCCTCACCGCGTACCTCCCGGCTGCGGGCCGCGCCACCGGTGCCTCCGTCGTCGTGTGCCCGGGCGGCAGCTACGCGATGCTGGCCGACCACGAGGGCCGCGACTATGCGCTCTGGCTGGCCGACCAGGGGATCACCGCCTTTGTCCTCAAGTACCGGCTGGGCTCCGCCGGCCACCGCCATCCGGCGATGCTCGAGGACGCGGCGCGCGCCGTCCGGACCGTTCGGCACCACTCCCGCGACTGGAACCTCGACCCCGCGCGAATCGGGATCATGGGGTCCTCGGCGGGGGGGCACCTGGTCTCGACCCTCGTCACGCACTTTGACGGCGGAAATCCCGCGGCAGCCGACCCGATTGAGCGCGAGAGTTCCCGGCCGGACCTGGGCATCCTCTGCTACCCGGTGATCAGCATGGGGCCGCTCGCCCACGAGGAGTCCCGCCGGAACCTGCTGGGCGAGAACCCCTCCGCGGAACTCCGGCACCGGGTCTCCAGCGAGCTCCAGGCGCGGGAGACAACCCCGCCCTGCTTCATCTGGCACACCCAGGACGACCAGGCGGTGAAGGTCGAGAACGCCCTGGCCTTCGCCGCGGCGCTCCAGGAAAAGCGTGTTCCCTTCTCGCTCCACATCTACCCCTCCGGTCCCCACGGGATCGGCCTGGGCGTGCCCGACTACCGGCCGGGGGATGACCGCCCGCTGCACCCGTGGATCGGCGAACTCCGCGGATGGCTCGCCGGACTCGGGTATCTTAAATAGCCCTCGGGTTCATTCGCCGGCCGCGGCGTGGCGCGCGTCGAGCTGGGCGCGGATTTCCGCGACCTTCCCCCGCGACAGCGGGTAGAGGCTGAAGACCAGCCCGCAGACGCCCAGCCCGATGACCTGGCTCCAGATGAAGATATGCCGCATTCGCGCCATGACCTCGGGAACCACCTGGCCGTTCTCCCGGTATCCTGCCAGGTGCACGATGTAGCCGCTCGCCATCGCTGCGATCGCCAGGCCCGCCTTGGAGCAGATCCCCAGCGCCGCGCCATAGACGGCCTCCCGGCGCGCACCCGTCGCCAGCTCGTCGTGATCGCAGATGTCGGCGGTCATGCTGCCGCACATGACCCAGATCCCCTGGATTCCCCATCCGACCACAAAGGCGGACGCGATCTGGTAGTAGGGGTGCAGGGGCGTGAGCGTGACCGTGTAGAGGCCATAGCCGAGCGCCGTCACACCCGTGCAGATCAACGCGGCCGCGCGCTTGCCGTAGAGTCGCGCCAGCCAGGCGTTGAAGGGCACGCCGGCGAACGCGGCGAGGACCTGGGCCGTGCCGACCCAGCCGAGGACCACGGAAGCCTTCGCCTTGCCCCCGCAGATCTCGAAGATGTCCACGTAGTAGAGGCAGGGGCTCACCATGCACGTGACCACCACGGTCAGCACGTTGGCGAGCACCAGGATGCGGAAGGGGCGGTTGGCCGCGGTCAGGCGGATGCTGTCGACCAAGCCGATCGGCCGGCTCGCCGCCACGGCATAGCGCTCCCTGCAGAAGATGCCCGGCGCTATGCAGGTGCAGAAGATCACGATCGCCAGGAGTCCGCCCACCCATCGCACGCCGATCACCTCGTTGCCGCCGAAGGCCGGGAGCAGGGTCAACCGGTAGAGCCAGGGTCCGCCCAGGCCGCCGACGAGGGCGATCGCGCTCGCCCAGGCCATGATCCGGGTGCGCTCATTGTAATCGACGCTCAGCTCGTAGCCGAGGGCCGTCTGCGGCACCGTGCAGACGGAAAAGGCCAGGTAGTAGAGGATCGAGACCAGGAGAAAGTACCAGAAGAGCACCTGGGGGCCGGACCGGGACGGCGGGATCCAAAGGAGCACCGTCAGCACGGCAAGCGGGACCGCGCCAGCGATGATGTAGGGGCGCCGCCGACCCCAGCGGCTGTGCGTGTTGTCCGAGCGCCAGCCGATCCAGGTGTCGAAGAACGTGTCAATGATCCGGGGAAGGGACAGCGCCCAGCCCAGCTTCACCGCGTCCACGCCCAGCGCGATGTTGTAGATCGGCAGGGCCAGCGCGTTGATCGACATCAGCGCGTAACCGGCGCCAACGCCGCCGACCGCCCAGGCAAATATCGATCGGTAGGGAACCCGTTCCGGGGCCCGGCATTCCGGCATGTCCCCCGCCTTACTCCGGCTTGACCTTGAGCTGGTCCGGGGACTTCAGGACGATCTCGGGCTTCTCGTGAAACTTCTTGATCGTGCCGGTCGCGCTCACGATCCGGCCCTGGAGGGCCTCAAGGTCGTCGAATTTTGCCACGTCGGCCGAAAAGACGACGATCGTGAAGTCATTGTCGGGGTAGGGTTCGCCCAGGTTGATGAAGGCGTCCCCCTTTGCGGTGACATGAACGCCGGAGACCCGGCCCGTGACCGTGGCCAGCTCGCCGATATGGTCCTTGGCCGCGGCGCTGGCGTAGGCCGCGCTATCCTTGGCGGCCAGGGCCGCCGAGGATAGCGCGAAAAGGCAGAATCCGATGAGGGCCCGGATCCTCACTTGAGGACTTCCTGGTGGAAGGCGGTCCAGTCGTCGAGGGCGTTGAGCTCGGTCGCCGAGCCCAGGACGCTGCCGTCGTCCGGGTAGCCCGCCGCCTTGAGGATTCCCTGGCGCGTCTCGTCGCCGTGGTGGTAGCCGAGGATGGACTGGTTCAGCTTGTAGACCGAGGCCCGGCTGAGCTTGACGCCCGGCTGAGCCTTCACCCACGCCTCGAATTCCCCGTAGGTGGGGCGCTTGTCGGTGACGAACTTGCGAACCGCGTCGGCGGTGAGCCCCAGCCCGTCGATGACCATCTGGTCGAAGCCCTTGCCGATGCCCGGGTAACCGGCGGCAAGCTTGCCGCGGGCCTCGAGGGAGACCTTGAGCCAGAGGCGCGGGAGGTGGAGGACCCCGAGGGGGCCGGCCACGTTGCAGGGAATCATCGGGATTAACGTCGAGCTCATGATGTTACTTTCTTGGGTTTTGGGATTTCAGTTGGGGTTTGAAGGGGAAGCGGAGAAAAAAGGCAAAAACTGAAAAGGTCAAATTGAAGGATCGATCGACAGCCGCCCGCCCTCGATCCTCACCTTGTAGGTCTTCAGGTTCGTGCAGGCGGGGGCGCCCTTGGCCTCCCCGGTCGTGAAGTCGAAGCGCCCGTTGTGCTTCGGGCACTCGATGAGGTTGCCCATGACGAATCCCCCCGAGAGGTGGACCCGGGCGTGCGTGCAGTTGCCGTCCGTCGCGTAGTACCGGTCGTCCTTGGTCCGGTAGATCGCAAAGGTCCTGCCCGCGCCGTCGAAGCGCATCACGTCCTCGCGCGCGATGTCACCCGGCGCGCAGACGTCCAGCCAGGGCCCGCTCATCGGCGCGCGGGAAGCTCCCGCTTGACGAAGTAGGTCGGGTCCTTCCGCTGCCGGAGCAGGGCGGGGATGATCTCGCGGTAGGCCTCGAGGATGCTGCCGTAGGGCTTGGGCATGTCGGGCTTCAGCTCCTTGTGCAGGGCCGCAAGCGAGTGGTAGGGGACCATCGGGAACATGTGGTGCTCAACGTGGTAATTCATGTTCCAGTAGATGAACCGGTTGATGGGGTTCATGTAGACGGTCCGGCAGTTGAGCCGGTGGTCGAGGACGTCCTCGGCCAGCCCCGCGTGCTGGGTCGTCCCGTAGATGAGCCCGAGCCAGGCGCCGTAGAACGAGGGCAGCCCGACGTACATCAGGGGGAGGATGCTGTGGATGGCCAGCGACCAGGCGATGAATCCGGCGTAGATCAGCACATAGATCCGGGCGTTCCGGTAGACCTTGTGCCGCTCCTCGTCCGGGATGTAGGTGGCCTCGGCGGCAGTGAGCCGGCCGAGGCAGTGGATGCACATCCGGCCCAATTCCCGCGGGCCGGACTTGAGCGCGAAGGCGGCGAGGAAAATCCCGAGAAAGTCGGGCGGGCGCGGGAACGCGATCTCCGGATCCCGACCGACGATGATCGTGTCGGTGTGGTGCCGGGTGTGGCTCCAGCGCCAGGGCACCGACTCGCGCAGGATCATGAAGGAGCCGATCTCATAGAGGGCGTCGTTCATCCACGTCGTCTTGAAGGCGGTGCGGTGCAGATCCTCGTGCCAGCGGGAATCCGAGGACGACCCGTAGAGGACCCCGTAGGCCGCGAAGGGGAGGATGGCCCACCAGCTTCCCCAGAGCCGGTAGCCCAGGTACCCGGTGATGCCGAGCAGCGCGAACCAGATGACCGTGTCACGGATCGCCGGGCCGTCCCGGCGCTGCATGAGCTCCTTCAGGCGCGCGCGGGATATCGGGCAGGCGTACCACTCGGCGCTGGCAAGGCCCTGCTCCTCGGCCAGCTTGGTGTCGCGCCCGATCAGGCTGTAGTCGCGTTTGGATATTTCGATGGGCATGGGGTCTGTTGTCTGGGGAGGGCTCCATGGATACCTCCACGGGCACCTTGCGCAATCCTACTCGGTCGCGGACGAAACGGAAATCTTTTTCAGGTCGGCGCGCCGGTGCTCGTAGGTGACATCGTAGGCGAGAACCCGGGGGTCCGGCGGCGTCCCACCTGCCCGGCAGGCGTCAAGGTAGAGATCGGGCCACCAGTTGCGGTGCCGCGTGAGGCCCTGATCGCGCCACGCCTTCCAGCCGGTGAAAAGGACGTTCCAGTGGCGGTCCCCGAAGGCAAGCGCCTCCTGGGTGCTCCCGAACTGCGGCAGGTACCAGTCCCGGCCGATCCGCGCGTGGAGGACCTCGTCGGCCCAGTCGTAATCCTGGAAGAGCCCGGCAAGGCGGCTGCCCGAGCCCAGGGCCACCTCCCACTCGTAGCGCTTGCCCGTCCGGGCCATGAGCCCCTGCTCGACAAAGTACAGGACCCCGTGCCTCTCCAGGGGCTTGAGCTGGGCGTTCATGATCAGCGCATAGGTGCCGTTGATCATCGCCTTGCGCCAGTCCACGCCGAGGCTCGCGAAGCCGACCTCGCCCATCAGGGAATGCCGGGCCTCGTCCCAGAGCTGCCGGCTCATTTCCCGGTAATAATCCCAGGGCTTGCCCCGGGTCTCGGTGATGACGCTCGCCATCATCTCCGGGATCTCGATCTCCCGGATCCGCCGGAAGAAGAGCATGAGGGCCTTCGGACCGGCGGGCATCGTCTCGTCGTAGATGAACGCCTCGGCGTTGACCCCGCGGTTGTAGGGATCAGGGAATCGCTCGTCCCTCCCGGGCTTGCCGTCGTAGGCATAGGGCGTCGCGGAGTGGCGTCGCGCCGGCGCCGCCTTCGCGGCCTCCCCGGACCCGTCCAACCCGCCGGCCGACTCCAGGCAGGAATCCAGGAAGCCGAGCCAGCCGGACATCCGCTCCCGCGCCACGGCGTCGACAAGCCGGGCGACCGCCTCGTCCCCGAATCGCGCGATGTCCCCGAGCTCCAGGAGCGCAAAGCGGCAGAGGCGCACCGTCGGGTGGTCGGCGAGGATGTTCGTCCCGGCAATGTGGGCCTCGAGGGCCGCGCGGAGGGCGGGAAAGGCTTTTTCATAAAGCCCGGCGACCAGCTCGGCCGTGCCCGGTGCCGCGAGGATCTCGTCAAAGAAGATCTCCAGGCCGGGGTCGGGCACCGCATCGAGCCCCAGCGGCGGTTCCCGCATCTCCCCCACCCGCGTCCTGAAGGCGGCAACGTGCTCCGCACAGAGGTGCGCATGCAGGCTGAACGCCGTCTTCAGCTCGTAGATCGGCTCGGCCGTGAGCCGCGCCGTGAGGATCCCGTGCAGCCGCCGCAGCGCGTAGTGGTGGCGCTTGAGCCGCGCGACGCACGCCTCGACCGAATACCCGTCGCGCAGGGCCTCGGCGAAGGTGCAGAGCCCGCCGAGCGGCGGCAGCCCGCGGTAGGGCTCGCAGGGAGGGGCGCCGGCGGGCTTATTTGGCGGCGCGGTCATCGTCCAGTTTCAACCAGAATCTCCCCATTTCCTCCAGCGTCTTGTCCTTCGTTTCCGGCAGCAACTTCCAGACAAAGACGGTGCCGCCGGCGCAGATGACCGCGAAGATGAGGAAGATGCCGCCCGGCTGGCCGAATTGGTCCTTGAACCAATCCCTCACGACCGGGAACAAAAGCGTGGTGATGAACGAGGCCGCAAACATCGAGCACGTTGCGATGCACATGGCCTTCCCTCGCACCCGATTTGGATAAATTTCGGAAATGACGATCCAACTGAGCGGCCCCAGGGTAAGGACATAGGACGCGATCGGAACGCACATGGCGGCGAGGGTGATCGCAATCGGCAGGTGCCGGGTGAAATTGAGGAACATCAGGATGTGCCCGATCACCATGCCGAAGCCCCCGCCAATCAGGATGCCGCGGCGGGAGAATACGCGGATGAGCCAGAACGCGATCGCCGTGCAAATCAGGATCCAGACACAGAGCAGGACGGAATTGAAGATGGCGCTCGACGCGCTCTTGATCCCCGCGGCCTGCAGCAGGGTCGGACTGTAGAGGATGATCATGTTGCAGCCGTCGATTTGGGAATAGACCATCAGGGCGATCCCGATGATCAGCGCCAGGCGGACACCGGGCAGGCGCAGTTCCGAGAAACCGCCGGACTCCTCCTTCAGCTCATCCTGGATCTCATTCAGCACCTTGTCCGCCTCGGTTGTCCCGTTGATCCGGGTCAGGACTCCGAGGGCCTCCTTCACCCGGCCCATCGCGGCCAGCCAGCGGGGGCTCTCCGGCACGCAATACAGGCCCAGCATGAAGACCAGGACCGGCGCTCCCATGGTGGCGAACATCCACCGCCAGCATTCGGGATCGCCGCCCCGGGACAGGATCCAGTCCACGAAAACCGACATCGACAGCCCGATGCCAACAGCCAGCTGAAAGACCATCACCAGCCGGCCGCGCAGATGGGCCGGGGCGATTTCAGCGATAAACATCGGGGATACCGTCGACGCCAGCCCCACCCCCATTCCGCCGACGAAGCGCCAGCCGGAAAATACCCAGATATGGTGGGCCAGCGCGCATCCGATGGACGAGGCCATGAAAAGAATGCCCGCCAGGAGGAGGGTGCGCCGCCGGCCGATCGAGTCGGCTATCCAGACTCCCATCAGGGGACCAAACGGGCAGCCCAGGATCGCGCTGCCCATGACCACGCCTTCCATGCCCGGCGAGAAGGCAAACTCGGACTTAAGGAATATGATCGCCCCCGATATGAGCGACAGGTCGTAGCCGAACAGGAATCCCCCCACGGCGGCGACCAGCACGACGAGGTAGAGGTAGGTTGTGCTGATGCCCTTTTCCGAGTTCATGGGTTGATGCCGGGGTTAGACGTTTCCTGCCGAGTGGTGGATCCAAAAGCTCTCCCGCCAAATGCCGCCGGAGGCGACCGACTGAACCGGATCCGCCCGGCCGTTCGCCGGGGGATTCAGCGCGTTGATCGTCGCGGTCATGGGCTCAAAGCAGATGTAATCCTCGCCCGCGGGCGCGTAGATCACCGAAACCGGGAATTTTGGCCCCTGGACGAGCGTGATCCGCTCGGCCTTCCCCTGGACCCAGAATTCAGCCCGGCCGTCCGCCCGGGCGTGCAGCCGCGGCAGGACGTAGACAGACTTCAGCGAGGAAAAGGGCGCAGGCTCCGGAAGTCCCATGGGGATCATCGTGCCCGTTGGAAAATAGGTCGCGGACAGGGGCATCTCCTCGGCCGCCGGGAAGTGGGTTTTCCAGGATTCCCGCGGCGCATCGTGGAGCCGGAAGAAGGGATGGTAGCCGAGCGACACGGGCATCGGCTCCAGCGCATGGTTTTCCAGCACGGTCTCAACCTCCAGGACGCCGTCCTTCAACCGGTGGGTCACCGCCATCGTGTGCGCGAAGGGAAACTGGGCCATCAGGTCCGGGTGCCTCCAAAACTCCAGCCGGCAGGTGGCGACCGCCCCCTCCGGACCCGCCGCCAGCTCCGAGACCTTCCAGGCCCGCGAATTAACCAGCAGCCCGTGGACGGGAAAGCCGCTGTCATCCAGGGGATAGTTCCCCAGTTCCCTGTTGAGCAGGTAGCGCCTGCCATTGGCGCGGAAGGAGTGCGTGTCCAGCCGGTTTGCCCAGGGCGCCATGAGGGGATTTCCAAAGAAGACGGGCTTCGCGCCGAGCTTGCCCAGGGCGAAGGGCGACCAGAGGTAGTTTCGGCCGTCCACCGCGAACTCGAAGGCGTTGTTGCCGATCGACGGGGCGATCGCCACCTCCGTCCGCCGGGCCGCGTCCCGCAGGCGCAGGACGCCCACGCCGTCGACGAGGTCCTCGCGCGCGGTGTAATTCTCGGGGGACGCCATGGGGATCGTTCGGGTCAGCCCTGGCGCCGCTCAGGACCAGACGAAGATCTCGTCGTCGTCGGGCGAGTAGCCGATGAAGACGGCCAGGACGATCCGGGGCGACTTTCCCAGCAGCGCCGGCACCTCGTGGATGCACTGCGTGTTGAAGAAGTAGAGGTCGCCGGGGTTCAGGCCGACCGCGCACGAGCCGATCCCCTGCGCGTGCGCGTAGGCGTGGAAGGTCCCGGAGGAAAGCGCCGGCTCGACCTCCGGCGTCCACAGCCGGTGGTGGACGATCGTCTGCGTGCCCCCGCCATTCGGGGTGTCGTTCTGGAGGCAGAGGATCCCCGCAAACTGGTTCACGAAGCGCGACGCCGCGTACGTGAAGCGCTTTTCGCGGAGCCGGACGTGGTCGAAGTGGGGCGCGTAGGCGTGGTCGCCGTAGTGGATCCGGAAGATCGCCGGACCGTAGCTTCTCCCGTCGGGCTCGCGGGCGGTAAGGACCCGCTTTCCGCCCGCCAGGGCGGCGAGCGAGCCGTAAAGCGTGTCCACGGGGTTCCGGAATCCGTCGAAAAGGGACTTGAAAAGGGCCTGGGTCTCCGCCGCGTGCTGGAAGAAGGCCTCCCGGTCCCCGCCCCGGTTCCCGAGGCTCGTCCCGATGTCGATCCGCCTGCGCGGCTCCGCGGAGGACGCGGTGGCGGCCGGGTCGGGCATCAGCCCGCGGCTGATGAAGCGGCCGATCAGCCCCGCGCAGTCGGCCGCCGGATAGGCCCCCCGAAGGATGATCGCGGGAATCCGGGCCTCGGCGAGCGACCGCAGCGGGTCGGGATCCCCCGAGAGGACAGCGGCGACGTCCGGGCCGGCGGGCGCCCAGGCGGGATCGAAGCGCGGCGGAAAGGCCTTCAGGTCCGCCAGGGAGGTGTCCCGCTCGGGTTCGGGGGAGGCCGGCTTCCAATTGGGGTCGGCGCTCATGACGACTGGAGGGAAAGCCTGGCGAGTTGGCCGCCGTCGACGGCGATCACCTGGCCGGTGAGGAAACTGGAGTTGTCAGAGAGCAGGAAGGCGACCGTCGGGGCGATGTCCCGGGGAAAGCCGACGCGCCCGACGGGGACCTGGCGGGCGGCGTCCTCCCGGCGGTAGTCCGGATAGTCCCGGAAATACGACTCGACCTCGACCAGCCCGGGCGCGACGCAGTTCACCGTGACCTGCCGGGTCGCGAGCTCGACGGCGAGCTGCCGCGTGAGGGCCTCGATCCCCCCCTTGGCCGCCGCGTAGTGCCCGAAGCGCGGGATCGAGGCGCTGCCGTGAACCGACCCGATGAAGACCACCCGCCCGCCCGCCTCGGGCATCGCGCGCACCGCGGCCTGGGCCGAGAAAAACGCCGACTTGAGGTGCACGTTGTGGGTCCGGTCCCAGATCTCCGGGGTCACCTCCAGAAAGGGCCGCTGGATCGTGGGCCCGGCGTTGGAGACGAGGGCATCGACGCCCCCCATCTTCCGCACCGACTCCTCCACCACGGCAACTCCCTCCTCGGGGTGCTCGAGGTTGGCCTTGAAGGCGTGGGCGCGGCCGCCCTGGCTCCCGATCGCCTGCAGGGTCGCATCCGCCCCCTTGCCGCTCGCGTGGTAGCTGAAGCAGACCTCGGCCCCCTCCGCTGCGAGGAGGATGGCGATGCCCTGCCCGATCCCGGTGCCCCCGCCCGTGACGATGACGCGCTTTCCGGTCAGCGAAGGCATAGTTTTTCCCTCAGGCCGCGCAGCACCTCGCCCAGGACCCCGAGGACCGTGTCGATGTCGGAGGGCGTGTGCTGGATCGAGTAGCCGTGGTGGGCGGCCGCGCCGCCGTAGTCGTGGAAGTAGACGCCCCGGTCCAGGCAGCCCCGGACGATCTCCAGCATGAGCGCCTTGTCGTGGCAGAAGATGTCCTCGTAGCGGACCGGCGGGGTCTTCCTTCCCAGGAGGATGTCAAACCGGGCTCCATGGTGGGGGACGATCATGCCAAGGTCGTTCGCCCTGATTATTTCATCCACTCCGGCATGGAAAGCCTTTTCAAGCCCCTGCAGGGCCGGGTAGAACCCCGGCTTCTCCGCCTCGTCGAGGAAGGCGAGCCCGGCCATGACGGGGATAAGGTTCGCGTTGAAGGTGCCGCTGTGCTGCACGGGGCCGACCGGCTGGAAGAGGTCCATGATCTCGGCCTTCCCGCAGAATGCCGAGAGCGGCAGGCCGCCGCCGATCGCCTTTCCGATCGTGCAGACGTCCGGGATGACCCCGAAGTCCGCCTGCGCGCCGCCCGGCGATTTCTTGAATGAGGACTGAATCTCGTCAAAAAAGAGCACAATTCCCGCGTCCTTCGTCATTTGCCGGACCGCCTCGAGGTACCCGGGCAGGGGTGCGATGCCGCCCGAGTTGTAGTTGACCGGCTCGAGGATGACCATGGCCGCCTCGTGGCCGTGCGCGGCGATCGCCCGCGCCATCGCCTCCGTGTCGTTGAAGGGGACCGGGATGATGAAGTCGGCGAATCCGGCCGGGATCCCCGGCGACTCCCGGTAGGGATGCTCCCGGTTCCCCGCGAAGGCGGAGGGCGGCGGCTGCCCGCCGATGTAGATCATCTCATGGTAGCCGTGGAAGTGCCCCTCCACGCGGATGATCTTGTCCTTGCGCGCGAAGGCCCGGCAGGCGCGGATCAGGTGCAGGGTCGCCTCGCTGCCCGACGAGCAGAACCGGATCCGGTCGGCGCAGGGGATGTGTGCGCAGAGCCGGCGCGCAAGCTCCTCGTGGTACTCGGTCTCGAACGAGCTGGCGATCCCCAGCT
Source organism: uncultured Opitutaceae bacterium (assembly GCA_903891325.1). Classification (GTDB taxonomy): domain Bacteria; phylum Verrucomicrobiota; class Verrucomicrobiia; order Opitutales; family Opitutaceae; genus Palsa-1447. Next base: position 81,318 of record CAITEC010000062.1, read on the forward strand.
CGCAGGCCTTCCGGACCGCCGCCTCGACCCCCGGGTGCGCGTGCCCGAGCAGGCCCGCCCCGTGGGCGCAGCACATGTCGATGAAGGAGCGGTCCTCCAGGTCGGTGATCCGCGAGCCGGCCGCGCGCGAGACGTAAAAGGGCGTCCCGATCGCGCGGTTCATCCGCACGGAGGAATTCACCCCGCCGGGCAGGACCCGCCTCGCCTTCTCATACTGGCCGCTATGGGTTTTCAAGGGAGTTGGCGGCGCGGATCCACGGGACACGGCGCCAGTCGCCGATCCGGTCCAGCGGCCAGAGCGGACGGCTGATCCGGCGGAAGGGCAGGCTGTCGAAGCGCGACGAGGCGCAGCCCGGGCAGTCCGAGAGGATGATGTCCGCGGCAAAGGGCCCGAACTCGGCGCGGAACCCGAGCGGCGACTTCACGATCACGATCTTGAAATCCCTCGGCTCGAGCCCGACGCAGCGGTACATGAGCGGCGTGCTGCCCGGGCCGGGCTTCTCGACGAGCAGGAGCGTGACGTCGCCGATCCGCACGACGGCCGCCCGGCCCATGTCGATCTTCAGGTTGTTCCCGCCGTGGCCGGTGAGGACGTATGCTGCCTTCCGGTGGACCGACGCCACCTTGCCAGCCACCTTGAGCGGCTGGGAGAAGATGTGGTCGCGCTTGCCGCCGACCGCGAAGCGGAACGCGCCGCCGCGCCCGGCGGCGAAGGCCCGGGCGACCGCCTTCGGGTCGACCATGATCGTGAGCGCGCCTCCCGGGATCGACCGGCCCATCATTTCCTTCAGCAGGTGGATACTGTCGCCGCCGCCGCCCGAGTTGGTGGCGTCCGCGCCGTCGGCGATCACCACGGGGCCGCCCTTGCAGGCCAGGGCGCGGTCGATGCATGCGGGCGCCTTCAGGAATTTTTCCATCAGGCGCTCCCGGACCGGCCAGCACCGCGATGCCAGGGAGAGGGCCTTCCTCCGGGCCAGGCCCGGGTCCCCGTCGGTCACGATCAGCACGGACCAGCCCAGCTCGGGCACATCGAGGTAGGCCTGGGTCATCAGGATCGCGGTGCTGAGGACGCCCTTCCGGCCCTCGAGAGCGACCAGGTCCCTGAAGATCGGCCTGAGCGGGGGGGCAAAGGTGCTCTGCAGCTCCCCGCCCGTGATCATGGGCAGCCGGACCAGGGCGGACACCGGCTTGGCCCCGGCAAATATCCTTCGGAGGACGCCCGCCGCCCGGATTCCCGTCTCCGGCTGGTCCACGTGCGGGAAGGTGTGGTAGCCGACGATCGCGCTCGCGTTCTCGATCATCCGGGGGGTCATGTAGGCGTGCAGGTCGACGGTGGCGACTACGGGGATATCCGGGCCCACGATCGCCCGGATTTTCTCCAGGAGGAATCCCTCGATGTCCGGCTCGTCGACGGCCATCATCGCCCCGTGAAGGGCGACGAGCAGCCCGTCCAGCCGCCCCGCCTTCCCGAGCTCACGGGAGAGGTTCTCCGCAAACCACCGCCGGGTCCGGCGCGCGGCGGGGCCGCCCGACCACGCCTGGAGCCGGAGCACGCCCACGGGCCGCACCCTGCCCGGCCATTTCCGGAGCCCCCGGACGAATCCGTCGATTTCCCCCACCTTGCCGTACTTTTCCAGGACTTCCCGGCCGGTTCCGATCCCGAAATTGCCGAAGTCCCCCGGAACCGTCTGGATCGGGTTGAAATAATTTGTCTCCTGGAGGATTTGGATGATGCCGATTCGCTTCATGCAGCCTTTGGGTCAGTCTCGCCGGTTAGTATGACGGACGGAAGACCAATCCAGCCTACGGCACCACCCTAAACGGCTCCACCTTCGGAATTGCAAGAAACGCGGGGCTGGGCTTCGCTTCCCCCATGACAGCCCTTTCCACCCCGGTGGTCGCGTGCATCACCGCCGCCGCCGTCGCCGCCGTCAGTTACATCGCGAACCGCGCGGCCAACCGCGAGCGGGAGCGGAGGCTGGTGTGCGAGCGGGAGCGCGAACAGGAGCTGCGAGGCCAGGCGACCGCCGGCGAGGATGGGCTCCGCGCCCTTCACCGTCAGGTCACCCGCCAGTAAGCCCCGTCCTCGTCGATCGTGTGGATCTCGGGGGATTCCCCGCGCTCCAGCAGGTACTCCTGGATGGCGCGCTTGCAGCCCGGCCACCCGTGAAAATCGTCCACGATGACGAAGCCACCCTTGCTCACTTTCGGGTAGAGGCTGACCAGCGCGTCCATGGTCGAGGAGTAGAGATCACCGTCAAGCCGGAGAATCGCCAGCTTTTCGATCGGGGCGGTGGGGAGGGTGTCGCAGAACCAGCCCTCCAGGAACCTCACTCGGTCATCCATCAGCCCGAAGCGCTCGAAGTTCGCCTGGACCCGCTGCCGCGACACGGCCAGGAACTTGTTCTCGCTGTAATCGGTCCCGTCGCTCTCCGAGTCGGGCTTCGGCAGCCCCGCAAACGAGTCGGCGATCCACAGCGTCCGGTCGGTGACCCCGTGGGCCTTCAGGATCGCCTTCATGAGCATGACCGCCCCGCCCCGCCAGACGCCAGTCTCGATCAGGTCGCCGGGGACTCCCTCGCGGATGACGGTCTCGACGCAGGCCTGCAGGTTGTCCATCCGCTTCCGGCCGATCATGCTGTAGCCGACCAGCGGCCAGTCCGCCCCCTTTGCCCGGACGTGGGGCTGGAAGGGCTTCACGTGGACCATGACGATGTCGCGGCGGGCGAGGAATCGGCTCAGCGCGTCGATCGCGGCGTTCTTCAGGCGCAGGGGAAGGTTCGCCGGATTGGACTCCCGGGTCTCCCACTGCACGAGAGTCCACGCGCTCTCATCGTAGACCGCGCCGGATAGGACCTCCTTGAAGAGCTCAAGGTGGTTGCTCGAGGCCGGGACCAGGGGCTTCGCATCGGGATCGCCGGGCTTCAGCCAGCGCGTCTGTTCCAGGAGGGTCCGCATGATGTCGGCGTCTCCCCGTCGGCCCGATTCCATGACCTGCGGCCTCATGATCCGGGCCGCGGACTCCGCTGCGATCCTCAGCCGCGACCCCGCGGCGCCGCCCCGCTTCCGGCGCAGGAGGGCGACACGGATCGGGTGGCGATAAGCGAGGGCGCTGTACGCATGGCGGCCAAAATCCCTCCAGAGGCGGCCGGTCGGCGTATCGGCCCGGTCGGCCTCGGCGCAGATCCGGTCCGCGAGGGCGCGCTCGTCCGCGGAAACCGCGCCCGGGTCATCGGGCAGGGGAAGCTCCGCGCAGAGCTGGGCCTTGAACATGACCGGGAACAGGGGATCGGAGGCCTTCTCAAGCTCGCTGACCACCCGGGTGATCCGCAGCCGCTTCTCGGCGACCTTCCGCAGCCGGAGCTCGCGGTACCACCGCGTCAGGGGCAACGCCACCAGCAGCGTGATGATCGCGACGGGCAGGGCGTGGTTCGTCATGGGGCTTTTTTCGGGGTCGCGTCGAAGGCGGTGAAATGTTTCGGGTCGTCGGGATGCTGGTAGCGCGTCACGTAGGTCTTCGCTCCCGCCGCCAGCCGCATGAAGCGGTCGAGCGGCACCACCTCGACCGGGCCGTGGAGGCTGCCGATCGCCTCGATGAGGCTGTTCACATCATTTGTCTCGCGGACATGGACCAGGCAGAAGTACGGGCGGATCGGGTTCAGCGCGATCAGCTCGTCCAGGTCGGCGGCCACCTCCTCGCGGGGGCGGCCGGGGTCCACGTAGTAGTCGTACGAGATCATCGGGCGGCCATCGCGCAAGTCGCGCGTCCGCGCGGGCCCGTAGCCGTTCACGAACCCGATCACGTCGGGAAACTCGCGGTAGTAGCGGTCCACCGTCTCCTTCGTGAGGTCGGCGTTGCCGACGTTCCCGTCGGCGGCCGAGTTGTCCATGATCTCAAATATCCGCTCGTCGAGGACGGCCATCAGGTCCCTCGCCTCATGCATGAGAGGGCCGAAGCGGGCCGCCGGGATGTGGTTGGGATACATGTAGGCCGGGCCGGAAAGGCCGCCGATGAAGTAATCCTTCGGGGTCGCGCTCTCATGGAAGTACTCCAGGGCCGCCGGCGAGTATTTCACCCAGCTCATGATCGCTCCCCAGGCCAGCGGGATCCGGCCGCGGCCCGGCTTGGTCCACACGCCGAGCCCCACCCCGTCGGACTGGATGAAGGACAGGTAGGCCTTCCTCCCGGCGACCGGGTGGGCGTCGCGGGCGATCGTGTGATTGTTGGTGAACCGGAAGCCCGGCGTGAAGGTGAACTGGGAATTGAAGCTGAGGTTGGGCAGGCTCTGGAGCCCCTCCATCTTGAGCCCGTAGGTCGAGAGCAGCGTCGTGTGCTCCTCCTCGGTGTCCTTGCCGTAGGGATGCCAGCCGAAGATCGTCCCGTTGGGATTCAAATCCGCCATGAAGCGCCGCTCCAGCGCCAGCTCGTCGGGATGTCCCGGGTCCGCGGAGAGGTTCTCGAAGAACATCCGGCCCTGGACGCCCCAGTCGGCCATGCCCGGAACGCGGATCGGGCCGGACTGTCCGCCCATCAGGATGATGCTGTCGTGGTTGCACCGGGCCCAGTAGCGGTCGCGGGCGTCGGAGGTGATCTGCGCGTCGGTCTTTCCCGTGTAGCGCCCGCGCAGGTCCTCGATCCGGCGGAGCCCGTGCCTCTCGGCCAGCGGGATCAGCTCGTCGTCAACGACGAGCGCGTCCTCGAGCCCGGCGATCGTGAAGGCGACATTCAGCGAGGTTGGGGCATTGCGGTCCCAGACCACGTAACCGCGGACATAACGGCCAAATAGGGAGAGCGCCTGGTCGGCGGACGCCACCTCGGTGAAGGCGACGCCGTAGGCGGAGCGGTAAAAATCGCAGAGCGGCCCGGTGATCTCCCACTGGTAGCTCGGGGCCTGGACAATGTAGAACCGGGGCGCACCCCGGTTGGCGAGCCCCTGCAGCCCGATCAGCATCGCCTTCTCGGGCAACCCGCCGGCCACCCGCCAGTCGCCGTCGAAGTGCATGACGCAGGCTGCGCGCACGGGGGCGGCCGGGGCTGCGCGAAGCCCGGCGGCCGGGAGGAGCGCCACAAAGATTGCGGTCAGGAGGGCCTTCATGGGGTGGTGGGCGACGCGTCGGCCACCCGCGCGAAGAAATACACCAGGGGGCGGTTTCGCGTGCTGTGGAGTTCGATCAATTCCAGCTCGCCGCCGCCCTCCAGGAGCCGGAACTCGTCGTAGAGGCGCATGACCTGGTTGCCCTGGGACACCTCGACGGTCACCTCGGCCTCGACCCGAAGCGTGCGGCCGCCGTCGATCCATTCGGCCTGGACTCGGGCCGGCTGGCCGGACTGGGCGTAGACGGCCATGTGGCGCTGGTCGATGCGGAAGAAATTCGAGATTGATACGGGATGCCAGGTGTCCACCCGGTTGACCGCGCTCACCTTGGTCTGGCGCCAGCTCATGTCGTAGCGAAGGACGACCTTGGGACCGTCGGCCGCGATGACCAGGTCCACCCCGGTCCATCCGTCGAGCTTGCTGCTCTGGGCGGCCTCAAGCCGCCAGCGGCCGTTGAGCCCCGGGTCGCCGGCGAATGCGGCGAGCGGCAGCGGGCAAAGGCCGATGATCAGGAAGAGGGAACGTCGCATCACGGGGAGGGAAACGAAAACCACTAAGCAAGCTCCCCGCGCCCCGCAACCATATGTTATCCTGCGGAAACCTGAAACTTGAGACCTGAAACCTGAGTCGATCCTCCAAACCCTGATCTTTGCGAATCGCAAAGATCACATTCCGAAGCATCGCGTAGGAGGGCGGCCGGCGGAGCCGATCTCCAAGGCACCGGGGTCAGCGACCCCGGCTACATTACAGATACGCCTCAGCGCACCTCGTAGACCTCCACCAGACCGACGCCGCTGCCGCCGCTCACCCCGGTGACATGGACGGTGTAGGAGCCTGGCGGAATCGTCACGAGCAGGGCGGAGTCAAGGGAGCCCGGATCAAGGGGAAATGCCCCGACCTGGGCGCCCGTTCCCGTGATCCAGGGGTCATTGCCCCAGCCGGCATTGGCCGTGATCGGATTGCCGTTGGAATCGAAGAGGGTCACCACCGTGCCAGCGACGGCGCCGGGGAAGCCGAAGGTGGACCTGAGCCCGGGGCCGATCCCGCGGATCAGCACCGTCTCGGAACTTGGCCCGGTTATCGCGAAGCCGGCGATCAGGACGCTGCCCCCTGAGCCGACGTAGCCGCGGGCCGAGACATTGACGAGATTCGCGGTCGGCGCGCCCGTGTCCGCGTCATAAATCTCGGCCAGGGCGATCCCGGTCGAGCTGTTGGCGCCTGTCAGAACCGAGGAGTAACCGCCCGCACCGAGCGTCTCCAGGAGCGCCGCGTCGGCCGAGCCGGCGGGAAGGGAAAAGGCGCCGACCGCATTGAACGCCGCAACCAGGGCGGACGTGCCGCCCCAGCCGCTGTTGGTCGCCAGGGAATGCTGCCGGCCGTCATAGAGGGTCAGCTGCGGGGTGGCCAGCGCCCCGGTCACCGAAAACTGGGTCGCCAGTGTCGGCCCGACGCCGCGGAGCAGGATCTCCTTTGTCCCGGTGCCCCCGATCACAAAACCGGCGATCAGGATATCGTTGCCGGTGCCCACCTGCGCCCGGCAGGAGAGGTTCGAGAGCCGCGCGTTCGTCGTGACCTTGAGCGTGGCGACCTCGTCGGCGACGACGCTCGAGCTGTTGGAGATAAGGACGTCAAAGGAGCCGGACGCGCCCGGCCCCGCATTTGCGAGCGTATAGGTGGCGGCCGTGGCGCCGGATATCGGCTTTCCATTGAACCGCCACTGGTAGGTGAGTCCGGCGCCTGTGGCGCCCACCGCGAAGGCGGCGGTCGCCCCGGTTGCGATCGACTGGCTCTGCAATCCCGCCGTGACCAGTCCCGAGGGGGCAACGGAAACGGCAGCCGGATTGGAGGTTGCGAAACCCGCACCATTGTACGCCTGCACGACATAGGTGCCCGCATCGCCAACGGCGGCCGCCGCAACCGTGTAGGTCGCCGAATTCGCGCCCCGGATAAAGCGCCCATTCTTGAGCCACTGGTAGATGGGGGCGGGCGTGCCGCCGGCTGCGACCGTCAGCGTCAGGGCCGCGCCCGTGGCCACGGACTGGGAAGCGGGCTGGGTCGAGAAGACAGGGGCATTGCCGTTCGGATTGGGAGGCGGCAGAAATGGCAGCGGAAGCCCGCCGAAAGGACCCGCGATTGCGGTCTCCAGGGAATCGCCGGCGTCCGGGAAGGGAAGAAGCGTGGAGAAGTTCTGCTGGTCCGCACGAGTGACAGCGGGGAGGGCAAGCGCGATGGCAAGAAGTCCGAGGCGGGCGGGGCGGAAAAACGCGATCATGGGTCGGCCTTGGTTGATAGTGACTTTAGTGTAAGGGGGGTACCTGGGGTTTTCAAGCGCCGCACCGGGAGGCGGTCGGCTTTTCCTGTGACGCCATTTTAGCGGGAAGGTTTCAATAAAGATGGGCTTTGAGGCGGAGCGCGCTCAACCCCATATATAGATTTTGCCTTCCGGCATGTTTTTCCTCATCCCTGCCCTTCAAGGATTTCCCCATGCCCCACGTCCCCGGTTTGCGCAGCCCCTATGAGAAAGTCGGCCGTATCGTCTACCTCGGCCGTATGCTCGACAAGATCCGGCTCCATGCGGAAGGCCGGCTTCCCGCCGACTACCACGACAACCTCGGCGACTCGAAGCCGGGGATGTTCGACACCCGCTGCTGCGAGCTGCTCCGGGTCCGCTACGCGGACATCCGGCGCCGGACGCTGGAGGGGGGCACCGACGCGGCCGTGCTTGAGTGGGCGGAGGCTCGCGGGGGCCGTCGGACTGACGGCGAGTGCGCGATCTGGAACGGCTTCATGGTCAAGCGCGGCTGGCACGACCACCCGGACAGCGTGCGGCGGCTGCGGCAGCGCGTCGAGGAGGCCGGCCTCGGGGCCCGGACGATCGAGACCTTCTTCGACTTCATCGATTTCGACGAGGGGCGCGACCCGTCCGCAACCCGGCCCTGGGAGTCGGTATAGAGCGGATGAGCATGGATCACGCCGTCCCGCACGTCAGCCCGCACAAGCTGGCGCGGCTGGCCCTCTTCAGCTTCGTCCTGACCTTCGTCGTTTCGCGCGGGTTCGTGCTGCTCATCATGGCGCACCGGATTCCCAACTTCTATTTCTTCCTGAAGGGAACCCACGTCCACCACCTCAACTATGGCATCTTCCTGCTGGCCGCCGTCGGGGGATACGGCGTCCTGCGGCGGCCGGTGGGCCGGACCGCCTCGCTCGCCGCGCTGGTCTACGGGGTGGCGATGGGGCTCACCTTCGACGAGTTCGGGATGTGGCTTCACCTGGGAGGCAGCTACTGGCAGCGGACCAGCGTGGACGCGGTGATCATCGTCGCCGCCCTTCTCGGGCTTTTTGCCTACCTCCGTTCCCTCGAGCGCTTCGAGGCGCGGCACCGGGTCGCCTCGGTTGTCCTGCTCCTGGTCCTGGCCGGCTTCGGCTGGGTCGTCCTCTCGACGGGAGACCGGATCGGCGAGGCCTACGGCCCGAGGCTTCGCGAACTCGAGGAGTCGTCGTCACCTTAGCCTCTTTTCCCTCCCCCCAAAAAAAGACCCCACCCCACCCCGAATGGAATCGCCCACCCCCGCGAAGACCAACCTGCCCTACCTTTTCTTTCTCGGCGGAACCGCGGCCCTCGGCGGGCTGCTCTTCGGTTTTGACGCCGCCATCATCACGGGGGCAGGCCCCTTCCTGGAGCGGCACTTTCAGCTCAGTCCCCTCAAGCTGGGCTGGGCCTTCAGCTGCCTGCTTTACGGCTGCGTCGCCGGGTCCGCGATCACCGGGTGGATCGCCGACAAGTGGGGCCGCCGGATTCCCCTCCTCTGGGTTGCAGTCCTCTTCACGCTGACCTCGCTCGCGACGGGCACGGCCCAAACCTTCACGATTTTTGTCATTGTGCGGACCCTGGGAGGCCTGGCCGTGGGCGGGGTCTCGGTGCTCGCCCCGATGTACGTGTCCGAGGTCTCCCCCCCGGCGGTCCGGGGCCGGATGGGAACCCTCTACCAGCTTTCGATCGTGATGGGCGTTCTCGTCTCCTACTGCATCAACTATTACCTTCGGGACCTCGGCGATTGGAACTGGCGCTGGATGTTCATCTCCGGGGTCATCCCCTCGCTCGCCTTCTTCCTGCTCGTCCTGCGGGCGCCCGAGACACCCCGGTACCTCATCAAGGCCGGCCGTCCCGCCGAGGCGCTCGAGATCCTCACCCGGATCGGGGGGGCGGAGAGCGCCGCGCTTTCATCCGCGGAGATCACCGCGAGCCTGACCGGCCGGCGGACGCCCTGGGCCGAGCTGAACAGGCCGGGAATCCGTCGCGCCCTGGCGGTCAGCTTCGTCCTTGCCATCCTCGTCCAGGCGTCGGGCGTCAACGCGATCGTCGACTACGCCCCCCGGATCTTCCAGTCCGCCGGCTGGAAGATCGACGCGGCGCTGCTTTCGACCTTCGTCATGGGAATCGCCAGCTTCCTCTTCACCCTGGGCGCCTTCCCGATCATCGACCGCTTCGGCCGGAAGCCCTGCTACATCGTCGGGTCCCTCGGAATGACCGCGGCCCTCGCCGGGCTGGCGGCGGTCGCGCACACCGGCCAATTCACCGGCCCGAGGGTCCTGGTGCTCATCCTCGTCTTCCTGGTGTTCTTCACCCCCTGCATCGGCCCTGTCTTCTGGACGCTGATGCCCGAGATCTTCCCCAACCGCGTGAGGGGCGAGGCCATGACGGTCCCGGTGCTCACCCAGTGGCTCGCCAACGCGCTGGTCGTGAATCTCTTCCCCTTCGCCGTCGCGAAGATGGGCAATGCCGCCACCTTTGGCTTCCTGGCCGCAATGGCCCTCACCCAGGCGCTCTTCACCTGGCGCTTCCTGCCGGAGACGAAGGGGAAGACGCTGGAGGAAATCGAGGGGTTTTGGGAAGGGAGGCTGAAACCCAAAAACCTGAAACCTGAGACCTGAGACCTGAAATTTAAAACCGCCAAACCAATCCAATCCTCCGAATCCGAGGTTCGAATTCAGGTCTCAGGTTTCAGGTCTCAGGTTTCTGAAGGAGCCGACAGGCTCTTCGCGCTCTTATCGATCTTCTTGAAGTCCACGAAGTCGACCCCTCCGCTCCCGTTCCCCGAGAAGCGCTCGCGGGCGACCCGCAGCACCTCGCTGTCGTCCACCTTGGCGAGCGGGGTGTAGCGCGGGTGGTGCGAGTCCTTGTAGGGGTCGTTGTGCCGCGCGTTGTAGCAGCTGATGAGGGTCCAGCGCGGGAATTCCGAATTGTTCTGCGCGGAGCGGTGCAGCGTGTTGGAGTGAAAGTAGAGCGAGTCGCCCGGCTCCAGCTCGCAGTAGACCAGTTCCAGCCGCTTCACCGCCTCGTTCACCTGCTCCATCGCCGCGCCCGCCTGCTCGCCGGAGAGGATATGGTTGATCCGGCCCATCTTGTGGGAGCCGCGGAGAACCTCGAGGCAGCCGTTCTGCCTTGTCGCGCGGTCCACGGCGGTCATGACGCTGACCAGGTCCGGAAACAGGCAGCCGTTCTGGTACCAGTAGCCGTAGTCCTGGTGCCACGCCCAGGCGCCGCCGGTGCGCGCGTCCTTCAGGATCATCTTCGAGTGGTAGTGGTAGACCTCGTCCTCGAGCAACTGCTCAACCGCGTCGACGACGCGCCGGCAGCGGGCGAACATCCCGTAGATCCCATCCCCGGGGTGATTCCACGCCGAAAGGCGCACCGGGTGCCCCTTGCCGTCGTCGACCGCCGCGGCCGACTGGTCCATCGCCTTGTCCTCGCGGCTGGCCCGGCCGAGAAGCTCGATTTCCTCGTTGCTGAAGTTGCCGCGGACAAGGAGATACCCGTCGCGGTTGAATGCCTTCACCTGATCATCGGTAAGAACTTTCATGGGGTTGGGGTGTCGGAAACGATCGCCGAATTCCGGATTATTTCAACCGGATCTCGCGGCCGACCGCCTGCGACCGGTAGATCGCCTCAAGGATCGCGATCACCGAGACGGTCTCCGTCCACGGCACCGGCGAGGGCTTGCGGTTCTCGACGGCGTCGCGGAAGAGGGCGAGCTCCTCGAAGTGCGAGCTCTCGATCCGGCGGGGAAACGTGAGCTTGCCGTCGGTGAACACCCCGGCGGTCACCCCGGCGGTCTCGGCCGAGGGCCACTTGACGCCGCCCTCGATGCCGAAGAGCTGGAAGCTCACGTCCTCGACCTCGTTCTGATGGCCGAGCCAGGCGGCCTCGAGGGTCAGGGTGGCCCCGTTCTCAAAGGTCACGTAGCCGGCGGCAAAGTCCTCGACTGAGTACATCTTTCGGTCCCACTCCCCCCACATCCCGGGGATCTTCCGGCCCTTGGCAAAATTGACCTTCGAGGTGCCGCTCACGCGGACCGGCTTGGGAAAGCCCATCACCCAGAGCGCCGCGTCGAGCGCGTGGACTCCGATGTCCATGCAGGGGCCGCCGCCGGCCTGCTTGTGGTCGATGAACCCCGGCCGGCACGGCAGCCACGCCCGGCGCATGGCGCGCACGCGCGCGTGGTAGACCTCGCCGAGGTTGCCCGCGTCGGCCCAGGCCTTGATCGCGAGCGTCTCCGAGCGGAACCGGCTGTTTTGGCCCGTCATCAGGATCTTCCGCTTCTTGTCGGCGAGCCGGCCCATCTGCCGGACCTCGGCCGTGGAGACCGCCAGGGGCTTCTCGCAAATCACGTCGAAACCAGCCGTCAGCGCGGCCAGCACCGCCGGGGTGTGAACCCGGTTCGGCACGCAGATGTCGATCGCGTCCAGCTTCAGCTTCAGCAGGTCGTTGTAGTCGGTGAAGGTCTGCGCGCCTCCCGCCATCTCCGCCCCCTTTCTCAGGGCCTCCCTGTCGATATCGGCGACGGCGACAATATCCACATCGGGCTGGGCCTTCCATCCGGGAATATGGACGGCCTGGGCAATGCCCCCCGTGCCGATGATGCCAACTCGGAATCGGTTCTTGCTCATGGTTGCGCTTCAGCCTTCACACCTCCGCCCGCGCTGTCCAGTCTCCATCGTCGCCTACCTTCCCGACGTCACGCTGTCGCTGATCGTGAGCGTGTTGAAGTCGAGCACCCGCCTGAGGCTCCCATGGGTGATCGTCAGCCGGCGCGAGCCCTTCTCGGCGTTCAGGTAGGGCCCCTCGTAAAGCTTCCACTTCGAGTAATCAACCGGCACCCCGTCGACGACCGGCGTCCGGCCGTAGGTGAAGACGACGTCCCGTCCCCGGAGGGTCCGCATCGAGACGGTCGGCACCGGCTCCAGGCTGTACGCAAGCCGAAGGGCGGCGATCGCCCTGCCGAAGGCCGCGAGATCCGCAAATTCCCCGGCGTCGGCGGCCTGGACGATCGTCCCATTTTTCAAGTGCGGGCTGTACAGCCGGCGGTCGCCCTTCGGGGTCGGGCGCCACTCGTACGCGGCGAGCGGGCGATACGCCAGGTAGGCGTTGCCCCCCCGGGCGAAGATCCAGCCGGACTTGTCCTGGGTGACCCCCGAGAGGAATTTCGAAAAGAACCCGTTGATGTGGGGGAATCGCGTTCCCGGGGGAATGTCGTAGAGGGCGATGACCGTGTCCCGGTCCTGGAAGACCCGCTCAAAGCGCGAGCTCCCGAGGAACTTGTCCGGCAGGTCGTAGGTCGGCTTCCGCTCCGCCACCATCGCCGGGATCATGCTGTCGGGCGACTCCGCGAAATACGTCTGCAGGTCGTAGGGCGAGGAGACCGGGTGCATCGAGAACATCGTGTTGGTCACCCCGCGCGGATCGGGAACCGCCCAGGTGACGTCCCAGGTGTGGGTCTGGATCGGGTCGGCGACGCCGCCCTGGTAGGAGCCCACCGCGTAATTGCGCCGCATGTAGCTGGTCTTGTAGATCGGCGCCGCCAGGACGTCGCTGTGCCGCCAGCGCCGGCGCGTCCGCTTCAGGTCGCGCTGGACGTAGTCGCCGTCGCGGTCCACCGCGATCCGGTAGATCACCTCGGGCAGCTCGTAGTTCGCCGCGGCGGAGGCGAAATAAACCCCGAAGCCGCCGAAGGACGGGTTCGGTGGAATGTTGCCGAAGAGGAGCCAGCTGTAGAACGAGGCGTGATCGCGCCAGTGCTCGACGACCGAGGCGTCGACCGTCCGGGCGTTCGACCCCCTGAGCTCACCGTTGAGCGTGTTCGCGGCGAGGTCGGCGAACAGCCAGTCCAGCGTCATCCGCCCCCGGATCCGCATGGCCGGATCCCGCGCCCACGTGGCCAGGAAAAGCATCGGGATCGCGTACTCGGTGATGTAGCCGGTCGGGTTGAACTCGCCCTGCCCGATCGTCGTCGTGATGTCCATCCAGTGCACGAGGTAGTCGCGCGCCTCGGCAAGGTTCTCCTCCGAGCTCTTTCCCGTGTACCAGCTGCTTCCCGGCTCGTTGGGGTAAAGCTGCGCCATCAGGTAAAGGGAGGTGTAGTACATCGCCCAATGGTTCTCCGTGTCGCCGCGCACCTGCATGACGGAGCCCCAGGCCGCCCGGATCGCCGCCTTCGCCTCCGGCGAGAGCTGGTCCCTTCCCAGGTACGCCATGCCGACGGCCGGAAACATCCAGAACGGCCCTGTGCCCGGGTTCTTCATCAGCTCGATGACCCTCCGCGAGCAAACAGCGGGATCCTCGCGCCGGGCGAGCTTGGCGCAGACCGCGCTCGCATCGAAGGTCACCGGGAACCGGATATCGGCCAGCTTCGCCTTCCAGGCGAGCACCTCGCCTACCCGCGCCAGGTAGGCCGCGCGCCGGGTGTCGGCGTCCTGGACGATGGTCCGCGGGGGAACCGGCGCGGAAAAGGCGGGGAGCGGGGCGGGCCGCGCGGCCGGGGCGGCAACCGACGCGCGGACCGGCGCGGGCGGCTCGACGATGGTCGCCGCCGACAACCCGACAGCAAGGAAAAGGAAAAGGGCGGTGGCTTTCATGGGAAGATCCGGGCGCCTATCGCGCCGCGGGAACGAAGTTGAACCGGTAGATCCGGGACTGGGGCAGCCCGTCGGGCGTCCATGTCCGGCCAAAGTCGCCGGACTGATAGAGGGAAACCTGGTGCACCCCGGCATAGAGCCGGCCGCTGTCCGGATCGACGCCGACCCGGTAGACGCAGTGGCCGGCGGGAAGCCCCGCATTTCGGTCCGCCCACGTCGCTCCGCCATCCTCCGTCGTGAGGACCCCGTAGGTCCAGCTGCCGACCGCGATCCGCCGCGGATTGGTCGGATCGAAGGCGACATTGTAGAGGCACTTCGCCGACGGGACGCCCGCGACCGGTCGCCAGGTGAGCCCTCCGTCCCGGGACTGGACCAGCCCGTCGGCCTGGGTCGCCGCCATCCAGCGCCTCGGATCGTGCGGCGACTGCTCGATGTCGGTGACAGTCTCGCTCGTCGGCAGCACGCGCCGCCAGGACCGTCCGGCGTTCTCCGTCAGGTAGATTCCCGTCTCGCAGCCGGCAAGGACCCGGCCGGCCCGGTTCCGGTCGATCTCGATTGCCTGGGTGTACTTTCCCCGCTCGGGCAACCCGCGCTCCCGGCGCGTCCAGGTCACGCCCCGGTCCTTCGACTGCGCCACGCCGTCCGGCAGGGCGATGTACACGGTGTCCGGGCTGTTGGGATCCACGCGCACGTCCTGGGGCTCGGTCATGTCCCAGCTCGTCCCGATTCTCCAGGTCAGGCCGCCGTCGCGCGTGATGAGGCAGCCGTTGAGCGACGCCACGTAGAAGACCCGGGAGTCCCTCGGGTCGACCGAGATCCCAAAAGTGCCGGGAAAATCCAGGCCGAAGTGGTGAAAGGAACCGTCCGGCCCCCTCCGGAAGAGCCCGCTCTCAAATGCGGACTTCGTCCCGACCACGAACGCGGGACCGGCCAGGACGCTGACGACCATGTCGTGGGCCGGGATGGCTGCGTTTGCCAGCGCTGCGGGGAACGCTGCGGCAAGCGCAAGAAGGAATCTCACGGGTGGGGCCATGTGAATCTCTGGTCCGCGCCGGATTTCAAGTCAATCCGGGCTTTCCAAACCGTCGTACGCACGGCGCGATTGGTTGCTGCTCGGGCTCGCCTTCGGGCCGGGTTTTCCAACCCATCGCCGTACTGCGCGATCTGCGATCGCGCTTCCTTATCCGAAGGAGAGGGGGGTTCACCCGAGGAGGGTCGCGCCGGTCTCCGCGTCGAAGACGGTCGTGCT
Organism: uncultured Opitutaceae bacterium; assembly: GCA_903891325.1. Taxonomy (GTDB): domain Bacteria; phylum Verrucomicrobiota; class Verrucomicrobiia; order Opitutales; family Opitutaceae; genus Palsa-1447. Next base: position 96,576 of record CAITEC010000062.1, read on the forward strand.
TCGCGGCGCGAGGTCGGCCTGGATCGTCGGCCCCCCCGGGACGCTCAGCGTCCTGCGCCCGCCCGCCACCGTGTGCACGATCAGGAATCCGTCGCCCAGGAGCGTCGTCTCGTCGCACTCGTTGACGACGTGGCAGCCCGCTTCGCGGCCGAGCGCGCGCCACGTTCCCGGCCGGACGGGCGGGAGAGCGATCGCCCACCAGGTGGCGTCGTCCCCCGTGCGCCGGACGGCGCTCGCCGATCCGTCCTCCCACCTTCCGGCGACCTGGATATCCGGCGCATCAAAGGCCGGCACGTCGAAGGGCCGGCCCAGCGAAAGCACCTCGGTCGCGCCCCCGACCCCGAGCGTCTGCTCGGACTTTTCGGCGCGGTGCAGCCGCGTCGCGAACCCGCTCAGGTCCCCTGCGACGGCCGGGCCCAGGGCGGAGCCGTCGCTCCAGCCGGCGTAGCCGAGCAGGACGACGTGCCGCCCGGCGGACGCGACCCTCGTGCGGATGAGCGCCCGCCGCTCCGGATCGAGGAAGGCGGCGGTGGCGAAGACCACCAGCCGGTAGGGCGACAGGTCCAGTCCCGGCAATTCCGACAGCAGGGCATCGTCGTGGACCAGCCCCGATTGATGGAGCGCCTCCGCGACCCCGTCGGTGAGCAGCCGCGAAATCGGGTCGACCCGGGAAACCGGCATCACCCCGAAGACCATCTCCGCGGGAATGTGCCGGGCGCCCACGGTGTGCGCAAAGGACCAGGGGTCGTGGATGACGAGCACGTCGGCCCGGCGCGAGAAGGGCAGGCCGATCCGCCCGCGGGCCAGCCCCGCTATCCCCGAGAATTCCGCCTGGAGCCGCGGCTCGTCCCACCAGCCCATCGGGCCCAGCCGCGTGAAGGCGGGGGTGCCGGCGACCGGCCCGAAGTCATAGCACCAAACCCCGCCGCCCCGGGTGACGGGCTGCAGCAGATTCCGACGGAACACAGCGACGTCGTCGGGGATCGAGCTCTCGAAGGTCTTGTCCCAGGGGCACCCGCTGACCGACGTGGCGCGGTCCATTTCGTCCAGCCAGAGTTTTCCGGCGCGCCTGACCGCCCCGACCAGGCCCTTGGAATGGCCCGTGCCCCCCAGGGGCATCGCGGTCGGCGTGTAGACGGGGCTCGCGCACAGGCAGTCGACATGGGGCGATGCCATCACGCGGCCCGCCGCCAGGTGCCCGCCGGCCGCCTCCCGCCCGAACAGGCAGTAGAAATACCCGAAGAAAGAGGCGGTAACAACGGGCCGCGGCCAGGACCCCCTCACCGTCGCGGCCATCCCGATCACCGTGTCGGCGAGGCCCTCGTGCAGGAATGTGAAGTAGTCGATGACGTCGCGCTGCCCGGCCGGATCGCGAAGGATTGCCGCGTGTGCGCGCTCGCGGGCCGCGGAATCCGGCGCCCGGACCCCGTCCACCGACAACCCGGGGCGGCCCCACGCCCGGGCGATCCCCGCCTCGTCGCCGTGGCGGGCGAGCAGCCAGCGGCGAAACGCCGACTCGGCCGCGGGCCCCGTGTCCGGGTCGTGGCAGAAAAAGCCGTACTGGTGCCACTCCCCGTAGACCCCGCAGGCCACCTGGATCGCGAACACGGAGGCGCCCTCCGGCGTGGCCGCCAATTCCGCGCAGAAACGCGCCAGGCGCACCCGGGCCCACTCGCGCCACTTCTCCGAGAAGAAACTTGCGCGGACCGGGGCGTCGTTGTCGCGGCCCACCCAGCGCTCCAGCCCCCGGCGCCGCTCGGGCTCGGCGGCGCAGTCCGCGTAGCCGACGCATTCGTCCGGGTTGGCCTCGCACCACTCCGGGGTCGCGTTGAGGTGCACCCGGAGCATGACGAAGGCCCCGGGGCACGCGTCCACGATCCCCGCAACCTGGCGCCGGGCGAGCGAGAGGTTGATCCCGCCCCGCGGGCCGAAGACCTGCTCCAGCCAGATGTCCGCCTGGAAAAGCCGGCAGCCGTGGGCCCCGAAGAGCGCAATGTTGCGGGCGGGCACCTCCTCCCAGCTCCAGCGCGATCCCGGGCAATCGGTGAGCGCATACATGAGCGGCGCCTCCGGCTGCCCGTTGATGACCAGGGTCGGCCGACCCAGGCGAACTTCAACGGAGGCGACGACGGGGGTGCGCATTCCCGAAAGGTCGCCCCGCGGCCCCCGGGTCCTCAAGATTTTAATCGTCCGCGGCATTTTTCTGGCCGACGATTCGCCCATGGCGCCCCCTTCCCCGCCCGAATTGCCAGCCTGGGTCCGCAGGCTGACCGGGTATTGGGCCGCGGCGGCCGTCCTCGCGGCGTTCTGGGGCCTGATGCTCGCGAGCCTGTCCAGGAAGTCCCTCACCTTCGACGAGATGGGGCATGCGACCGCCGGCTACACCTACTGGCGCTTCAACGATTACCGGCTCGACCCGGAGAACGGTAACCTGCCCCAGCGCGTCGCCGCCCTCCCGCTCCTGGGCGGCGGGTTCGCCTTTCCGTCCCTGGATTCGGACGCGTGGCGCCAGTCCGACTTCTGGCCGCTGGGGTACCCGTGGTTCAACAAGATGGGCAACGATGCGTCCGCCATGCTCGCGCGCGGGCGGGCCGCGTGCGGGCTGATGGCCGTGGCGGTTGGATTCCTGGTCTGGAGGTGCTCGCGCCGGCTCCATGGGCCCGCAGGGGGGATGCTCTCCCTGATCTTGCTCGTGCTCAGCCCCACCCTCCTGGCCAATGGCGCGCTGATGACATCGGACACCGCCTGCGCGCTGTTCTTCCTGGCATCCTGCCTGGCGTGCTGGGCGATGCTGCAGCGCCTGACACCGGCGACCATCGCCCTGAGCGGCCTCGCCATGGGCGGCCTCTTCGTGACCAAGGCTTCGGCCGTCCTGATCGTCCCGATGGCGCTGGTCATGCTCGCCGCGCGCCTGTTCGACGGCCGGCCCCTTCCCGTCGCGTTCGGCCGCGCGCGGGAGCTCGCCGGGCGCGGCCGCCAGACCGCCGCCTTTGCCGGGGCGATCCTCGCGCATGTCGTGATCGTGATGGCGGTCATCTGGGGATTCTACGGATTTCGCTACGCGGCTTTCTCGGACTCCCAACCGGGGCGCGATGCAGCGGGCGACCAGCACATGTACAGCACCTGGGAGGAGCGGGTGGGCAAACCCCTGCTTCCGGCCCTGCTCAAGCCCCTGCGTCTGTCCCCGGACCAGACGCGCGCCGTCGTCCAACTCCTCCGCGAGCGAGCGATCGTCACCAACGTCTGGACTTGGGACGCCCTCCGCGCGATCCCCGTCATCGAGGAGACGATCCTGACCCCCGGCCAAGCCCGGGAGCTGGAGCGGGAAAGGGCGGAACCCCCGCACGGCCTGGTCCCCCGCGTGATGGACTGGGCCCGCAATGAACGGCTCCTTCCGGAGTCCTACCTATTCGGAATGGCGCGAGTCCTGAATGCGGCGCAAATCCGCCAGGCCTTCCTGAACGGGGAGTATAGCGTGCACGGCTGGGTGCGCTTCTTCCCCTACACGGTCCTGGTCAAGACGCCCCTGCCGGTGTTCGGCGTGATCCTGCTCGCGATCGCCGCCGCCCTGCGGCGGCCGCTCCGGCGCACCCTTTACGACACCATTCCCCTGTGGACCCTCCTCGCCGTCTATTGGGCCGTCTTCCTTCACTCCTCCCTGAATATCGGGCACCGGCACATCCTCGCCACCTATCCGCCGCTCTTCATCCTTTGCGGCGGGGCCGCCGACTGGCTGCTGTCCCGGCGCCGGATTGTCGCCGCGGCGCTGGTCGCGCTCATGGTCCTCCTCACCGCCGAGGTCCTCTGCCGCTTTCCCAACTACCTGGCCTATTTCAACACGATCGCCGGCGGCCCCGCCAACGGCTACCGCCACCTCGTCGACAGTTCGCTCGACTGGGGACAGGACCTGCCCGGGGTCGCGGGCTATGTGGGCGAGCATCACCTCACCGGCCCCACCTACCTCTCCTACTTCGGGGCGGCCGATCCGGCCTATTATCACGTCCCGTCCCGGCTGCTGTATTCGTTCGGCTTCACGATCTCCGATCCGATGCCCACTCCCGTCTTTGTCGCCCCCGTGCCTCCCGGCGGGCTCGACGAAACGCGGGGAAAAGTCCTGCGGGAGAATCCCGGACTCGAGCTCGCCGGCACGGGGACGGGCGGCGACGGCGAAGTTGCCGTCTTCCTGGTGAAGCCGGCCGCCCTCCGGCTCTCGGGCGGGACGTATTTCATCAGCGCCACCCAGCTCCAGACGCTCCAATTTGACATGGGAGGCCCCTGGGGACCGTGGAACGACCGCTTTGAGGCGACCTACCAGCGGGTCCTCGCCGCAATCAGGCCGCTGCTCGCCGACGACCCGGCCGCCCGGTGGGCGGCCTTCACGCGACGGCCGATCAACGAGTGGCTGGATCTCTTTTACGACTACGAGCAGTACCGCTTCGCCCGGCTGGCCGCCTACCTGCGGCGGAGGGAGCCCGACGACGAGATCGGCTACTCGATCCTCGTCTACCGCCTGACAGACGACGACATCTCTCGCGCGCTCGACGGCCCGCAGCCGGAGCATGGGAAGGATGTTCTTCGGCTGTTAGATGCGTCAACGCGATTAGGCCCGGCAAATTAGATTCCGATGTAGCCGGCCTCCCAGAGGCCGGATGCTTGGGGTCCTATCAATACACCGGCCTCTGGGAGGCCGGCTACATCAAGTCTCCAAGGCTTCAAGTTTCTGATTCTTAAAACGGATGCAGTTGCCCCGCAATTACCGGATCATTCCAGTTCTCCGGCGTCACCAGAGCCAGCTTCGTCCGGATGACAGCGGGCACCTTCTCCCCGCGGATCGCGGCGACCACGGTCTTCACCCCGAGATAGCCCATCGCGAAGGGATCCTGGATCACCAGGCCCTGGATATCCCCCGCCTTCAACCCGCCCAGAAGGGTGTCTCCCGAGTCGAAGCCGACAAACTTCACCTTGCCGCCCGCCAGTCCGGCGTCGCGCAGCGCCAGAAGCATCCCGGTCGCCGAGGACTCGTTTGACGCGAAGACCCCGTTCACCACGGCGCCGAAGCGGTTGAGAAGATTCTCGGATGTGCGCCGGGCCGTGTCCCGGGTCGCGCCGCCGTACTGGTCGGTCGAGATCAGCTCGATCCCCGGAAAGTCCCGCCGCATGACCTCGAGGAAACCTGCCTCCCGCTCCTCGGTGGCCGACGACCCGGCCTGGCAGCGCAGCAGGATGACCTTGCCCTTGCCGCCGAGGAGGGCCCCGAGCCGGCGCGCACCGAGCCGCCCGCCCTCGCGGTTGTCGGTGGCGACAAAGCTGGCGGGAAGGGGCGATCGCAGCGCCGAGCCGATGATGACAACGGGGATCCGCGCGCTCACCGCCTCCTCGACCGGCGGCACGAGCGCCCGGCTGTCCAGCGGCGCCAGCACGATCCCGCTTACCTGGCGGCCGACAAAATTCTCGACCACCTGGATCTGCTGGTCGCGGTCGTCCTCGCGCAGCGGGCCCTTCCAGATGACCCGGACGGGAATGCCATCCACTCCCAGCTCGCGCTCCGCCTTCAGGGCCCCGGCGTGGACCCCCTTCCAGAATTCGTGCGTCGCCCCCATGGGGACAACGGCGATATCGAGGGTATCCGCCGCGCGGGCAAGGGGAACGGCGAGGCCGAGGAGGAGCAGCAGGTGGGGTTTCAAGTCTATCCCGACCCTCTCACCCCCCCCAGCCGAAGGTCAATTATCTTCAAATCCGAAAGCTCTTGGCGCTGGCCGCAATCGACCCGGAGGGCCTCCGGAGCGGCATTAGCGAAGCTCATTGGTCGCCTCTTGCCGGACCCCCATGAGGCGGGCCGGCGGTGTGGCGGCCAGATTGAGCCTTGCGCAGCGGAGCCGCGGAGGGGGTCCTCCGGGTCGATTGTGGCCAGGGCTAGCCTCACCTGAATTGACTCATCCCGCCATTCCTATTCGATAGCCTCCCGTGCCCGAAACGCAGCGCCAGATCCTCATCCCGCCGAACGGCCACCGAAGGGTGCTGCTGCACTCCTGCTGTGCGCCCTGCTCGGGCGAGGTGATGGAGGCGATGGCGGCGTCGGGGATCGACTATACGATCTATTTCTACAATCCGAACATCCACCCCCGCGAGGAGTATGAGCTGCGGAAGAGCGAGAACATCCGCTTTGCGGAAAAGGCCGGGATCCCCTTCGTCGACGCGGATTACGACACCGACAACTGGTTCGCCCGCGCCCGCGGGCTGGAGTGGGAGCCGGAGCGGGGCGCGCGCTGCTCGATGTGCTTCGACATGCGCTTCGAGCGGACCGCCCTCTATGCCCACGAGAACGGGTTTCCCGTAATAACCAGCTGCCTCGGGCTCTCGCGCTGGAAGGACATGGACCAGATCAACGCGAGCGGCGAGCGCTCCGCGGCAAAGTACCCGGGCGTCACCTACTGGACCCACAACTGGCGGAAGATGGGCGGCGCAAACCGGATGATCGAGATCTCCAAGCGGGAGCAATTCTACCAGCAGGAGTACTGCGGCTGCGTCTACTCGCTGCGGGACACGAACCAATGGCGCGCGGAAAAGGGCAGGGAGAAGATCGTCCGCGGCGAGAAATTCTACGGAGAAACAACCCCATAAACACCGAGACGCTCTACCAGGCCTTCCGGGACCCGCCGGCCTCCTACTCCATCAGCCCGTACTGGTTCTGGAACGGACGGATCACCGGGGCGGAATCCCGCCGGCAGATCGCCGAAATGGTCCGCCAGGGGGTCCGAGCCGTCGTCGTCTTCAACTGGGCCGGGCTTGAGCCCGCCTATCTCACCGAGGCGTACTGGGAACAGGTCGGCCTGGCCCTGGAAGCCGCCCGCGAGGCCGGGCTGACCCTCAACTTTGCCGACGAGTGGCTCTGGCCCAGCGGCGAGGCCTGGGTCTACACCTCCCCGGAGCGGGAACCCAGCCGCGTCCTCCAGCTCCATCCGGAATACCGGATGCGCCGGCTCACCTGCCGCCAGGCCGATCCCGCGCTGCCGCTCACCCTGGACCCGGACACCGAGGCGGTCGTCGCCGCCCGCGTGGACGGCGCCGGTGTGATCGACGAGGATTCGCTGCTGCTCCTCCCGGCGGGCGACGCCCCGTCCTGGAACCCCCCCGGCCCGGGCTGGAGGCTCTTCATCTACACGCTCGTTGCGGTGACCGAGCGCGGCGTCCGCGTGGACCTCATGAATCCCGCCGCCGTCCGGGTCTTCATCGAGCAGGCCTACGAGCCCTTCGCCCGGCGCTTTCCCGAGCACCTGGGCACGACGATCCGGTTCTTTGTCAGCGACCACGAGGGAACCTACGGCTCGCCCCTCGCCTACACCCCCGCCCTCTGGGACGAGTTCGGGAAGCGCCACGGCTACGACCTGCGCCGCTTCCTGCCGCTCGCCGAGCGCAATTCCCCCCGCGCGGAGCAGGTCAGGCAGGACTACCTCGGGACGGTCTCCGAGCTCTACGCCTCCTCCCTCATCGGGCAGGTCACCGAGTGGTGCTCCCGGCACGGGGTCGAGCACGGGCACTCGGACATCGAGGAGAGCATCCGCTTCCAGGTGATGTGGGTCGGCGACATGTTCCGGCTCTGGCGCGCTGCGAGCATCATCTACTTCGACGCCCTGATCGAGCGCGGGCGGATGCCGGTGGATTTCATGGAGGCCGCGTCGGTGGCCCACTTCGAGGGAAGGCCGCTCGTCGTCGAGAACCAGGGCCTCACCGGATTTGATTCCTACTGGAGCCTGGAGAAGGCCCGGCTGGGGACCAACATGTGCCTGCTCTGGGGCGTCAACCGGCTGATGCCGCATTATTTCGAGTACGACCCCGTCCACGTGCAGTATCCGCCGAGCTGGTTCCTCGCCCAGCCGCTCTGGCCCTTCTTCCACCACTACGCGGACGTCGGCCGGCGCGGTCTGTTCATGAACTCGATGGGCCGCGACAGCGCCTCGCTCATCCTCTACCACCCGCTGGAGAGCGCCCATGCGAACGCGGGCAGCCTGCTCAGCGAGACCGACCGGCCGGTATTTCCCTGGAAAAGCCTCATGGACCGGACCCAGGAGATCTACTCGGCGCTCCTGCTCCAGATTCCCCGGGAGGGATGGGCCTTCCACATCATGGACGCCCACTACATGGCGCGGGCGGCGGTTTCCGGTTCCCGGCTGGAACTGGCGGGCGAGCGCTTCTCCGTCCTGATCCTCCCGCCCATGACCCACATCGCGCCGGAGTCCGCCGCAAAGATCCGGGCCTTCGCCGAGGCGGGCGGGCGCGTCTTTGCGCTCGGCCCGCAGCCCGAGGCGCTCGCGGCGGTGCGGATGACCCGGCTTCCGGTCGGCGACCATCCCTGGTTCATGCAGAGCCTCGACTATACCCGCCGGATCGAGATCCCGGCGGGGGTCAAGGCCGACCTGGCCCCGCTCTTTGCCGCAATCCGCGCGGTCGTGCCGCCGGAGGTCGAGGTCGTGTCGGGGAGCCGCGATGACATTTATTTCGCCCGGCGGCACGACGGCGACACCGAGTGGTTCTGGTCGGTGAACGACACGACGGAGCCCCGCCGGATTACCGTGCGCTTTCCCAATGCGGGCGTCTTTGAAAGGTGGGATGCGGAAACCGGCGAGCGGACGACGCTCGCGGCGGGCGGCCGCGAGGTGACGCTCGATTTCGGGCCCTCCGACGCCTACTTCGTCGTCCGCCATCCGGGCCCGGCGGTCGCCCCTGCGGTCCCGCGGGGAAATCGGCGGACGCTCCTGGATCTCCCCCGCGAGGGCTGGCTCTTCGCGCCTGACGCGCCGGTGCGGGTGCCCTACGCGCGGGTGGAGGGCGCGACCGAGCCGGTGTGGCTCTCCCCCGAGCGGCTGGCTCAGCGCGATTGGTGGATTGCCGGACCCTACCCGGACGCCGACGGGCAGGGCCTGTTCGACGTCTTTCCCCCGGAGGCGGGCTTCCGGCAGGGCGACCCCGCGTGGAAATGGTGCGAGTCGCAGGACCCGGCGGTCGAGCCCCTGAAGATGTATTTCGGCGAACAGCTCGACTTCCACGAATGGTCCAATCCCCACCCCGAGCGCTGCGGCGTCTATTACGCCGCCGTGTCCGTCTGGTCCCCCGACGACCGCTCCGGGTTCGCAGCGGTCGCCGTCGCGGAGAGCGTGCGGTTCTGGTGGAACGGGACGCTCGAGTTGACCGAGCGCCCCCACTTTCCCTTCATCCACCTCAGGGACTGCTGGGCCACCCGCGTGCCGATCAGGATCCAGGGGGGCTGGAATACCGTGCTGCTCAAGGTCGGCCCGAGCGGCGCGGGGCCGACCGGTTTTCTTTTCCGGATCTGCGACGACAAGGGCGACACGATGCGCGACCTCGTGTACTCGAGGGATGCCACCCTGCCCGGGCCCCGAGCCGTCCGCAGGGTGCGCCTGTCGGTCGAGGCCCCGCCCGGAACCGCGGAGGGCGCCGTCTCGCTTGAGCTGCCCGAGGACGCGATTCCCGAGCGGCCCTTCGTCTTTTCGCCGAAGCCCGCGCCGGTGCCGCTGGCCTCGTGGACGGACTCCACCCTCGCCCACTACTCGGGCTCGGCCGTCTACGAGCGCAGCTTCCGGCTCGAAGCGCTTCCGCCGGGCCGGCTCATCCTGGACCTCGGCGCCGTCGGCCTGGCCGCCGCGGTCTGGATCAACGGCGCGAAGGTCGGCGAGCGGGCCTGGCGCCCGCACGAGCTCGACATCACGGCGGCCGTGCGGCCGGGCGACAATCTCCTGAGGATCCAGGTCGCCAATTCCGACGCCGGGTGGATGGCCCAAGGCCCCGCGGTCTACCAGCGGAAGGCATTTTGGTCGACGGACTTCGACACGGAGCTCGACCGTTTGAAGACGCTGCGGCCCAATGGCCTGGAGGGTCCGGTGCGGATACTCATCGCCGAGGGCTGATTTCCGGCCATGCGATTTTCCGCCCGGCTCCTGGTCATCCTCCTCCTGGCGGCGCCCGCGCTTCACGCAGGCCAGCGCGTTGTTTCGCAGACGGTCGGGACCGACGAGCTTCTGCTCGCCCTTGCCGACCCCGGGCAGATTGCCGCTCTCAGCCAGCTCGCCTCCAATCCCGACTACTCGGCCGTGGCGGACGAGGCGCGGGCCTATCCCGGCCTCCAGCCCAACGGTGACGCCGAGTCCATCCTCCGCTACCGCCCCACCCTCGTCCTGTGCTCGGATTACAGCCGCGCCGAACTGGTCGCGCAGCTCCGGCGCGCGGGCGTCCGCGTGCTCGTCTTCGACAAGTACCTCACCATGGACGAGGTTTACGCGAATCTTCGCCGCCTGGGGGCCGAGCTCGGGGAGGGATCCCGCGCGAGCGGGCTGATTGCCCGCTGCCAGGCGCGGATCGCCCGGCTCGACGCCCTCCTCCGCGGAGTTGCTCCGATCCGCGTCATCGCCCCGTCAATCTACGGCGTGATCCCGGGGACGGGCACGACCTTCCAGGAGATGTGCGACCACGCCGGCGCGATCAACCTCGCAGGGACCCTGGGCGGGCTGCGCGGGCACTCCGCCCCGCCCGTCGAGCAGATGCTCGGCTGGCCGGTGGACCGGGTCGTCCTCACCGGAAAGAGCGTCGAGGATGCGCTCGCGCCTTTCCGCGAAATGCCTCCCTATAGCTCCATGGAAGCCGTCAAGTCCGGGCGGGCGGTCCTCCTGCCCGCCTACCAGTTGAGCTGCGTGTCCTTCCACCGGATCGAGGGCTGGGAGACGCTCGCCCGCGCCCTGCACCCGGAGGCATTCCGATGAGCCTCTCCGCCCGCCACGCGCGCTGGGTTCTCCCCGCGGCCATCCTGCTCCTGGCGACGGCCGCGCTCCTCTCGCTGGGGATCGGCGACGTGCGACTGAGCCCGGCCCGCATCTGGGCGGGGCTGCTCGACCGCGACTCGATGGCCTCGACGGTGATCTGGCAGATCCGGCTGCCCCGGGTGCTCGTCGGGGTACTGGTCGGCGCAGCCCTCGGCGCCGCCGGGCTGATCATGCAGGCCTATTTTCGGAACAGCCTGGCGAGCCCCGACCTGCTGGGCGTCAGCACCGGCGGGGCCGCCGGCGCGTCGATCGCGATCGCCTCCGGGTGGGCGGCCATCTCGCTCTGGTCGCTTCCCGCAGCCGCCCTCGCGGGTTCCTTCCTCGCCGTCGGCGCAGTCCTCATCCTCGCCCGCCGCGGGGCGGGCACGGAGCGCCTGCTCCTGGCCGGCGTCGCCCTGAACGCGCTCCTGGGCGCGGTGACCGCCTACATCCTCTCGGAAAGCACGGACCTGTTCCAGCGCAACGCGCAGATTCTATTCTGGCTGATGGGCGGGCTTGAGGATCGGATGGGGATGCACGTCATGATCGCCCTGCCCATCCCGCTGGCCGCCCTGCTGCTCTGGCCCCTCGGCCGGCAGATGGACCTGCTGAGCCTCGGCGAAGCGGAGGCCCAGAGCCTCGGCGTCGACGTGCGCCGCCTGCGCCGGAGGCTGATCGCGATAGCGACGGTCCTCACCGCGACCGCGACGGCCGTGGCCGGCACGATCGGCTTCGTCGGGTTGGTCGTCCCGCACATTCTCCGGCTGATTGTCGGGCCCGAGCACCGGCGGCTGGTGCCCCTGACCCTCGTCGGCGGCGCCCTCTTCGTGCTCGTGTGCGACGTCGTCAGCCGGATGGCCGGCAACCTGCGGCTGGGCATCGTGACCGCGCTGGTCGGGGGACCCTTCTTCCTATGGCTCCTGAGACGAGAACCCTGATATCCCTCGAGATCGCGGGGGCGACCGTGCCGGGAAGGATCCGCGGGATCTCCCTGCGGCTGGCGCCCGGGTCGATTGTCGGCCTGGTGGGTCCCAACGGGTCCGGAAAGTCCACCCTGCTCGCGGTGGCGGCGGGAATCCTGCCGGCGACCGGCGCCGTCCTCTGGGCCGACCGGCCGATCGCCTCGCTCGATCCCCTCGAACGGGGCCGGAGCGCCGCCTGGGTGCCGCAGGAGGCCCGGTTTGAGTTTGGATTTTCCGTCCGGTCGGTTGTCGCACAGGGGCGCTTTGCGCACGGCGACGATGGGGAGGGCGTGGACGAGGCGATCGCGGCGATGGACCTGGCGGGCCTCGCCTCCCGCCCCGTCAACCGGCTCTCAGGCGGCGAGCGGCAGCGCGTCCTGATGGCGCGCGCCCTGGCGACCCGCGCGCCGCTGCAGCTCTGGGACGAACCGCTGGCCGCCCTCGACCCCCGCCACGCCCTCGAGGTGCTCTTCCTCGCCCGCCGGCTTGCCGATGCGGGATCGACCGTGCTGCTCTCGCTTCAGGACCTGCGCCTGGCCCACTGCCTCGATGCGCTCGCCCTCGTGGAGAAGGGCGCCCTGCGCAGCTTCGGGCCGCCGTCCGAGGTCCTCACCGCCGAGGCCCTCGCCAGCGTCTTTGGCGTTCGCGCCCGGACGGTCCCCGGCCTCATCTTCGAGCTACCATGAACGAACCCGCCAGCGAGGAGGAGCACCGGAAGAGCATGCAGGCCCTCCAGGCCGAGATGCACGCGAAGATCAACGCGGCGCGGGAGAAGCGCGACCTGGTCATCGTCCACACCGGAAACGGGAAGGGAAAGAGCACGGCGGCCTTCGGCATGCTCGTGCGCATGCTTGGGCACGGCCGGCGCAGCGCGGTCATCCAATTCATCAAGTCCGGAGACAAGGCGATCCAGCGCCAGCTCGCCGGGCCGCTCCTCGCCTGGCACTGCGTGGGCGACGGTTTCACCTGGGACACGCAGAACCGCGCGGCGGACATCGCCCGCTGCCGCGAGGGCTGGGAACTGGCCTGCGGCTGCCTCCGCGATCCCGAGCTTCGCTTCCTGGTCCTCGACGAGCTGAACATCGCCCTGTCCTGCGGCTATCTCCCCGTTGGGGAGGTGATCGCCGCCCTCCGCTCCCGGGCGCCCGGGAAGCACGTCGTGATCACAGGCCGGGGCGCACCCGAGCCGCTCATCGAGGCGGCCGACCTGGTCACCGAGATGCGGGAGATCAAGCACCCCTTTCACACGGGGGTGAAGGCGCAGGCCGGGATTGAGTTTTAGGGAGGCGAAGGCTGATCAAATGTAGCCGGGGTCCCAGACCCCGGCCCGGCCTCAAGGAGGCCGGGGGATTGGAGATCCGCAATAGGACCCCGAGCCACCGGGGTCTGGGACCCCGGCTACATTCCTAAGGCTTTCCTCAAAGCCGCCGATCACTTTTTCCCAGGACTGTTCCTCAACGGCGGTTCGTGCCGACGCGGCCAGCCGGCTGCGCAGGGCAGGCTCCACCGCGAGCCTCACAGCGGCCTCCGTCAGCAGGTCCGGCCGGTCGACGGGCGCCACGAGCCCGTTCCGCCCATCGACCACAAACTGCCGCGCCGCGGCATAGTCGAAACCGGCGACCGCAAGCCCGCTGGCCATGGCCTCGGTAAGGACGTTGCCAAAAGTCTCCGAAAGGCTGGCGTGCACGTAGATGTCGGCCGAGGCGTAGAACCGGGCGATTTCATCGCGCGGGCAGAAACCCGCGAAGATGCAGTCCGTATGGCGCCGCATCAGCGCATTCCTCAGCGGTCCGTCGCCGGAGAGGACAAAGCGGCAGCGCGGATTGGCGGCGCGCATTGCCGCATACACGCCGAAGAGCAGCGTGTAGTTCTTCTCAGGGGCCATCCGGCCCACGTGAATCACGACCGGTGTGTCCGCCTGCGCGCCCCACGAGCTGCGCAGCGCCGCTGAGCGAAGCCCGGGATTGAACTGCCGGGTGTCCACGCCGCGGGAGAGGACCTCCATGTTCTCGAACCCGAGGCCCTCCAGCTCTTCGCAAAGCTCGCGTGTGGGCGCAAATGTCCGGCGGGTCCGGTTATGCACCCGCCTCAGCCAGGCCGCCGTCAACCGAGAGAGGAAGGACACCCTGTAGTGCCGGGTGTAAGTGTGAAAATTCGTGTGGAAGCTCGAGGTGACGGGAATGCCCAGCCCCTTCGCCGCCGTTATTGCGGAGGCACCCAGGGGGCCCTCGGTCACGACGTGGACGAGGTCCGGCCGGGACTTCGTCCAGTCCCGCCGCAGGCGCCCGGCCGCCGGGAAGCCGAAGCGAAGGAGCGGGTATCCGGGAATCGGGAACCCCGCCAGGGAGACCTCCCGGTACTCGGGCGCCTCCGGGCTGCGGGGCAGGTCCCGCCGGCACGGGCGGTACACCGTCACGCCGTGCCCCCGCCGCCCCAGTTCCCGGCAGATCACCCCGAAGGTCATGGCGACGCCGTTCACTTCGGGAGGAAAGGTCTCCGTTACGATGGCTAGGTTCATGGACGGCTCACGTCATTCTGGCGGCAAACCATGGCGGTTTCGCGGCGATCCGGTTACAATCCCCTAGCATCCGCCCTCCCTCTTATTGCGGGTTGTTTGGACCCGTGGAATTCTCCAGGCTTCCAAGCCCCCCGATGAAGTTATCCCGCAAATGGGCCGGCCTGTCCCTCCTGGCCATCGCCTACCTTGTTTCCCTTTTCGTCGCGTTCCGCCGCACCGAGCACGAGAGGGAATCCGGCCGCGTGACCATCCAGTTCTGCCACTGGCAGCTCGAGGCAGGGGTGCGCGAGGGCATTGACGCCATCATTCATCGCTACGAACAGCTCAATCCCCGGGTCCACGTTGTCCAGGTGGCCGTGCCCGGGGGCGGAGGCGGGGGAATCTACCAGTCCTGGATCCTCACCCAGATGGCCGGAGCGCACGGGCCCGACCTGGTCCAGTGGGATGCGACCAAGCCCGACGTCCCGCGGATCTTCCAGCCAATGGACGCGGACATCAGCCGGCCGAATCCCTACGACCGCGGCACGGCCCTGGAGGGCGCCCGGTGGCGGGACACCTTCCTTGACGGGATGGTCAGCAACGTGGACCCCACCTTCCACCGGTACTACTCGGTCTCGCTGGACATGCACCTGGCACGGATGGTCTACAACAAGACCCTGATGAAGGCCATCACGGGGCAGGACCAGCCCCCGCGGACCTATCGGGAGCTCCTCGGTCTCTGCGACCGCGTGCGCGCTTACGCGAAGGCCCGCGGCCTCAACATGGTGCCGATGACCAATTCGGCGGAATCCGCCGGGATGCAGAGCTGGCTGATCAACATCGACCTCACCAACAGCCTGTGCGACCGGATCGACAGCCAGCACCGCATGGTGCTCGGCGGCGACGATCTCGGGGCGGACTACCTGAGGGGCGACTGGAACTACGAGACGCCCGCGGTGGCCGCCTCGCTCAAGGAACTCGTGGAGTTCGGCCGGATGTGCACCCCGGGATTCTGGCAGCGGGAGCGAGACCTCGCGCTTTCCGACTTTGTGACCGGGAGGGCCCTCATGTTCGTCGCGCCAAGCTGGGAGGCGAGCAACCTGGTTGCGCTCTGCGCCTTCCCGATCGCCGCCTTCTCCTATCCCTACCCGGAAAAGAACGATCCGGAGTACGGCGCCTATGTGATGGGCCCCCTGAGCGACGGGCAACTGATCACCGGGATGCCGATCTACCTGAACCGGGCCACGCCGCACCGCGCCGAGGCGCTGGATTTCCTCCGCTTCATGACCAGCCAGGAGGGCGGGTCGATCTTCAGCCACTACAGCAACTGGCTGTCGTCGACGATTGGCGTCAAGCCGTCCGCGTTCGCCTCCCAGTTCAAGTTCAGGCGCAACGGGTACTTTTTCTCCGGAAACATCCTTGTGCCTTGCACGCTGGGCGATGCCCGAAATTTCGTCGCCGCGCACATGGACGACCTCTGGAGCGCCAATGGGAGCGTCGGCGCATTCCAAAAGGCGATGGATGAGGGGATCGCCGAGCGGATTCGCGATGGATTTCGCCAGGGAATCAGGCTCCAGACCGACAATCTCCGGCCGCTCGACGTCGAGGCAGCCGCCCGGGTGGAGCTCGCGCCCCCCGGCGGCCGTCCCGGCGTCCTGCCGATCGTCAGCCCCTTCATCGAGGGATATATCTGCCAATTGCGCGAGCTCACCGGCGGCGCGACTCACGAGTTCCAGGGGGTCGCGCCGCTACTTGTTAATTCCAAGCCCAAATTAACAATTAGCGGCGCGACCCCATCCCTCGCCCCTTCCCTGACCGCCGGCTGGCGGGCCCTGGCGGCCGGCCGCGCGGCGGAAGCCTGGAAGATCTTCGAGAAGGCCCGAGGTGATGCCGACCCTGCGGTCTCCCGGGGAGCCGTCCTCGGCGGCGCGATCGCCCTCCTGGACCGCCAGCCGGTCTCCGGTGAGCAGGTTGGCGAGTCCCGCAGCCTCCTGGCCAGACTGGCCGAGGGGCACGACGACGTCGCCCTGGGCGCGCGCTTCTTCCTGGGCCGCATCGCCGAGTACCACGAGGACCGCCCCAATCCCCTCGTCGCCGCCAGGGAATACCTCCGGTTGATCTCGGCCGACCCAAGATCGATCGGGGCGCAGACCGCCCTGGCCCAGCTCGCGATTCTTGAGATGTACTCGCTCGACGCCGGCGCGGCGCCCGCCGTCCGCGTGGCCCGGGCCGAGGCGATTGCCCGGCTCGCCGCCAATCCCGCATCGATCGGGGCGGTCAACTTTGCAATTGCCTACGCCATCCTCTATTTTCGGCGGCCGGCGCGCTGCCGCACCTTCTCACCGCCGAGCGCCAGGGCCTGCTCGACACGATCGACCGGCGGGAGGTCCTCGTCCAGATCGCGGAGATCTCGCGTCTGACCGGCGACAGGGCGCAGGCGGCGCGGTACTACCGGACCTTCCTGGATGAAAACGGCGCGGACCAGCGCTACTACCTGGCGCAGGAGAGGCTCCGGGATTGCCTGAAGAAATAGATGCCCGTCACTTCGGCAGCGCCTCGATCCAGCTGATCACCATGTTCCTCGCATCATCGTCCTTCGCGCGCAGGGTCCCGTCCGGAGCGTAGACCTCCAGGTGAGGGATCGAATCCAGGCCGAACTCCTTGGCGACCGGCGACGGCCAGTCGATGCCCTCCACGCCGGGCCGGTTGATGTCCACCTTGACGACGGCGATATCCTCGCGGCCCTTGTGGAGCTGCTCCAGGAAGGGCCCGAGCGCCCGACAGGGCGGGCAGTATTCGCTGTAAAAATCGAAGACCGTCGTCTTTCCGGTGACCAGGTAGTCCTTGATCGCGATCGCCTCCCCATGGCTGATGTGAATCGGCAGCGGGCCCTTGGTATGCTGGCTGGCGGCCGCGTCGTCGGCGCGGGCGGGAAGAATGGCGGCAAGGGCGAGGGCAAGGAGGACAGGGATTTTCTTCATGAGGAGACGAGGACAGCACGATAGACCGGTAGGTTCCTCAACGCAAGGGAGAGCCTCCTTTGCAGAAACCTGAGACCTGAGACCTGAAACCTGAGTCGATCCTTCAAACCACGGGATCGGCCAAGTACCTGCGAAATCTCCACTGCAGGGCGCGAAGCGCACCCGGCAAGCCACCAATTACTAATTACTACTTACTACTTTCCGATTATCCGTCCTATAGCTTTCCAGCGGACACCCTCGGACAAATCGCTTGCATCGCCTTCCGCGGGGCGATTCAACCCATGCTTTATGGCAAAATCCCCCTCCCGCCGCCGCCCGGAAAAGGGCCGCAAGGTCGTCCTCGCAATCGTCGGCGCGGCCCACATCCACACCCCGGGCTTTGTCCAGGCCCTTAAGCGGATGCCACAGGTGAGGGTGAAGGCGGTGTGGGACCACGATCCGGCGCGCGCCGTGAAGACAGCCTACGAGCTCGGAGCGACGGTTGCCGCGACAGCCGGGCAAATCTGGTCCGACCCGGAAATCGCCGGCGTCCTGATCTGCTCGGAAACCAACCGCCACCGCGCGCTCGTCCTCGCCGCGGCGAAGGCCGGAAAGCACCTCTTTGTCGAGAAGCCGCTGGGGATGAACGGCCGGGAAAGCTTCGAGATGGCGGCCGCCATCGAGAAGGCCGGCCTTATCTTCACGACGGGCTACTTCCAGCGGACCGATCCCAAGCACCTCTTTCTCAGGAAGGAAATCGCCGCGGGGAGGTTCGGGACCCTCACCCGGGCGCGGGCCTCGAACTGCCACGGCGGCTCGCTCGGGCGGTGGTTCGACTCCGGATGGCTCTGGATGACCGAACCCAAGGTCGCCGGCGCCGGGGCCTTCGGCGACCTGGGCACCCACAAGCTCGACATCCTGATGTGGCTCCTGGGCGACATCGCGTCAGCCACGGCGGTCATCAAGCCGGTCCTGCGCAACTACGGCGACTGCGACGAGGTCGGGGAAGCCCTCTTCACGTTCAAGAGCGGCGTCATCGGCACCCTGGCCGGAAGCTGGCTCGACGTGGACAACCCCGTCTCGCTCCTGGTGAGCGGGACGAAGGCCCACGCGGTGATCGTCAAGGACAAGCTCTATTATCACAACCCGGCGCGGGGCATCAGGGGCGACAAGCCCTTCGCCAAGCTGCCGCCGCAACCGCTTTCCCCTCTCGGGCAATTCGTGGCGGCGATTCGCGGTTCGAGGGTCCAGCCGCTCGTCTCCGCGCGGGAGGCTGCCGCGCGGGTGGCAGTGATGGAGGCGATGTACCGGGGAGCCCGCAGCGACTCGTGGGCCCGCGTGGCGGGGCAAATTAAGCGAAAATAGATCTTTATCTGCAATCCGTTCTGGAGGTGGAGCGCGATCTCCGAGCGCGCTGAGCGACAATAG
>CAITEC010000063.1 GCA_903891325.1 uncultured Opitutaceae bacterium
ACAGGCGAATCTCGGCCAAATTCCGGGCATAAAAACCCTCATGCTCCCTCTATGGCCTCACGAGGCCACCTTCGGTCGCCTTCGGGCTTTTCTGCTCCGGAATTTTGACGATCTTCATCCTGTGTTCATGAAATATCCGGGCTACGGCAGCCAGGGAAACTTGCGGGCCTTGGGCTTTCGCTTTTCCCGCTGCGCGCTGTGGAACTCCTTCGCCTCCCCGCTCATGTAGTAAAGCAGGGTCGCGTTGCCCGCCAGTTCCTGCACGCCGGCCTGGCCGTCAACGTCGGCGTTGAAGGCGCTCTTCAGGCAGCGGATCGCCAGGGGGCTGTGCCCCAGGATCTCGCGGGCCCAGCGGACCCCCTCGGCCTCGAGCTCCGCGACCGGCACGACGGTGTTCACAAGCCCCATGTCAAGCGCCTGTGCCGCGTCATACCTGCGGCAAAGGTACCAGATCTCGCGCGCCTTCTTCTGCCCGACGAGGCGGGCGAGGTAGCCGGCGCCGAAACCGCCGTCAAAGCTTCCCATCCGGGGCCCGACCTGGCCGAACACGGCGTTGTCCGCGGCGATCGTCAGGTCGCAGACAACGTGCAGCACATGGCCGCCGCCGATTGCGAATCCCGCCACGAGCGCTATCACGACCTTGGGCATCGAGCGGATCAGCCGCTGCAGGTCCAGGACGTTGAGACGGGGAACCCCGTCTTTTCCGACGTACCCGGCCGCGCCGCGGACGGACTGGTCGCCGCCGGAGCAGAACGCATACTTTCCGTCGGTGTGCGGGCCGGCGCCGGTCAGCAGGACCACGCCGACCGACGGATCATCCCGGGCGTCCGAGAAAGCCGCGATCATCTGCGCCACCGTCTCGGGCCTGAAGGCATTCCTCCTCTCCGGCCGATTGATCGTGATCTTCGCGATCCCGCCCGCCTTGTGGTAGAGGATGTCGCCGTAGGTCCCCGCCTTTTTCCAGCCTCGCTTCATCCCGGCAGTCTGCGCGCTCCGGGCCGCTTGTCGAAGATTTAGATGAGGGCGCAAAGCTGCTCGGCGAGGAATCCGGCGTCGAAGGGCTTCCTGATCACGCAGCGGATCCCCAGGGCGAGCGCCTGGTCGCTCGACCGCTCGCCGACGTGCCCGGAGGAGAGGATGATCGGAAACCCGGGGCGGACCGCCAGGATTTCCCGAGCGATATCCATTCCCGAGATGCGCGGCATGGTGAGGTCGGTGATCGCGATCGAAAAGCGACCCGGTTCCCTCCGGAACGCCGCCAGCGCCTCCTCGGGCCGGGTGTGGGACTCGACCGCGAACCCCATCCGGCCGACCAGGCCTTCCATGACCGCGAGCACCTGGGGTTCGTCGTCGACGAGAAGGACCACCCTGCCGCCGCCGAAGGGCGCGGGCGGCCGGGCAATGGGCCCCTGGTCGCAGCCGGGGGGGACGAGCGCGACCTTTGCCCCGGG
This sequence comes from uncultured Opitutaceae bacterium, assembly GCA_903891325.1. GTDB lineage: Bacteria > Verrucomicrobiota > Verrucomicrobiia > Opitutales > Opitutaceae > Palsa-1447. Next base: position 1,452 of record CAITEC010000063.1, read on the forward strand.
GAAATACAGGTGGAAGGCGGTGCCCGCGCCCTCGGCGCTCTCGACGACGACCGCCCCGTCGTGGCCCTTCATGATCGAATGCACGATCGCCAGGCCCAGCCCCGTCCCCTCGCCGAAGGGCTTGGTGGTGAAGAAGGGCTCGAAAATCCTGTCGAGCACCTCGGGCCTCATCCCGCAGCCGCCGTCGCGGACCGTGAGGCACACCGTGTGGGCGGCGGTCACCTGCGGATGGCGGTCCCGCCAGGCGCGGCCCGGCTCGACCCGGTGCAGGCCGAAGTGGATCCGGCCGCCCCCGTCCCCCAGCGCGTGGGCGCTGTTGGTGCCCAGGTTCATGATGAGCTGGTGGATCTGCCCGGGGTCGAAATCGACCGGCGGACAGTCCGGGTCGATGTCCGACTCGATCTCGATCCCCGGGGGCACGCCCGCCCGGAGCAGCCCGATCGCCTCGGTCACGGTGGGTGCGAGCGAGTCGGCGGTCTTCGAGTCCTGAAGGGGGTTGCTGAAGGTCAGGATCCGGGCGACCAGTTCGCGGGCGCGCAGCGCGGCCTTCTGCGCGGAGGTGAGCGCGCCGAACGCGCGGTGTCCGGCGGGCAGGTCCATCAGGGCGAGCTCCAGGTTGCCCAGGATCCCGGCCAGGATGTTGTTGAAGTCGTGGGAAATGCCGCCGGCGAGCGTGCCGAGCGCCTCCATTTTCTGCATCTGGTGCACCTGGTCCTCGAGCATGCGGTACCGCTCCTGGCTCTCGCGGAGCGCCTGCTCCGCCCGCCTTCTCTGGGAAACATCCTCGGCAATCCCGTCGTAATGGAGAATCGCGCCGGCGGCATCCCGCACGGCCGTGGCGCTCTCGCGGATGAAGACGGCCGAACCGTCCGGCCGCAGCACGCGCGTTTCCCAGCCGCTCACCTCGCCCTCGCGGTCGATTTTCAGCCGGAACTCCTCGCGCGGGTGATCGCCAATCCCGGACCCCGCGCGGGACCCCAGGGCGGCAAGGTCGGCGAAGGAGGCGACGCCGAGGATCCGGAGCATGGCGGGATTGGCCAGGAGAAACTCGCCTGTCGGGGTGAGCCGGTAGATGCCGACATTGGCATTCTCGACGAAGCTGCGCAGGCGCTCCTCGCTGTCCCAAAGCCGCCGCAGGACGTGGTCCCGCTCGGTGATCGCGAAGGCGGACGTCAGCCCGACGATGGACGAGACGATCACGTAGGCGTTCAGCATCCCGCGGTAACTGCCGCTCCCGACCACGGCCGCCGACAACCCGGTAAGCCCGTGGGCGGTCAGGTAGGTCATCAGGATCGAAAGGAAGAGGATCGTGGCGGATACGCCCCGGATCCCGAAGCGAAGGGCGGCCCAGAGGATGAAGGGCAGGAGCAGGATCGTGTTCGATGAGATCGCGCCCCCCCTTTCGACCAGGATGTACCAGGTGGACCCCGTCACGGCGGCGGCCAGCGCGGCCATCTCAAGAACCCGGGCCCGATTCGGCCACTTGGGCCTGGGGCCTGAGAACCAGCTGAGCAGGAGGGGCGTGATGACGAGGATGCTCATGGCGTCGGACTTCCACCACTCGACCCAGGAGAGCGCGTACCCTCCCGACTGCCCGCCCAGGAACGACGCCCACGCCCCGATGCTCGCCCCCAGCGCGGGACCCAGGATGGAGCAGAAAACCAGGAACGCGAAATACTCGCGGAAGCGCGTGAACGGGTGGACGGGGGCGAGGAAGCGCCGCAAGGTCCAGGCGCAGGCGGCCGCCTCCGCCACGTTGGCGAGCTCGCAGACGAGGGTGACGGCCAAGGGGGTGCCGTGGCTGTGGTCGAAGGCGAAATCACCGAGCGCCCCGCCGATAAAAAGCGCCGGCCACGCGTCGAGCGGGCCGAGGGTCAGCACCGCTATGAAGATCCCGCCCGGAAGCCAGAAATTGACAAACCAGCTGTCTGAATCCGACAGGTACAGGCTGAGATTGGCCGCCGCAAACTGAACGGCGCAGAACAGGGCCGCCCGCAGGAGGTTCTTCGGTGATAGGATCGCAGCCGGCCGCATTTAAGCCGCTCAGGCAATGGGGCGGGAATATACGTAGCAATACCTATTTGCCGGGAAGGGCGGACGGCGCCGCGGCCGCCGCGAAAAGCTCCCTGCGCGCGGCGGCGTCCCGCCTCCGGTCGGTGCGCAGCTCGAGGATCCGGATCCCGGCCGCGGCCGGGGCGCAGATCAGCTCCCCAAAATGCGCCCAGTCGCGGACCGGGACGTGCCCGATCCCGTGCGCGGCGGCGAGGAGCGCGAAATCGGCCTCCTGGGGCGTGGCGAAGAACTCCTCAAAGGGGGGCTCTAAACGTGAAATGGGCAGGTGCTCGAAAATCCCACCGCCCCGGTTGTTGATAAGGATGATCGTCAGGCTCCCCGCAAAGCGGGGCTTGAGCAGGAACCCGTTGGAGTCGTGGAGGAGCGCGAGGTCGCCGGTGAGAAGCACCGCGGCCCCTCCGCCGTGCGCGATCCCCAGCGCGGTCGAGAGCGTGCCGTCGATCCCGTTTGCCCCCCGGTTGAAGTAGGGCCGCAGGCCGCGGTCTCCCGCCGGCCAGACGTACTCCGCATCCCGGGCCGGCATGCTGCTGGCGATGAAGATCGGGGTGCCGGGCGGCAGTCGGCGGGCGAGGAGCCAGGCGGCCTTCGGCTCGAAGAGCGCGGACTGCGCCGACAGCGCCCCGTCGATCACCCCACGGGCCCGGGCTTCATGGGGCGCCCAGGGGGTGGCCCCGCCGCCCGTCCCCGGGGAGAGCGCGGCGGCAAGGGCCTCCGGCGAATACGGAAGGACCCGCGTCCGGCCGTGGATCCCGTCGCGGTTGTCCGCTCGGGTCGAGGCGATCCAGACAAGGGGATCGGCCTCCTGGAGCCATGCCCGGAGCACCTTGCTCGTGGGCCAGCCGTCGAGGCAGAGGACGCGGCCGGGGCGCAATTGGGCCGCCGCGGCCGGGTCGCGCAGGATCGCGTCGTAGGCCGTCACGACCCCGGGAATATTCCCCGCGTGCTGCCTGACCGGCGAGAGTGCGTCGGCGAGAACGGGCCAGCCCAGCCTCCGGGCCAGGACGCCCACCGCCGCCGCGTAGGCGGCCGGGTCGGCCGGCTGGGAGGGTCCGGCGACGATCAGCCCGGGTCCGTCGCCGTCCAGCGAAAGGGGCGGAGCGGCGAAGACCGGGCGAATGGCGGGCGCGCAGGAGGCGAAGAACCTCTCCCAGTCGACCGTCTTCTCCATGTGACCCACACCCCCGCCCTCCACCGGGGCGAGCGGATCGCGAAAGGGCGCGTTGAGGTGCACGGGGCCCGGTTGGGGCCAAAGGGTCCGGCCCAGGGCGTGCGCGGCGGCCTGGCGAAGGTAGCGGAGCAGGGGCTCCGAAGCCTCGGGCAGCGCCATCTCGTGATGAAAGACCGGATAGCCGCCGTAGATTTTCTGCTGGTCGATCGTCTGCCCGGAGGCGCAGTCGCGCATCTCCGCGGGCCGGTCGGCCGTGATCGCAAGGAGCGGGACGCCGGACTCCGAGGCCTCGATGATCGCCGGAAGGTAGTTCGCCGCGGCGGTCCCGCTGGTACACACGAGGAGTACCGGGTGGTGCTTCCGCCGGGCCAGGCCCAGCGCGAAGAAGGCGGCGGAGCGCTCGTCCAGCACGGGAATCGCCTCGATGCCCGGGTGCCGCGCCAGCGCGAGGGTCAGCGGCGTCGACCGGGAACCCGGTGAAACGACCGCCTGCCGGAGCCCGCAGCGAAGGAGGGTCTCCACGAGCACGCTGCCCCAGAGGGCGTTCACGCCGCGAAAGTCGAGGGAGGGCGGTGCCACGGGGGGTATGAGAGCGCGATTTGGCGGGGGCGGAAAGCGCAAACCCCTCAGGCCACCAGGGCCTCCTGCATCGCGCGGAACTTGATCTCCGTCTCGGCGAACTCCCTTTCGGGGTCGGAGCCCGCGACGATGCCCGCGCCTGCGTAGAGCCGCGCCCGGGCGCCGTCGATCAGGGCCGAGCGCAGGGCGACGAAGAACTCGCCTTCGCCCCGCGCGTTGATCCAGCCGGTGGCGCCCGCGTAGAGCCCGCGGGGAAACGATTCCCTTTCGGCGATGGCCGCGATGGCGGCTTCCCGGGGCGTGCCGCCCACCGCGGGCGTCGGATGAAGGCGGGCGAGCACGTCGAGAAGCCGGACCCCGCCGGGCAGCCGCCCCTGGATCGGGGTGAGGAGGTGCTGGACGTTCGCCAGGCGCCGGACGGACGGCCGGGACGGCGCCTCGGGCCGGATCCCCAGCGAGGATAGCGACTCCGCGATCGACCCGGAGACCAGCCGGTGCTCCCTGAGCTCCTTTTCGTCGCGAAGGAGCGCGCCGGCGAGGGCGGCGTCCTCGCTCGCCGAGGCGCCGCGCCGAATCGAGCCCGCCTGGGCTTCCGTCAGGATCTCACCTCCGCGGACGCGAAGCAGCCGCTCCGGGCTCGCCCCGATGAAGCTCTGGCCGCGGCCGTTCGCCAGCGAGAAGGCGTGGCAGTCGGTGAAGCGCTGGCGGAGGCCGTTCAGGACGCGCAGCGGGTGAAAGGCGCCCCGGGCGGCCAGGTCCTTGACCCGGGCCAGGACAACCTTCTCAACCCGGCCGCAGGCGATATCGGCCAGCGTGCGCCGCACGGCCTCGCGGTAGCCGGGCCCGTCCCCGGGCTCCGAGACGGCGGCGGAGCCGGCGGGCGGCGTGCCTCCAAAGTCCGGCGCCGAATAGTCGAATGCCCCGAAGGTCGCGTGGGCGCGCCAGACCCTCGTGGCGAGGGCCTCGACCGGGGAGCCGGCGTCGACGAGGAAGTTGGCGACCGCCACCGTCCGGTCCCCCACCCGGCCCACCTGCCAGCGCGGGACGAATACGCCGGCCGCCTCAAAGGGCTCGCCGGGGCCCACGGTATCGGCGAAGGAGAAAGCCGCGAAAAAGTGCGGGCCGGCGAAGGGTGCGGCGAGGTCGCCCACGGCCAGCGTGTTGTCGAGGGTCTCGTCGATGAAGCGCTGGCAGGCGGCGAAGCGACCGGGCCCACTGGCCGAGAATGACAGGACCGCCTCGGCACCCGCGACGGCGAGGCCCTCATCAGGGCGCTCCGCATAGAAATGGCGCTCGCCCGGCTCGAAGATCGACTCCAGGACGGCGAGGGGATCGAGGGGGTCGACGCCCAGCGAGATGCTCACAAGCTGCGCGCGGCCGGCCCGGACCGCCGCGGCCTGGCAGCCGTCGAGGAAGGCGCGAAGCGCGGCCGGCGTCCGGTTGGCGGCGGGATCGAGCGGAAGGACGGTCATTTCCTCACCGATCTCGGAAAGAGGACGAGAGACGCGGAGACGGTGGAGCCGGCGAGACGCCCTCCCCACGCCAGTTCGTCGATCCAGGGGCCGGAGCGGGCGCCCAGGCCGAGAGCCTCGCGAATCCGGGTCGCGGTCGAGGGCATGACCGGCTCGAGCGCGGTCGCGCAGAGCCGCAGCGCCTCGGCCATCGTCGCCAGGGCGGCGCGCAGGGTCTCCTGGTCGGCCGGGTCCGCCGACTTGCCCAGCTTCCACGGGGCGCGCCGCTCGATGTAGGCGTTGATCGACTTGACGAAGGTGAAAATCCGCTCGAGCGCGGTGTGGAACTGGAAACCCTCGCACAGGGGAAGAAACGCCGCACGGGCCGCCTCCCACCCCGCCCGGACCTCCGCCTCGATATCCCCGCCGGCGGGCGCAGCGGGGACGACGCCGCCGGCGAAGCGCTGCGTCATGTTCAGCACGCGGTTGAGGAGGTTGCCAAGGTCGTTCGCCAGGTCCCCGTCGTAGCGGACGAGGAAGGCCTCCCGCGAGAAATCGCTGTCCTGGCCCACGTTCATCTCCCGGATGAGGAAATAGCGGAATGCGTCCGCGCCGAACTCGTCGACAAGGTCGAGGGGATTGAGCGCATTACCGGTGCTCTTGGACATCTTCGCGCCGGCGGTCGTCCACCAGCCGTGCACCAGGATGCCGCCGGGCAGCGGAAGCCCCGCGGCCTTCAGCATGATGGGCCAGTAGACGGCGTGGGGCGGCACGAGGATGTCCTTGCCGATCACGTGCCAGGCCGCCGGCCAGAGCCCGGGCCGGTCCGCGACGGCCGAGTAGTAATTGACCAGCGCGTCGAACCAGACGTAGGTCACGTAGGTCTCATCGAAGGGAAGCGGAATCCCCCACTCCAGCCGGTTCCGGGGGCGCGAGATGCAAAGGTCGTTCAGGGGTTCCTTCAGGAATTCGAGGACCTGCTTCTGGCGGTAGTGCGGAAAGATGAAGCCCGGGTTGGCCGCCAGGTGCTCCACAAGCCATGCCTGGTGGGCGCGCAGGCGAAAAAAGTAGTTCGGCTCAACGATCTCGGTCACCTCGCCGAAAATCTCGGGCCAGGACCCGTCCGGGTTGCGGTCCTTATCCTGGAGGAACTGCTCCTGCCGGGTGCTGTAGAAGCCCCGGTACTCGCCCAGGTAGATGTCCCCCTGGTCGTGGAGTTGCTGGAGGATGGCGCGCACGACCTTCTTGTGCCGCGGCTCGGTCGTCCGGATGAAGTCGTCATTGGAAATCCCCAGGCGGGGAAGGAGCGCCCTGAACTCGGCGCTGACCTCGTCGGCAAGGAGCTGCGGCTCGATTCCCCGCTTGCGGGCGCTCTGCTGGACCTTCTGCCCGTGCTCGTCCGTGCCGGTAAGGAAGAACACCGTGTCGCCCATCAGCCGCCGGAACCGGGCGATGACGTCCGCCAGCACCTTCTCATACGCGTGGCCTATGTGCGGCGAGCCGTTCACGTAGTCGATCGCAGTGGTGATGTAGAACGGTTTCATGGTGAAAAAGAAGATGAGCTAGGGGCCGGGCACCTGAAAAGTCGACCCAAAGGAGTCGAGAACAGTGTCCTAAGTAAAATTTTCCCAGCCCCCTACGCAATTGTAGCCGGGGTCCCAGACCCCGGTGCTTGGGGTCCTATTTCGATCCATCAATCCCCCGGCGCGTTGCGCCGGGCCGGGGTCTGGGACCCCGGCTCCATCGCCTCCCGGATTTAAATCAGGACGCTGACCCAGTGAGGGATTTGGTGACGAGCCAGGTGTGAAAACGGGCCCAGGCACCCGCCCGGTGGCTGATGCGATTTTTGATCGTATCGCCCAGCGAGGCAAAGCTTTGGGTGTATCCGTCTGGGACGAAGAGGGGGTCGTAGCCGAACCCCCCGCTCCCCGAGGGGCGGCGCAGGAGGCGCCCGGGACAAGTGCCCGTGAAAATTTCCTCGGCTGAATTGGGCCCACGCAGGACAAGGCAGCAGGTGAACGAGGCTGCGCGGAGCGAATCCGGGACGTCAGCCATTACGGCGACGAGTTTTGCGAGGTTCGCGCTTGGATCGCCGGCGGGGCCAGCGAAATAGGCGGACTCGACGCCCGGGGCGCCCCCGAGGGCATCGACGCAGAGGCCGCTGTCGTCGGCAAGCACCCAGGCATCGGGAGGAAGGCAGGCGGCCGCCGCGAGCGCCTTGATCCGCGCGTTTCCTTCAAAGCTGCCCGAATCCTCCGCCACCGGGGGAAACACGACCGGCGCCAGCTCGACCGGCGTGCCCGCGGCGGCGGCCAGCTTCCGAAACTCCGCAAGCTTGTGGGCGTTGCCGGAGGCGATGTGCAGCTTCATCCCAGGCTGAAGGTGGCCTCGTCGACCTGGAGGCGGTCGGGATAGACAAGGCTGCCCCGCGTGAGCACGTCGTCGCCGAGGATCTCGCGGCGGACGCCGGAGAGCCGCAGGGCCTGGGCCAGGCGCTCGGTGCGCAGTCCGGTCAGGAGGGGCTTCGCCTTCTCGTCGGCCAGCAGGATCGGCGCGCAGTAGCTGAAAAGGTAGTCGAGGTGCCGCTGGTGGAGCACGGTGCTCAGGAGCTGGGCGCCGCCCTCGATGAGAACCCCGCGGATTCCGTCCTCCGCGCAGCGGCGGCGGAAATCCTCCATCGACACCCGCTGGGTCGCCGATGGGAAGACCCAGACCTGGACGCCCCGCTCGCGGAGCTTTCTCACGTAGCCGGCGCCGCCGTGGGGGGTCGTGACCACCACGGTGCGCTCCGAGAACTCGTCGGTGTAGACACCGGGGAGATTCCGATCCACCACGGTGCGCAGGAGCCCGTCGAAGATGAAGCGGATCGGGCACCACTCCGGCTCGGCCGGCAGCCGGGCGGTCAGCCGGGGGTTGTCCTTCATCACGGTTCCCGCGCCGACCGCGATGCCGGGGAAAAGCCTGCGCCAGCGATGGACGTCCCCGCGGGCCGTCTCGCCGGTGATCCACTGCGAGTCGCCGCTGCGGCAGGCGATCCGCCCGTCCATCGTCATCGCCAGCTTGCCGGCGAAGAGGGGGGACTTCCGGGCGACCCAGTTGTTGAATAGGAGGTTCAGGTCCTCGCAGTCGGCCGCCAGCACGCCCGACACGACCTCGATTCCCGCCTTGCGGAGCACCTCCATGCCCCGGCCGCAGTGCTCGGGGGTTGGATCCACCGCGCCGATCACGACGCGCCTGAACCCCGCTGCGATGATCGCGTCGGTGCACGCCCCTGTCCTGCCGTGGGTGGAGCAGGGCTCGAGCGTCACGTAGAGCGAGGCGCCGGGCGCCGGGGGCCTGCCCAGGGCCTCGATTGCAACCCGCTCCGCATGCGGACCCCCGTCCCTGGCGTGGAACCCCTCGGCCGCGATCCTGCCGTCCTCGACGACGAGCGCGCCGACCATCGGGTTGGGAAGCGTCCGCCCCCAGCCGTTGAGCGCGAGCTGCAGGGCCTTCCGCATGAAAGCCTCGTCGTTGCCGGGATTTTTCATTCGAGTCGACGTGTCCGAACCGCTTCGGGAAGCAGACAGTGTACCGGAAGCGGGCAAAGGTCACTCATGTTTATTGGCGGACAAAGGGGTTGCCCTCCTTTTCCGCGCCGACGGTCGTCGCGGGTCCGTGGCCGGGATAGACAACGGTCTTGCCGGGAAGGCTGTATATTTGCCCGCGGATCGACGCCTCAAGCTGGGGAAAGCTGCCCCCGGGAAGGTCGGTCCGCCCGATCCCGCCGCTGAAAAGGGCGTCGCCGACGAACGCCAGCCCCTCGCCGGCGAAGTAGAATAGGACATTCCCCGGGCAGTGCCCGGGGACATGCCTGACCTCCGCGAATTCCCCCGGGCCTGCAAGGCGATCGCCGGGCTCCAGCCACGCATCCACCCGGAGCGGCTCCAGGGTAAGCCCGGGCATGAGGAAGGCCCGCATGACGTCCGGGGTCTCTATAAGGGCGCGGTCGGCCCGGTGCGCGCGCACCCGGGCGCCGGTCCGGCGCACGACCTCCGCGCCCCCCTGGGTGTGGTCCCAGTGGCCATGGGTCAGCCACAGCTCGCCCAGCGTGCGGCCCGCCGCCCGGAGGATGGGGTCGATCGCGGCCCATATCCCCCCGGGCGCGTCGATCAGCACCGCGGGCCCGGGCGGCGGCCCGATGAGGAGATAGGCATTGGTCTGGATGGGGCCGGCGGGCAGCGTGTGTACGGTCACACTGCCAAGACAGAAGTTCCGGCGGCGCAGGCAATGATGAATTGCGATTTGCCGGGCACCTGCTAGCCTCTCGCCCTCCTATGCCTACACTCACGTTCGCCGTTCTTGCCGGTGATTACATCGGGCCCGAAGTCATGGAAGAGGCCCTCCGGGTCCTCTCCCACGTTGCGGGGCAGGAAAACCTCACCCTCGCGCCGACCCGGGCCGACGTGGGAGGCGCGGGCATCGACAACCACGGCAAGGCCCTGCCGGACTCCACGCTGCGCACCTGCGAGGCCGGCGACGCGATCCTCTTCGGGTCGGTCGGCGGCCCGAAATGGGAAAAGCTCCCCCCCGCCGAGCAGCCCGAGCGGGCTGCGCTCCTCCCGCTCAGGAAGCACTTCACGCTCTTTGCGAACATCCGCCCGGGGCTCCTCTACCCCGAGTTGACGGACGCCTCGCCCCTGAAGGCCTCGCGCATCCCCAACGGCATCGACATTGTCTGCATCCGCGAGCTCACCGGCGGGCTTTATTTCGGCAAGCCGAAGGAGACCACCACCCTGCCTGACGGCGACGTGCAGGCGGTCGACACCATGGTCTACAAGCGCAGCGAAATCGAGCGGATCACGGCCACCGCGATCACCGCCGCCCGGTCCCGGAAGAACCGCCTGTGCTCCGTGGACAAGGCCAACGTGCTGGAGACCTCCGTCCTGTGGCGCCGGACCGTGGCCGAGTATGTCGCCCGGCACGCGCCGGATATTGCGCTCACGCACATGTACGTCGACAATGCGGCCATGCAGCTGGCCCGCGACCCGAACCAGTTCGACGTCTTCGTGACGGAGAACATGTTCGGCGACATCCTCTCCGACGAGATGGCGGTGATCTGCGGCTCGCTGGGCATGCTTTCCTCGGCGTCGCTGGGCGCCCGGAAGAACTCCCTGGGCCTGCCCTTCGGGCTCTACGAGCCGGCCGGCGGAACGGCCCCCGACATCGCCGGCAAGGGCGTTGCAAACCCCTGCGCGCAGATCCTCTCGGCGGCCCTCATGCTTCGCTACAGCTTCGGGATGGAGAAGTCCGCCGCCCGGATCGAGGCCGCGGTGCGCAAGGCGGTGACCGGGGGCACCCGGACCGGCGATATCGCGTTTGGGGGGAAGGCGGTCGGCACCCGCGCCATGGCCGACGCCGTGATTGCAAACCTGTAGCACCCGACCATGACATCCGCCGAGATACGCAAGTCGTTCCTGGATTTTTTCGCCGAGCGCGGCCACACGATCGTCCCGTCGTCCTCCCTCCTGCCGGATTCGCCCGGCCTGCTGTTCACGAACGCGGGGATGAACCAGTTTGTGCCGATCTTCCTGGGAGACCGCGCGCCCGATGTCGCCGGATGGGCCGGCGCCCGCCCCGGCCGGGACACACGCGCCGCCGACACCCAGAAGTGCATCCGCGCGGGCGGCAAGCACAACGACCTGGAGGATGTGGGATTCGACACCTACCACCACACGATGTTCGAGATGCTGGGGAACTGGTCCTTCGGGGACTACTTCAAGAAGGAGTCGCTTGAGTGGGGCTGGGAGCTGATCACCGGGCGCTGGGGGATTCCCGCCCGGCGCCTCTTCGCCACGGTCTACCGCCCGGGCAAGGGGGACCCGTCGGAGTTCGACCGGGAGGCCTTCGACATCTGGTCGGGCATCTTCAGTCGGGCGGGGCTGGACGCGGCCCTGCACATCGTCGACGGGGGAAAGAAGGACAATTTCTGGATGATGGGCGAGACGGGCCCCTGCGGGCCCTGCTCGGAGATTCACTTCAACCTCCTGCCCGACGACGACGAGGCCGCGGGCCGGAAGCTGGTCAACGCCGGAAGCCCCCGGTGCATCGAGATATGGAACCACGTTTTCATCCAGTTCAACGCGAACGCCGACGGCTCCTTCTCGCCGCTCGCCGCGAAGCACGTGGACACGGGAATGGGATTTGAGCGGGTCGCGGGGATCTGCGCGACAACGCGCGGGTTCACGGACTTCTCGCGGGCCCCCTCGAACTACGACGCGGACGTCTTTGCCCCCCTTTTCAGCCGCATCGCCGCCCTTTCGGGCAGGCGGTACACCGGGAGCGTGCCGGACCGGCGCGAGGGCCTGGGTGAGCAGGAGGCGACCGATGTCGCGTTCCGCGTGCTGGCCGACCACGCCCGCTGCGTCACCTGCGCGATCGCCGACGGAATCCTTCCGGGCAACGAGGGCCGCCGCTATGTCATCCGGCGCATCCTGCGCCGCGGCATCCTCTACGGACGCAAGCTGGGCCTTCGGCCCGGATTCTTCGAGCAGCTCGCCGAGCCGGTGGCCGAGTCGCTCGGTGGCGTATTCCCCGAACTGCGGCTCCAGCTCGACCTGGTCCGGCGCGTGATCGGCGGCGAGGAGGAGAGCTTTGGGCGGACCATCGACCGCGGCCTGGAGCAGTTCAACCTGCACACCTCGCGCAATCCGGGCGCGGTTATCCCGGGGCCGGTCGCATTCCTTCTTTACGACACCTACGGCTTCCCCCTGGACATGACGCAGCTCCTCGCCCAGGAGCGGGGACTGAGCGTCGACACGGCGGCCTTCGAGCGGGAGATGGACCTGCAGCGGGAACGGGGACGGGCCGCGCTGAAGCGCGAGGTCCTTGTCGCGGCAACCGAGGGCGACGCGGCCGTTGTCGCGAAGCCGACCGCGTTCCTCGGCTACGCGCAAACCGAGGCGCATGCCCGGGTGCTGGAGGCGGTCGCGGCGGGGAAGGACACGTTTCTTGTCTTCGACCAGACCCCCTTTTATGCGGAGATGGGCGGCCAGGCCGGCGATGCCGGCACCGCGCTGATCGGCGGCCATGCCTGGCCGATCATCGACACGGTCAAGGACAAGTCCGGGAGGCATCTCCACCGGCTCGACCCGTCATCACCGCCCCCCGCTCCGCCCTCCGGGCTCCCGGGCTCGGAGGCCCTGCTCGCCGTCGACGCCCAGCGGCGCCGGGCGATTTCCCGCCATCACTCCGCCACCCACCTGCTTCACTGGGCGCTTCGGAAGGTCCTGGGCACGCACGTTCGCCAGGCGGGAACCCACAAGACCCCGGACCGGCTTCGCTTTGACTTCTCGCACTTTGAGGCCGTCACCCACGCCCAGCTCCAGGAGATCGAGCGGCTGGTCAACGAGAAGGTCGTCGAGAACGGCCGGGTCGAGACCTACGAGACGGAGTTCGACAAGAAGCCCGCGGACACGCTTGCCTTCTTCGGCGAGAAGTACGGCCGGATCGTCAGGGTGGTCGACATCGGCGGATTCAGCCGCGAGCTGTGCGGCGGGACCCATGTGGGGACCGCCTCGGAAATTGCGCTCGTGAAGATCGTTTCCGAGAGCGCGATCGCCGCGGGAACACGGCGCATCGAGGCGGTCGCCGGCCAGGCGGCCATCGACCTGGTCGCCGCGCGCGAGGGCGCGCTGGCGGCGGTGAGCGCCCACCTCTCGGCGGGCCCGGCCGACGTCGCCCGCAAGCTCGAGTCCCTGCTCGCCAGCCATCGGGAGATGGAGAAGCAGCTCAAGGTATTCCAGCAGAAGGCGTCCGCCGGACTGGCCGGGTCGCTTGCGGCCGGGGCCGCCCACAGGGATGGCCTCGCCTTTGTCTCGGCCGTCGCGCCCGCTGAGTCCCCGGAGGCGCTGCGCGGGGTCGGGTCGCAGGTGCTCTCGAAGCTCGGGGAGGGCGTCGTCGTGCTCGGCGCGGCCTTCGGCGAGAAGACAAGCATTGTCGCTTTCTGCTCCCCGGCCGCCATACGGGCGGGCCACGAGGCCGGCAAGATCGTCGCGGGCCTGTGCGCGGCCCTCGGCGGCCGCGGCGGTGGAAAACCCGATTTTGCGATGGGCGGCGGCCGGGACGCGACACGGCTCGCCGAGGTCCTCAAGCCAAGCTAGAAGTGCCCCCGTCCCCCACCCACCCGCAGTGCTGCATTCTCGCGTTTGACACGGGAAGCCGGCTGGCGGTGCGGGTTTCGGCCGGCGCGCCGGAGATGCCCTTTGCCGGGCCGGATTTCGCGGCGGCCACCGTCGCGCTGGATTCCTCTTTTCCCGGCCATACCTCGCCGTCGCCCCCCTTCGTGGCGGAGGCGGGGGGCGCGGCCTGGAGCGTGTCCCTCTGCCAGGTCGAGCCGGCTCCATCCGGCCCGCCCCCCGGCCTGGAGTTCCAGTCGATCGAGCGCCTCCAGTCGCCGGCGGCCGCGGTCGGGCCGGCCCTGGCCGGGATCCTGCGTGCCCTGGAGCCCCGCCTGATCGAGATTCCCTACCTGCACCTCGGGGAGAACGACTTCATCTACAAGTTCCGCCCCGAGAAGGAGCGCAATGTGGCCATCTACGCGCAGGACGCGGCGGCGGGCACCCTCTACCAGTCCCGGCTCTTCACCGCGATCAAGGCCCTGGCGCGGCGGCATGAGCGGGCCGCCACCGACCCGGTCACCCTGGATTTCGGAGCCGTCACCTATGTCATTCCAAGCCACTTCGGGTTCTGTCTGGGGGTGAAGAATGCGATCGAGCGCGCCTACGAGACGCTCGCGGAAAACCCCGGCCGGCGGGTCTTCATGCTCTCCGAGCTGATCCACAACCCCTTTGTGAACGAGGACCTCCTGAGCCGAGGGCTGCGCTACCTGCAGACCGACAAGGGAGAGCCCTACGGGCCGGATGGGCGCCTCGCGGGAAGCGGCCCGAGCCTCTGGGACACCCTCACCCCGGCGGACATCGTCATCATTCCCGCGTTCGGGGCGACCGACGAGGACAAGAAGCGCCTCGTTCGGAAGGGAATCGCCGTTTACCCCTACGACGCCACCTGCATGCTGGTGGAGAAGGTCTGGAAAGCGGCGCGGACCTACGCCCGGGAAGGCTACACGGTGGTGATCCACGGCAAGCACGAGCACGAGGAGACAAAGGCGACCTTCTCAAACACCCGCCGGCACGGTCCGGCCGTGATCGTCCGCAACCTGGAGGAAACCCGTCTCCTGGGAGAGATCATCGCCAGCCGGGACCCCTTGGTCCGCGCCCGGTTCCATACGCTGTTCGCCGGCAAGCACACGCCCGGCTTCGACGTGGAGCGGCACCTCGAGCGGGTTGCGGTCGTGAACCAGACCACGCTTCTCATGAACGAGACCCGCGAGATCATCGCCTACCTTCGCGACCTCTATGCGGCGCGCTTCGGCGCCGATGCCCCGGGGGCGCCCGCCCGGGTGGGCGGCAGCGGCCGCAACGACACCCTGTGCTACGCGACCCAGGTCAACCAGGACGCCCTGGGCCTCGCCCTGGCGCAGCCCCTGGATGCCGCATTTGTGATCGGGGGCCGGAACTCGTCAAACACCTACCAGCTCTACCGGCTCTGCGCGCAGAAACTGGGCGGGCGCGCCTTCTTCATCCAGGGCGAGGAGAGCATCCGGAGCCGGCTTGAGGTCGAGCACTATGTATTCCCGGCGAAGGGCCAGGCTTTGGTCGGAGGCCGGATCGAGGCCCGTCCCCTCTGGCCGGAACCCTGGGACGGCAGCCCGCGGCGCGTCCTGATAACCGGCGGCGCATCCTGCCCGGACGGCATCATCCAGCAGGTCATCAACCGGATCAACACCTTCTTCCCCGAGAGCCGGCTGCGCAGCCCCGAGGCCGTCCTCTCCGACCTGCATTGATCCGGGGCCCGGCTGCCACTCAGAACTTGAAGGTCATGCCGCCCCGGATGCCCTGCTGGGTGGAAAAGTCCACCTTGGTCGAGTAGGATCCCTGGGAGGTGTTGGAGTCCACCGCATAGCCGCTGACCGTCTGGTTGTAATTGCCCGCCTCCTGGAGGAAGGCACCGAGGTACACCCCGGCCTTTTCGCTGAAGTCGTACTGCAGGGTCGCATCCGCGTACACGGCCGGCAGGAGCTTGTCCTCGACGTCCTGGAAGGTTGCGATTTCCTGCGCGCCGGTGGGCGGGGTCAGGACCGCGGTCACGTTGAGGGTCGAGCTGGCGTCAAGCAGCTCCGGGCCGGCGCTCACGGTGAACCTGAAGTGATCGTTGAAGTTGAAGTTCAGGGCCGGACCGGCGCGGAAGGCAAGGTAGGCGCCGTGGAGCTTGAAATTATTAAGCACGCTGACCGTGTCGATGGCCGTGGTAACCGAGTGGCCTATCGGCGCGTTGCCGATGAGGACGCCGGTGTCGGCGACCTGGGTGACATTGTTTCCACCGGAATTCAGGACGTCATTCCCGTTGTTGGTGATGTTCTGCGTGGTCGTCGCCGGGTAGAAAGCCGGCCCGGGCGCGATGGCGCCCCCGTAGAGGTTGTAGGTGTCCGTCAGCGTCGTGACCGCGGCCGTCATGTTTGTGGCCATGTTCGCCTGGATGTCGTTGAGGCTGACGCCGGCAAAGAGCGACCAGGTGAAATGCGAGCCGATCCTTCCCATGTCGTGGTCGGTGCGAAGCTCAACCCCGGAGGTTCCCCGCGCGGACTTGCTCCGCGCCAGGTCGTCCGCCGAGGTGGCCTGGTACAGGTGAAACTGCATATAGTCATCCCCGGTGACCTGGCTGGTCGTCCCCGTCCCGGAGGCAAGCTCCTGGCCATTCGTGTCGTAGGTCCAGGTATTGGTCTTCCCGTCCGGCAGGATCGGCACGGAAGCCGCTATCCCGTTGGCGTTGAGCACTGTCTGGCTGCGCGTATCCTGCTCCACCTCGCCGTCGTGGTATATGCGGGTGAAGCCGAATCCGGTGGCGGGGGGCGTGGACTCGGGGGGGGCGATGTAAAGGCTGACGAGGCCGCCCCACTGGTAGATCTGGTTGGTGGTGTTGCTGGGGACGGAAATCGTGTTGTTCCCGTGAAAATTGGTCTTCACCCCGCTTACGTAACGGAATCCAACCGAGGCATTTCCCTTGGGCTGGTAGACAAATTCATCCAGGTTGCTGAAGTCCGGGACGTCATCCTGCGGGGCGCTGCCCTTGTCGTCGTCATCCGCGGCATGGGCGCAGAGCGCGAGGCCGGGCAACAGAAGCAGGAACAGGCGTAGGTATTTCATTCGGTGGGTAGCCGTCCTTGGACGGCTGAAAAGCGAAAATGTTTCCCTTTAACTGTGCGGAGCGCCGCAGGGCCCGTCAATCAGATTGCCACTTGAAGATCAGCGTGGAGAGCGGGGGGAGCGTGACGAGGATGGACTGGCTGAATCCGTCCGCGGGTTGATCCTCGGCGGCGCGGCCCCCGTCGTTCCCCAGTCCGCTGCCGCCATAGTACTCACTGTTCGTGTTGATGATCTCGCGCCAGAAGCCGCGCCGGGGCACCCCGATGCGGTAGGAGCGAACCGCCCCGCCAAAGTGGCCGACGGCCGCAAAGAGGGTCCGCTCGAAGGCATCCATGCGCAGGTAGGCGATCACGTTGGCCCCCGAATCCTTGCAGGAGAGCCAGCGGAATCCATGGGGGTTGAAGTCGTTGGAGCTCAGGACCGGCTCCGCGGCGTAGAGCCGGTTCAGGTCCCTGACCAGCAGCCGGACGCCCTCGTGGTCCTGGTACTGGCAGAGGTGCCAGTCCAGGCTCGCGTCGTGGTTCCACTCGTGGGCCTGCGCGAATTCCCCGCCCATGAACAGCAGCTTCTTTCCCGGGTTCGCCCAGAAATGGGCGTAGAGGGCCCGCAGGTTGGCCGCCTTCTCCGGAATGTGCCAGGCCCCCATCTTGAGCAGGAGCGACCCCTTTCCGTGGACGACCTCGTCATGCGAAAATACCCCGATGAAGTTCTCGGCGTACTGGTAGAGCATGCCGAAGGTCAGGTCGTCCTGGTGCCAGCGCCGCGTGATCGGCTCCTTGCTAAAATAGCGCAGGGTGTCGTGCATCCACCCCATGTTCCACTTGTAATCAAATCCCAGGCCGCCGTCCGCCGTGGGCCGGCTGACCTTGGCGAAGGATGTGCTCTCCTCCGCAATCATGGCCACGCCCGGGTGGTAGTGGTGGGCGAGGTCGTTCACCCGGCGGATAAAGTCGATGGCCTCCAGGTTCTCCCGGCCGCCGTAGCGGTTGGGGATCCACTCGCCCGCGGGGCGGGAGTAGTCCAGGTAGAGCATCGACGCGACCGCGTCGACCCTCAGCCCGTCCACATGGTAGCGGTCGAACCAGGCGAGCGCGCTGGCGATGAGAAAGCAGCGCACCTCGCTGCGGCCATAGTTGAAGATCAGGGTGCCCCAGTCGCGGTGCTCGCCCTGGCGGGGGTCGGCGTGCTCGTAGAGCGCCGTGCCGTCAAACGCCGCCAGCGCGAAACTGTCGCGGGGAAAGTGGGCGGGGACCCAGTCGAGGATCACGCCGATGCCCAGCCCGTGGAGGTGGTCGACAAGCGCCGCGAAGTCCTCGGGCGTGCCGTAGCGGTGCGTCGGGGCGAAGAAGCCGGTCACCTGGTAGCCCCACGAACCGTCGAAGGGATGCTCGGCGATCGGCATGAGCTCCACGTGCGTGAATCCCATCTCGACGGCATAGGCGCCGAGCTCGACGGCGAGTTCGCGATAGGTGAGAGGCCGGTTCCCCTCCTCGGGGCGGCGCCGCCATGATCCCGGATGGACCTCGTAGATCGAGAGGGGCCGGTCCGGCCTGTCGCCGAGCGCGGAGCGGCTCTTGATCCACTCTCCATCGGTCCACGGGAAGCGGCCGGTCGTGCAGACGATGGCGGCGTTCCCCGGGGGCGCCTCGAACCGGGTGCCGTACGGGTCGGTCTTCAGCAGGATTGCCCCGCTCCCGTCGCGGATCTCGAACTTGTAAAGCTCTCCCTCGCCCAGGCCCGGGACGAACAATTCCCACACGCCGGAAACCCCGAGGGAGCGCATCGGATGGGCGCGGCCGTCCCAGGCGTTGAAGTTGCCCACGACCGAGACGCGGGTTGCGGCCGGCGCCCAGACGGCAAAGGAAACGCCCTTCACCCCGCCAAGATCCCGCGGGTGGGCCCCCAGCTTCTCGTGCACCCGATGGTCGTTGCCCTCGTTGAACAGGTAGAGGTCCTGCTCCCCGAGCGTCGGCAGGAAAGTATACGGGTCGAAAAACTCGCTGATCGTCCCGTCTGCTGCGGTTGCGCGAAGCCGGTACTTGAAGACGGAGGGCCGCCCGGGAATCGTCACCTCGAAGAAACCCGCCGCGGCGATCCGCTTCATCGGGAACTCGGGCGATCCCGCTGCGTCGGGTTCCACCACCGAGCAGGCCTGGGCGCGCGGAAGAAGCGCGCGGACCACCACGCCCTTGCCCCGGCCCCTCGTGCAGGGGTGCATCCCGAGGACGGAATGGGGCGATGCATGGCGCGCCCCCAGAAGCGCGTTCAGGTCCTCCTTGGATACCGGCATGGGGCGATCGTGGGGGCCGCGGGGCCCGGGGGCAAGGCGCCAGTCCCGGAACCGCTCAGCCTGTGTTCTTCAGCCCGCCGCTGATCCCGTTGATCGTGAGCTCGATCACCCGGCGGACGGCCTCGGCTTCGTCCGGCGGCAGGCCCCCGGGACGCCGCAGGCGCCGGATCATTTCCACCTGGATGTAATTGAGGGGGTCGACGTAGGGATTGCGAAGCTGCACGGAGCGCAGGAGCACGGGCTCGCGCTGAAGGAGCTGCCGGTCGCCCGTGGCGGCGAGGATTCCCGCCTCGGCGCGGGCGAACTCCCGCGCGAGCCGGGCGAAGATCCGGCGCCGTATCCGCGCGTCATCGACCAGCTCCGCGTAGATTGCCGCGATGCCCATGTCCGCCTTCCTGAGGGTGAGCTGGGCGTTCTCGATGAGCGTCTGGAAGAAGGGCCAGCCCCGGTACATCTCGCGCAGGAGCCGCCGGCCGGAAGGTCCGCGCCTGAGGATGACCGCAAGCGCGCTTCCCAACCCGAACCAGCCGGGGAAATTGAACCGGCTTTGCATCCAGGAAAAGACCCAGGGAATGGCGCGGAGGTCCGAAACGCTGGTGGTTGCCCGGCGGTAGGCCGGGCGCGAGCCCAGGTTGAGGCCCCCGATCTCCTCGATGGGCGTCGCCTGGCGCCAGAAGGCCAGGAATTCAGGGTCGTCGTGGACGAGGGCCTTGTAGGTTGAAAATCCGGCGGCGCTCATGGCCTCCATCGCCTCGCGCCACTCCGGCGGGGGTTGCGGGCCGGATGCGGCTGCGTGGGTGCCCAGCATGACCCCGTAGGCCATCTGCTCGAGGATGCGGTGCGCCAGGTCGGGATCGTGGTAGCGGGTCGAGAGCACCTCACCCTGCTCCGTCACGCGGATCGATCCATCGGCCAGCCCGGCCGGCTGGGCGAGGATCGCCTTTGCCGCGGGGCCGCCGCCGCGGGCGATGCTCCCGCCCCGCCCGTGGAACAGGCTCAGCCGCACACCCGCCGCCCGACAGACCGCGGCGATCGCGTCCTGGGCCTTGTAGAGCGCCCAGTTGGCCGTGAGATAGCCGCAATCCTTGTTGCTGTCCGAATAGCCCAGCATCACGTGCTGGATTTCCGGCTTTCGGCCGGGCATGGCCAGCAGGTCCCGCAGGATACCGGGTGCGTGCTCAAGGTCGGACAGGGTCTCGAAGAGGGGCGCGATTGGAAGGTTGGCGCCCGTCAGCTTCTCCAGAAGCTCGACCTCGAGGATGTCGGAGACGTCGTTGGTCATGCTGATGACGTACAGGCCCATCGCCTCCGGTCCCCACGCGGCCGTCGTCCGTGCAGCCAGGGCCATGGGCCCGAGCACGTCCCGGGTTGGGCCGCTGAAGGCTCCCAGGGCCGCCGCGTCCAGGGGGGCGGCCGCACCGATCGCCTTCTCAAGCAGGGCGAGCTTTTCCGCCTCCCCCAGCGTGGGATAGTCGGAGCGCCCGAGGACTTCCGCGGTCGCCGCCTCGTGCCGGGACGAGTGCTGCCGCAGGTCCAGCCGGGCGGTGTGCAGGCCAAAGACGTCGAGCTGGATGCCCATTGCGCTTAATTCACCCCCGGTCAGGGCGGCGCCCTTTCCGGCCAGGAGGCTGTCCCCGATCAGGTTCACGGTCCTGCGAACCTCCGCCTCGAGAGCCCCGCCGCGCGCGGGACCGGGAGCCCCGCCCGCCTCCGCTCCCCGGATTTCCTGGACCGCCCCGCCCAGGGTTTCCCGGAGAATACCGAGCAGCAGGCGGTAGGGCTCGTGCGGATAGCGCCGCGCAAGGTCGCGCAGGTGGGCGGAGGGGGGCCCCCTTCCCTCCAGCGCTCGGCGCAGCTCGGGGGTGACCGAGTCGCGGCGATCGCTCACCGTGAGCGTCCGCGCCAGTTCCCGGGCGGCCAGGCGCAGCTTCTCGATCGCCAGGCGGCGGTTCAGGAGGAGAATGCCGGCGGTCACCTCCGCGGTGACGTTGGGATTTCCATCGCGGTCGCCGCCGATCCAGGATCCGAACGAGAGCCACCGGCGCGGGGGCTTCACTCCGGGGAAATGTGCGCTGAGCGAGCGGGCAAGGTCGGCGTGCAGGCGCGGCAGCGTCTCGCAGAGCGCGACGTCAAAATACCAGAGCCCCGTCCGGGCCTCGTCGGCGACCTCGGGGCGGGCGGTGCGACTCCGGTCGGTCAGCCAAAGGGAGGCGATTTCGCGCTCGACGCACCCGTTGTCGAGGACACCCGGGTCCGGGGCCCCCTCGGGGTGCGCGCGCTGCCGGAGGATTTCCGCCAGGCGCCTGAGCTTGGCGAGCAGGGTGCGCCGCTTCGACTCGGTCGGATGAGCGGTGAAAACCAGCTCGATGTCGAGCCGGTCCACCAGTGCCTGCATTCCCGCGGTTTCCAGGCCGCGCCGCTTCAACTCGACGACCGCGGCCTCGATCGACTCGCGCATCGGTTCCGGGGTCCCGGCGGCCCCCATCAGTGAGGCGGCCCTGCGGCGGCGCAGGAGCCCTATGCGGAAATTCTCCTCAGCCAGGTTCACCAGTTCGAAATACAGCGTAAAGGCCATCGCCTGGTTGAACGCCTCCGCCGGGCCGAGCGCCGCCACCCTCTCCCGAAGCGCCCCGGCGGCCTCCGGGTCGCCGGCGCGGCGGGCCTTGGCGAGCTTGCGGAGGGCCTCGACCGTCTCGAAGGCGGCTGCGCCCTCCAGCCGGGTGATCACGCGACCCAGGGAACTTCCAAGCTCCCTCACGTCGGCCCCCAGGCGGGCCAATTCGCGTCGGGCGGAGGATCGGCGTTTGGTCATGGCGGTTGGGTTGGCTTGAGGGCTTCTGGTTTTCCGGGTGCTCAAGCAAGTGTCGGACCATGCGCGGCCCGCGTCCAGCGTTTGTGGAAGGACCCACCCACGGGCCGGGTTTTCCAACCCATCGCCCACCTGCGCGATCGGGGATCGCGCTGCCCGCAATGGAGAGATTAAATCAGGTGCTTGCCTGAATGCGGGGCCATGCTTTGCTCCGCTGCGTGATTTGCCGCCGCGCCCTCGCCCTTGCCCTTGCCCTGGCGCTTCCGCGCGTCCTGGCGGCCGTCGCCGGGCAGCCGTACATGGAGGCCGACAGCATGGAGGGGGATCTCGACGCCCGCACGACGATCTACCGGGGCCACGCGCTTGTCAGGGACGGGCAGGTGCTTCTCACCGCCGACGAAATCCGCTATGCGGAGACGACTGAGACGCTCGTGGCGACCGGGCATGTGACACTGACCCGGGGCGACCAGCGGCTCCTGGCCGACCACCTGACCTACCGGCGGGTGGACGACTCATTTTCGGCGACGAACGTGCGGATAGGCCGCTACCCCTTCTACATCGAGGGGACGAGGGCCGAGGGGAATCTCAAAAGGGTCGTGGTCCATCATGCCAAGGTGACCTACGGGGAACCCGGCCCGTACCAGCCAACGGTGAGGGCCGAGACGATCACCTACGAGCCGGGCAATTACCTTCGCTTCGTCAGCTCGATGGTGGGCATCGGCGGGACCGATTTTCTCCCGATCCCGAAGTTCAACCAGGACTTCCGGAAGGGAAATCCCCTGGACATGCTGACCGCGGACGTCGGCTACCGCTCCACCCTCGGGGGATCCGTCGATATCGGGTATCATGAGCCCGTCTTCCCGGGTGCGCAACTGGGTGGCGACCTCGGCTTCTACACCGCCCGCGGGCTCTTGCTGGGGCCCACCGGCACCTACAAGTCCGTCGACGGCAGCGACGACCTCGCGGGCTCCCTCCAGTCCGGCTACATCTACGATTACGGGACCCGCGGGGTGGACATTCTCGGGGCCCCCGTGCAGGCAAACCGGGCCTTCCTGGAGTGGACGCACCGCCAGCAGCTTTCCGACGGGATCAGCCTCGCCGCGAATATCAACTATTGGTCGGACTCCGACATCATCCGCGACTTCCGCTCCCAGGATTTCTACGCCGTCCAGACGCCGGATAATTTTCTCGAGGCGAGCTACGCCGGCGACGACGTTTTTGCCTCCATCTTCACCCGCTTCCGGCCCAATTCCTTCGAGCAGGTCCAGCAGCGCCTCCCCGAACTCTCGGTTGCGCTCGCCCCCTCGCCCCTGGCGGACGGGTTTTACCAGCGCTCGAGTGCGAGCGCGGTGTCGCTGGTCGCCTGGCCGGTTGTCGGGGGAGCGGAGCTGGCCAGCGACCGGGTGGACGCCTTCTATGAGCTCTCGCGGCCGATCAGCCCGACGGACTGGCTCACCCTCACCCCGGTTGCCGCGGCCCGGTTGACAAACTACTCGAACACGGTCGGGGCAAGCGTGCCCGGCGGCACGACGCGGGCGATCGGGGAGGTCGGCTTCGACGCGATCATGCGCGCCAGCGGTACCTTCGGCTACCGAAACCCCCTCTGGGACATCGACGGGCTGCGGCACCTGCTGACCCCGCACGTTTCCTACCGCTACATCCCAAATGCGGATGCGGGCTCGAAATACATCCCCGACATCGATGGCCAGACCTTCAACACCTATCTTGCGCCCCTCGACCTGGGGGACATCCGCACCCTCGACCACATCAACCCGGTGAACACGCTGAGGCTGGGCCTGGACAACACGCTGCAGACGCGGGACGCGGGATACGGATCGAGGGACCTTTTCACCTTCAATGTGGCCGACGACCTGAATTTCATCCGGACACCCGGGGAGCCGGATTTTTCCGACCTGCACACGGATGTGGCGATCACCCCGGCGCCGTGGATCAGCTACAGCATCGCAAACATCATCTCGCCGCAGACAGGGACGCTCTACGAGCTGGATTCGGCGCTGACCATCCACGACGCGGATGCCTGGAAGCTTGAACTGGGCGAGGACTTCGTGCGGCACGAGGACGACGACTACATCCTGGACTACCGCCAGCGGCTGAACGAGGCATACGAGGCGCTGGTCGCCCTCGAGTACGGGGCCCGCAACTTTCGGCTGAACACGGTGGAGGTGGGGCTCGTCCAGGACCTTGCGAACATTTGGAGCGTCCGCTACCTGCTGTCGTTCAACGCCGGGCCCAACCGCGATGGGCACTTCGGGTTCAACGTCCAGCTCCTCACCCTCCACTACTGACCGGGGTCGCATGAGCATCGTGGAAAACCAGCGGAGGGTCCTGCTGGAATTCATCCGCGCGCTCCGCCCGCACTGGAGGCGGGATGCGGCGCTCCCGGACCGGATCGAGCGGCTCCTCCGGGGCGACCGGCGGCTCGGTTCCCGGGACCGGCGGCTCTACCGGGAGCTGCTTTACACGACCCTGCGCTTCCTGCCCTGGATCGAGCCCTCGCTCGATTCGGCAGCGGACCGCGCGGTCGAGGCCGCGGCGCTGCTTTCGGCCGACCTTCCCTCGACGCGGGCCTTTCGCTCGGCATTCGGCGCTCCCGCGGGGGAGCCGCCCGCGGGTGTTGCCGCGAAGGCGGCGTTGGTGGCCGGGATCCTGGGGGAATCCGCCGGTATCCCGCTGCTGCCGGACTGGTTCAGGGCCGAGTGCCCGGAGGCGTTCTCGGGGCCGGATTATGAATCCCTTGCCAACCGGGCTCCGCTATGGCTCCGGCTGCAATCCGGGGATGCGGCTCCGGTGCTTGCCGAGTTTTCAGCCCGCGGCTGGCCGTGGAGGGTGTCCCCCGCGCTCCCGACCGCGATCCGGCTTGCTCCGGACACCGACGTGAAGGGAACGGACGCCTACCGCAGCGGTTGCGTCGAGATCCAGGATGTCGGTTCGCAGCTCATCCTCGAGGCCGCGGCGATTTCCGCAGGAGGGGCGTGGCTGGACGCCTGCGCCGGGGCCGGGGGCAAGACGCTGCAACTGGCCACCCTGCTCGGGCCGAGTGGCCGGGTCGATGCGCTCGATCCCAGGCCGGCGGCGCTGGCCGAGCTCGGGCGGCGGGCCGCCCGGGCGGGCCTCGATGGCGCGATCCGCCTCCCGGGAGTGCCCGGTGCGGCCTACGACGGCGTCCTTGTCGACGCGCCCTGCTCCGGGTCGGGAACCTGGCGGCGTTCGCCGCACCTGAAATGGACGACATCCGCCGCCCGGGTCGCCGACTGCGCCGCGCTTCAGCTTTCACTCCTGTCCCGGTACGCCCGCCACGTCCGCCCGGGGGGAACGCTCATCTATGCGACCTGCTCCCTATGCCGAAGCGAGAACGAGGCGGTCGCCGCGGCTTTCCTGGCATCGTCGCCGGAATTTGCGCAGCGGGGTCCCGGCATCCGTATCTCCCCCTCCGCGAACGACGGCGACGGGTACTTTATGGCCGTCTTCAAGCGGTAGTGTTTCCCGATTTAAGACCAGCAGGGTCCGGGGCGGATGTAGCCGGGGTCCAAGACCCCGGAGGCTTGGGGTCCTACTTCCGAACGCCGGCCTCCCTATTCAATCTCCGGCCTCGTTGAGGCCGGACCGGGGTCTGGGACCCCGGCTACATAGGAAATGGCGGGCTGCCTTGGCGCCGAGATTGGGAATTGGCTGCCAGCGGCCGCGAAGGGAGCCTGCCAAAATCGAGTCAGGCCACTACCGTCCTCGTTGGGTACTTGATCTGCCGCCGTATTTTCCCCAGCTTTGCCTTACCACGCCCAATTCCGGGCAAAATCGATGCTTCCAGACACTTCGCACCGCATCAGGCTCCAGGTCTTCGAGGGACCGCTTGACCTCCTGCTCTTCCTGATTCGGCAGAACGAGCTGGATATTTACGACATCCCGATCGAGTCGGTCGCCCGGCAGTACATGGACGCCCTCCGCTCGATGCAGGAGCTGGACCTGGACGTGGCGGGGGAATTTTTCGTCATGGCCGCCACGCTGATGGAGATCAAGAGCCGGATGCTCCTGCCCCGCGGCGAGCACGCCGTGGATCCGGATGCCGACGACGACGTCAGCGACCCGCGGTGGGAGCTGGTCTACCAGCTCCTCCAGTACAAGAAATTCAAGGAGGCCGCGGCCCGGATCGCGGAGCTGGCGGCGTTCCAACAGGATCTCATGGATCGGCGGGTGTCCTCGCGCTCCGACAATGCTGACCGGCCCCTCCAGGGCGTGGACCGGATCGACTTCTGGACCACCTTCAACGGGGTCCTGCGGCGGCTCGCGGAGAAGCTCGTGGTCGGCGAGATCCACGACGAGAGCGTGACGGTGGCCGACCAGATGGAATGGCTGCTCGGCCGGGTGAAGGCCGGCGAGTCATTTGTCTTCTCGGGGCTCTTTTCAACGGGCACGACGCTGCGCCGGCTGGTCGCCACATTCCTGGCGGTGCTCGAGCTCACGCGGCTCAGGAAGCTTCGCCTGCGGCAGGACGAGGCGTTCGCCGACATCGTCTGCGAGGCGGTCGGCGAGAACCTGCTTGAAAACCAGCCGAACGCCGACACCGTGCCGGCGTGAGCAAGAAGCGAAAAAAACCAGGGCCGAGGGCCGGGCTCCTCGGCGTCGGCCTCGACAACGGCGACGGGCACAAGCGGGTGACCACCGGCGAGTCGTTCGCAATCGTCGGGGGCTCCGCGGAGACCCACGAGCGGCTCACGGAGACGGTCGTGAAGACCTTCGAGGAGCTGAAGCACCGCGGCAAGTCCCTGCACGAGGTCGAGACCCGCGAGCTGAGCGAAATCCTCCACAAGGTGACCCCGCCCCGCTAACTTGCATTTCGCCGGGTTCCGGCTTCAATCGCACCAGAAAACATGTCCGAAAAAATCGCAAACCTAACAGCGGATAGCTTCAAGTCCTCCGTCGCCTCCTCAACCGTCCCGGTCCTCGTGGACTTCTGGGCGTCGTGGTGCGGCCCCTGCAAGGCCATCGCGCCCATCCTCGAGGAACTGGCCGGGGAGTACGGCGGCCGGCTGACGATCGCCAAGCTTAACATCGACGAATTTCCCGAGGTGGCCGCGGCCCACGACGTGCGGTCGATCCCAACCCTCCTCGTTTTCAAGGGCGGTTCGCTCGCATCGCGGCTGGTCGGAATGCTGCCGAAGGCCGCGCTCAAGGCCAAGCTCGACCCCCTTCTCTGAGCGGCGTTCGGGCTCCTCAGGCGAGGATCCCTGCTGATAACAGGACGGCGTAGAGCGCCAGGTAGCGGGCCGCGCCGCCCAGCAGCCGGATTCGCTCGGCCGGCGTGCGGCTTTCCGCAAGCCGGTGAACCTGGAGCGAGGCCATGGGCGCAAGGAAGATGGGGAGCAGCACCGACAGCCCGTAGCCGTGCTGCCACAGGAAGAAGGGGACGGCCACAGCCGCGCAATGCGACAGCGCCACCTGCCAGACGGCGGCGTTTCGGCCGAAGCGAACCACCAGGGTCCGTTTTCCCGCCGCCGCGTCGGTCTCCGCATCCCGGTAGTTATTCATCACAAGTATGTTAGCCGTCAAAAGTCCGATCGGGACGGCGCCGATCAGAACGTCCCGGGGAAATCCGCCCGCCTGGACAAAATAGGTGACCCCGACGGCCACCGGGCCGAAGAAGAAAAAGGCGAAGATATCGCCGAAGCCGTGATACCCGAGGGGAAAGGGTCCGCCGGTGTACGCTATCCCGCACAGGATGCTGGCAACACCCACGGCGAGCATCCACGGTCCGCCGTGCGCCACCAGGCCGAGGCCCGTCGCAAAGGCGGCCGCGAACACCCCGGTCGCGACCCGGCGCATCGCCCGCGGCGAGACCTCGCCCGAGGCCACTGCCCGGCGCGGGCCGACCCGCGCCGCGGTGTCCGCACCCTTGACGAAGTCAAAGTAGTCGTTCGCCAAGTTCGTCCCGACCTGGACGAGCAGCGCGAAGCCCAGGCAGAGCAGCGCGTCGACCGTGCGGAAGGCGCCGTGGCGGGAGGCAAAAGCGGAGCCGACCAGGACCGGCGCCACGGCCGCAGGCAGCGTGCGGGGGCGGGCCGCGGCGATCCAGACCGAGGGCCGGAATCCGGCGCTCATCGGATCTGAAAGCCGGCGAAGCACGCCTGGCGGTCGCGGGCCGCGCGGTCCACCTTCCGGATGAAGCCATTCATCCTCTCCTCGAGCGCAGCCACGTACGCCTCCGCCTGCCCGCGCTCCCCCTCGACCTCGACCCGAACGCCTCCGTCGGGAAGGTTCTGGACGAAACCGGCGACATCAAACTCCCGGGCTACCTGGTGGGCCGCGTAGCGGAACCCGACCCCCTGCACCCGCCCGGTGAAGACGGCCTCGATGTGGTGAACGGCTGCCATCCCCGATCACGCCCCTCTTTTGTGCTGCCCGTCAAGCGAACACGGGCGGCGGGAGCCGCCAACGCCCTTCAGACTGAATCGTACCGGCGGCTCACTTCGTCGAATCGCCTGGCGGCGTCGCGGCAGATGGAGTCAAGCAACTCGGGGGAGAGGGAAAGCCGCGCGACCACACCCGGCTCGACATCGGTGGCCGGGTCGAGGTCGCGCGTCCGGCCCTCAACGCGCTTGGCTATGATGTTTGCAAGGTAGGCCGAGTCGCAGATAAGGTCCTTCCCCCGTTCGGGATCGTGATGAAATGTGATGCCCAGCACGACGCGGGGCGGCAGGTTCCAATGCCGCGCGATGATCCCGCCAAGTTCCCCGTGGTTCATGCCAAGGACGCTCGACTCGAACTCGATATCCGTGACGGCCGCGGCATCGTGGGATCGGCGAATATATCCGGAGATTTCAGGGCTCATGAAACGCCCCATCACGAGTTTCCCGACATCGTGCAGAAGAGCGGCGGTGAACGTCTCGGAGGGAACGGGAGTCCGCTGGCACGATTGCATCGCATCGACGGCGACCGCCGCCGCGACGGAATGCCGCCAGAGCGCCCCCTCCGGAAGACTGTAGGCGGGGATGGCCGACTGCATGGCCGGGCGCGCGGCGGCGGCCACGGCAAGGGCCACGACGTGGGAAAAACCCATCCGCTCCACCGCGTCGGTCACCGTCGAAATTGGGAGGGCGCTGGCGCTTGCCGCGGAATTTGCCGCGCGGATGAGCTTGAGTGTGAGAACCTGGTCAAATGAGATCAGGTCGGCCAGGTCCTCAACGTGGCAATTCTGCTGTGCCGCCATGCCGGCAAGCCTGGTCACGCTTGCGGGCAGCGGCGCCAACTCAAGCGCCTGCTCGACGACTTCATTGAGATTGAACGCCAAGGGACCGCCGGCTCCGGCGCTCCAGGTGGTCAAATCCGCCAGGGCGGGGGAACCGGGGTTGTTTGGCGATTTCATCCAGAGGGAGCATCGGCCGGATTTCCGATTTGATTAGCCCAATTTCGGGCAGCGGGTCAATTTGAAGAGAGATCGATTTTTCATTTCCAACCAGGCCTGATGGTGGAGCGCGATCTCCGAGCGCGCTTGGCGACCACAGTCGCGAACAGGCGTGCCCGGAGGTCACGCTCCACCTTCAAACTGCCCCATTATGCATTTTCGCATGCGGTCCCATTGGACGCCCGCGACGGCGATCGCGGACTACCCGGCCTTCCGGATTTCACCGCCCAGCCGGTCGTAGGCGAGAAGTTGCGGAAACAGCCGCATCCAGATCGCCCCGACCATGATTGTGCCCACGCCTCCCAGCACCGTTGCCGGCACCGTGCCCAGCCACGCAGCGGTTATTCCAGACTCGAACTCGCCGAGCTGGTTGGAGGTGCCGATGAAAAGGGCGTTCACCGCGCTCACCTTTCCGCGCATCGCGTCGGGGGTGCGCAATTGCACGAGCGAGCTGCGGATAACCACGCTCACGATATCGGCCGCGCCGAGCGCCATCAGCGCGGCAAACGAGAGAAGGGGCGAGCGCGAGACGCCGAACACAATGGTTGCGGCCCCGAAGGCAAAGACCGCGGCGAACATCTTTGGCCCCGCCTTCCCGCCCAGCGGCCGGCGCATGAGAAGGGCGGACATCGCGAGCGAGCCGATCGAGGGAGCCGCCCGCAGGAGTCCGAGCCCGACCGACCCCATGCGCAGGATGTCGCGGGCATACACGGGAAGGAGCGCAGTGGCCCCGCCGAGAAGCACCGCAAAGAGGTCCAGGGAGATGCTCCCCAGGATCACCGGCTGGCCCCGGATGTAGTGAAGCCCGGAAAAGACCGTGTCCGATCCCGCGCGCTTTCGGGCAGGCGGTGCCGGCGCCATTCGTATGGCCGCGGTGAGCCCGGCTCCCGCGAGCGCCAGCAGCCCGGCGAGCGCATAGGGGACGGCCGCACCCGCGGCGTACAGGAGCCCGCCGACGGCCGGACCGACGATTGATGCGGTCTGAAAGATCGCCGATCCCCAGGCGATGGCCTTTGGCACCAGGGCAGCGGGAACGAGGTTGGGCATGAGCGCCTGGCTTGCGGGCCTCTCAAAGGCCCGCGCCGCGCCGCTCAGGGCAACGGAGGCGAAGAGGGTCGCCGGCGTGAGCCACCCCGCGCGACTACCGACGGCAAGTACCGCCATGACCACGCCCTGGGCGGCCATGGCGACGGCCGAGACGAGCCGGCGATCGTGGCGATCGGCGACGTGGCCTGTCACCAGGGTGAGCAGCATCATGGGCAGGAACTGCGCCAGGCCGACCATCCCCAGCTCGAAGGTGCTTCGGGTCAGGGCGTAGATCTGCCAGCCCACGGCAACCCCCTGGATTTGGAAGGCCAATGCCGACGCTCCGCGTGCGTACCAGAAAAGACCAAACCCGGGGTGTTCCCTGAGAAAGCTCCGACCCGGCCGGTCCTGCGACTCTGTGTTTGGCACCGCCTTGGAAAGTGCGATCGCGCCTCCGAGGTCAAGACGAAGTCTGGCGTCGCCAAACAGGGCACATTTCGCGGGGCCGGAAGAAAGTCCTTGCCTCAGCCGCTTCGCGAGCCGTATTCAGGACTGGTCCGGCAAGTGTTCAGATGCACGGTTGAGATCGTGGTTTGAGTCCGGCGTAGCGCCAGTGACGGGACGGCGTAGGCAATGCTCGGTTGGTGCAGTGTCCGATAGGCGGTAGCCCCCGAATCGAGGGACAGCCCGGGGAGCCGCGCACATGCGGGACAGCCAGTGGCGGTGAGGTCGGTTCGTTCAACCTTAACAATCCCAGGCTCGAGAAAGGAACTCCCATGAAACTTTCCATTCTTCTCTCCCAACGTCGGGCGCTTCTCCGGCAGGCGCGCCTGGCCGCATACGCCTTTGCCTATTGGAAACTGGACGAATGCACCCGGAGGATCGCGCGGGCGGGGATACGGGGCGGCGTCCGTCTGACCCGGGGGGCGCCGGACGCCCCCGAGTGCTTCCCCACCCTCACCGCGATCGACGGCAGCCAGTCCGTCCTCGAGGAGCACTTCACCGACGAGGACATCATCGACCTGGCCGACTCGGTCGCCCTCGCCACCGGCGAGGGCGAACTGGACGCGACCTTCCGGATCGAGACGCTTTCCGAGGCCTTCCTGCCGTCCCTCCGACTCGAACTCGAGCGCGGCGGCGTGGACATCGACCGGGCCGTTCAGCCCGTCGAGTGACCCCTTTCCCTCCAGCCGGACAGGGTCGCGACACGTCGAAATCGGCTAATATACCCTAAATTGGGAACCACTACCCGATTTCGGGTAGTTGCGGGGCTTGTCCCGTGCGCTCGTTCCTTAGATGCTTGCCGATGGGCATATAGCGCAATGTCGTTCCCGATCCCAGACTCCTTCATCGCGCCGGTTTTCAGAAAACCAGTGTGCGCGAAATTCGCGATTCCAATTTTTCTCCTTGGACTGATGCTTTGCGGTCGATGCGGCGGGATGACGGTCGTGCCGCCCGCCTTTGCCGACCTGGTGGCGCGTGCAGACAGGATAGTCCGGGTCCGGGTGACGGCGGTGGCAAGCACGTGGGACGATCCCACCGGTCCGAAGGCGATCCATACCGCAGTCACCTTCCGGATCCTGCGGACACTCAAGGGCCAGTCCGGCGAAACCCTCGTCCTGAGGTTTCTTGGAGGCCAGGTCGGCGAGGTGACGATGGCAGTTCCAGGGATGCCGGTCTTTGACGTCGGGGGAACCTACATCCTGTTTGTCAGGCGAAATCTCAATGCATTTTGTCCCTTGGTCGGGGTGATGCATGGCAGTTATCGGGTCGCACAAGACCCAGCAACCGGGGCTGAGCACATTTTGCGAAGCAATTCCGAACCGCTTCGGTCGATTGCCGACGTCAACACTCCAATGGACTCGGTAGTGCCGCCGGCCACGGGAACCGGCGCCCCGGCAATGACTCGCGATTCCTTTGAAAATGCCATTCTCGGCGAGCTTGGCCATGCCCGCGGTCAATAAATCCGGCCCCAGGGAAATTTTCCTGCTTGGTCTCGCGTTACTGGGCATCCCCGGAGCCGCGCGGGGATATTCCTTATCCGGCCAGGCGTGGCCCGCAGGCACCCCGTCCTACCCATCCCAGATTCAAATGCAGCTTCAACTCCAGGATGGCCCTCCGGCCAATCGAACCCTTATTGATGGATCGACCTCCTGGAACCAGGTGGCCATCGCGGCGCTCACCGACTGGAATCAATACCTGTACCTGGCTCAGTTCACCTGGGTGAACAATTCACCGCTGTATATTCCCAAGACGCCGGGTGCGGGGAACAACGACAACGTTTTCTTTTCCCCGACCGTGTACAACAACCAGTGGGGCGATTACGGCGTTGATAGGGAAGACACACTTGCCATCACGATCTACTGGGTGCAGGGAAACCAGATAGTCGAGGGGGACGTGCTCTTCAACAGCCTCGTGGGCTGGGACTCCTACCGGGGAGCGAAGATCACCGGTGTCAGGGATTTGAGGCGCGTGGCGCTCTTTGAATTCGGCATAGTTCTTGGCCTCGCTCCTCCCGACCTGGCGGGCCAGACCGTCAGCGCCATCATGAACAGCACGGTGAGCAACACGGACGACATCACGAACGATGATGCACTTGGGGCCCAGGCCCTGTACGGCGCGCGCCCCGCCCCGCCTCCGACCATAACCCTGGAGCCGACGAGCCAGGAATCCGTCGTGGGCGGGTCCGTCACGCTTTCGGTGACGGCCGGCCCGATCCCCCTGACCTACCAGTGGCAGAAAAACGGGACAAATATCGCATCGGCCAAAGGCACCACATTGACACTGACAAACCTTCAGCCCGGGGACTTCACCAGTTATACCGTGGTCGTGTCGAACGGGAGCTCTAGCGTCGCCTCACTGCCCGCAGTCCTGACAATCGGCCTTCAATTCGTCTCCCAGCCGGCCAACCAGGTGATAGTCCAGGGAGGCGTGGTGACGTTTTCCGCGATGGCCACCGGGACAACGCCAGTGAGCTACCAGTGGAATCTCAATGGTTCGCCAATCACCGGAGCCACAGGCTCCACTTACACATTCACGGACAATCCGGCTACCGGAGGATACGCCAGCGCCTATCCCTATACTGTGACCGCGACAAACGCTGCAGGGAGCATCACGTCGCAGCCGGCCTATTTCACCGAGGGGCTGGCGATTTCGATCCAACCGGCCTCCCCTGACGCGTGGCTGGGTGGCAATGGCGTGATTTACGTGACTGCCCTCTCCACTACTCCCCTCTTTTTCAAACCGAACAGCATCATAGCCACACCCTCGGGCGACCTGGTCATCTCGGATTCGGGAAACAGGGTGCTCCGTAAACTTTCGGCCGCCGGCGTAGCGTCGACGATCGCGGGCAGTCCGGGAAACACCACGGTCATCGACGGGCAGGGTGCAAATGCTGGATTCTTCCTTACCACTAGCATGGCGGTGGATGGCGCAGGCGACATTTACGTCGTCGACGACAATCTGCTTCGAATGGTGACCCCTACCGGAAATGTCACAACCATTGCCGGAGGAGGGAGATCCGGAGTCAGTTTTGAGCGACTCTCCGGTGTGGCGGTCGACTCGGCCGGCAACGTATTCCTGAGCGACCAGGGGCAGAACAAGATATTCAAGATGGCGCCAGGCGGCGGCCCCGTCCCTTTCGCGGGAACCGGTACTTCTGGCAGCACGGATGGGCCCGGGCCGACGGCGAGCTTCAATACCCCCGAGGGAATGGCGGCGGACAGCTCGGGAAGTCTCTATGTCGCCGATACGTACAATTATACGGTTCGCAAGATTTCGCCGTCGGGCATGGTGACCACGCTTGCCGGCCACCCCGGCGTTCAGGAAACGGGATACGGATCGGGATCTGGCGCAGGCTTTTCGCTTCCTCACGCGATTGCGGTCGACAGTCAGGGGATGCTTTACGTTGCCGACGTCTCCACCCGAAAGGTGACCCCGGACGGCACGATACTCGGTCCCGAGTATCAGGTGGATGACGCCTATAATATAGCGGTTGACAGGGCGGGCAACGTTTATGCCTGCGTGGGGAATGGCATTCAGACAACAACCGTTCCCCCTTCATCGTTCAACGGCACGCTTCCCTATTATATAGCCGGCGACGGCGGCGTTGCCGGATACATTGACGGGCCCATCATGCGCTACCAGTGGCTGCTCAACGGCCAGCCGATATCAGGCGCGACGACTCCGCTGCTTTCGCTTGGGCCCTTTCAGGTGGGCAATGCCATCTACTCGGTCGTGGTCTCCAATCCATACGGGTCGCTGACGTCGTCGCCGGTGAGTGTGTCCCTATTTCAATCAAGCGATGTCGTCATTCCCTTTTCAGGGCAGCTCCAGAGCCAAAGCATTGCTGCCGGGGGCTCCGCCGTGCTTGGCGCAGGGCTGGGTTACTTCGCGGGTGCAGGCGGCCTCCAATGGCTGCGCAACGGTGTGGTGATCCAGGGTGCAACCGGTCCGCAACTGTCGTTGTCGAATGTCGGGCCGGACTCAGCTGGCGAGTACAGCGTGGAATTTTCCTCCGACGAGGGGACATTCACTTCGATGGCGGCAATTGTGACTGTGACTACCAATGCCCGCCTCATGAACCTATCCGCCCGTGGCTATGTCGGTGACGGCGCAAGTACCCTCATTGCCGGTTTCTCGGTGGGCGGCACGGGCTCGAAGAATGCGCTAATCCGCGGAGTGGGACCGGGGCTCAATTCCACCTTTGCATTCCCGGGTACCGTCGGAGATCCCGAATTGAGCTTGTTCGATGGCAATTCAATCCCGATTGCGGCCAACGCAGGCTGGAACGGGACGATCGTCCCCGGAATTTCTCCCGTGGGAGTCAGCCCACAGCTGGCGGCCGCCTCCCTGATGAACACCCTCGGCGCCTTCCCGCTCAATTCGGGCTCCCTTGATTCCGCCATGGCGGTCCTTGCGGCGCCGGGCGGCTACACAGCGGAGATAAGCGCAGCTGACAACAATCCGGGCGTGGGACTGGCCGAGATCTATGACGCGGACGCGGGGATTCCCACGGCGCGGCTCATCAACCTCTCCGCCCGCGCCAATGTTGGCACGGGCAATAATGTCCTGGTTGGCGGATTTGTCATTTCTGGAACGACGTCGGAGACCCTCCTGATTCGGGCTGTTGGCGAGGGACTGTACCTCAACTTTGGGCTTTCCGGCGTGCTCGCAAAGCCCCAGCTCATTCTTTTTGACGGGAACCGGGCTGTAATCGCCACCAACACGGGCTGGGGAAATCCGTCCATCCGGGGCTCATCGACACTCAGCGTGGGTCTCGAGTCGGCGACCGCCGACGTCATGGCTGAACTCGGCGCATTCCCGCTTTCCGCCAACTCAACCGACAGCGCTATGGTCGTTACCCTCCCCCCCGGGGAGTACACCGCCCAGGTAGGCGGCGCGGACGGCGGCACGGGAATCGCGCTTGTCGAAATCTACGTGCTTCAATAGCGGGCCGCCGGCCCTCCCCAAAAACTTTCAAACCATCCCGACAGTGCACGCCTCGACTCTCATCGCAGCAGGGAAGTCCGCCAGTGTGGGCCTGCTCCTGCTCGTGTTCGGGGCGACCGCCGCCCGGGCGTCTGCCGATCAGGGTGGCGGGGCGCCCCGACGCCTGTTTCCGCAGTCCGTGAGGACGGTGTCGGAGGATCCGTCGGCAAGCGGCTGGCATGTGGTTCGCCGGAACCTTTCGGAGGAGGAGCTCGCGGTGCCCGTTGACTTTCAGATCAGCCTGCAGATGGGCGGGTTCGCCGACCTGCAACGGCGGCTCGAGACCGGGGAGCGAATACCCGCGTCGGAAATGGAGGCGAAGTATCTTCCCGCCAAGTCGGATTACGACCGGGTGGTTGGGTGGCTGAAAGCCAACGGCATTTCGATCAGCATGGTCGATAGGAACCACACCACCGTCTATGCGAGGGCCTCGACGGCGCAGGTCGCGCTCGTGCTCGGGACGACCTTTGCCCGGGCGGCAAATGCCGGCGCCGAGGTGACGACCGCCATTTCCGCGCCAAGCCTTCCTTCATCGATTGCCGGACCGGTCCTGGGGGTCAGCGGGCTTCAGCCCAATCGCCGAATCGCCAGGGTCCAGCCGAAGGGCCTCACCGCCCAGTTTATCCCCGGTCCCTACGGATGGAATTGCGCAACTCCGGCAATTTTTGCGGCGAACTACGACTTCCCTGCCTCGCTCGACGGGACGGGGCAGACGATAGCCCTGGTCGAGGACTCCGTTTCCAACATTTCGGAATTTGCGCAGTTCTGGAGCGCCGTCGGATCGAGCCAGAAGGTTGAAAACGTGAGTTACGTCCTCCTCCAACAGCAGAACAATATTCAGCAGCCCAGCAACCCCGAGGATGAGCCGGAGACAGCGTTGGACGTCGAGTGGGCGGGCGCCCTCGCGCCCGGGGCCTCCATTCGGATCTATGTCCACCAGAATATCGTCACGGCCGTGGGCGCCGTCCTGAACGACCTTCCTGCCCATCCGGGCATGCGAGTCCTCTCGATCAGCTATGCCGGGCTGGAGGAGGACGCCTACCAGCCGGGCTACGCGCAGACGTTCGCCCAGCTCGCGGCTGCCGGTGTCACGGTGGTCGCGGCGGCGGGAGAAAACGATCTTCCCAGGACGCCCCCGATTGTCTCCTATCCGGCCAGCGACCCGAACGTGACCGGCATCGGCGGCATAAGGACGTGGTTCAGCCCCGCGGGCCTGGACGAGGGGGACAACGTCTTCACCGGGGACATCAACATCAATGCGGTCGAGATGAGCGGCCCGAGCTCAATTTTCCCGGTTCCCTCCTGGCAGTCGGCGGCGCTGGCCTCCTCTGCAACCTACCCGGGAACGAGCGGAATCCACACCGCCGATATCACCGGTCGGTGGGTGCCCGACGTCGCAGCCTTCGCCAATGGCGAAACCGACCAGGGATTCAACACATTCGCCTACGTCGTCGATACGTACGGGGTGGATGCCCTAGAGGGCACCGAGGTCTCCACCGCCATTTGGGCGGGAGTGGCGGCGCTGATGAACCAGGAGCGCGCGCGGATTGGCGGGGCCCCG
This sequence comes from uncultured Opitutaceae bacterium, assembly GCA_903891325.1. Lineage (GTDB taxonomy): Bacteria > Verrucomicrobiota > Verrucomicrobiia > Opitutales > Opitutaceae > Palsa-1447. Next base: position 38,559 of record CAITEC010000063.1, read on the forward strand.
ATGGGTTGCCTGAATCCCCTCCTCTACCCGGCCTTCGACCTCTACCCGCTCAAGCTCCCGCCCCCGCTCGTGCCCACTTATGCGGTCATTCCAAGCAGCACAAAATACTTCGTGAACGGGCCGGGACTTGGTCGTCCCGACGTGAGCGAGCTGATCTCCTGCCTGGCCGACAACTTCTATGTCTATACCGACAACACCGCGGCGGGCATTGTGGCCAATAGCGCGGCCACCCTGAACGGATTCTCAAATTCCCCCAACACCGCCTTTCAGTGGCAGGTGAACAATGGCTCGGGCTGGGTGAATCTCGTCGACGGCTCAAACCCCGGCTTGGCCAGCGGCTACCTGGGCAGTGCCAGCCCGCATCTCACCGTGATAGCCTCTTCGGGCTACACCGGGGGATTGCAGTATCGCGCTGTGGGAACCAACTCGCTCGGCGCCACGGCGGCGACAGCCGCCATAACCCTTTCGCTCGCCAGTCCCCTGGCCGGCTTCACGGTCTCTTCGAATGGAAACGGGACGGGAAATCCGGTTCCGCTGGGCGCCAGGCTGGGCGTGGGTGTCATCGCCCCCCCGGGGAACGATGATTACTCCTACCAGTGGGAGCTTAACGGCGTTCCCATTCCCGGCGCGACCGAGGAGGGTTTTTCCGCGGCGTCGGCGACCGCGGCGAATGCGGGCTACTATTCGGTCGTCGTTACCAGCCTCATCTACACAAACCTGTCCACTACGATCAATATCGGGTACGTGAACGTGGTTCTCCCGTCCACGGTTTACCATCTCACGCTTCTCGCCGGTGGAGCCACCGGCTTCGCCGACGGCCCCGGCGCTGCGGCTCAATTCGAGGACCCGGGTGCCTTGGCAGTGGACTCGCAGGGAAATGTCCTTGTCTCCGACGCCGGCAACTATGCGATTCGAAAAATCTCACCATCGGGTGCCACGAGCACGCTGGCGGGGAACGGTTCCCTGGGCCTTGTGAATGGAATCAGTTCGGCCGCTGAATTCGCCGAACTGGGCGGGTTGGCGGTTGATTCGGCAGGCAATGTCATAGTGGTCGACGGTGGCAACTCGGTGATTCGACTCATCAATCCCGCCGGTGTCGTGAGCACGCTGGCGGGCTCGCTGGCGGGCTATGTCGACGGCCCGGCAGCCACCGCAGAATTCTACGCGCCAACATCGCTCGCGATCGATTCTGCCGGGAATATCGAGGTCGCCGACTTTGGCAATCAGCGGGTCCGGACAGTGACTCCGGCCGGCCAGGTGAGCACGAGGGGAAAACTTGCCAATGGCGTCCGTTTATTGGCCGTCGACTCGGCCGGTGACATTTACGTCACCGACTATGTCAATCCACCGGAGGTTGACATCCTGGCGCCGGGGGCGGGGCCGGTGGCGTGGTTCGGATCGGAATACTTTGACTATAGTCTGCTCACCGGGATTGCCGTGGATCGGCACGGGAATGTCTTCCTTGCCGATCGCGATATCGGTGTCACTTTCATCCCGGCAGGCGGTTTACCCCAGGAAGTCATCGGGGATAACGGCGCCAATCTGTCCCTGGGACCCGCAAGCGATGGCGGCTCCACAGGCGGCCTGAATGAGACGCTGGCGGTTGCCACCGATTCCGCCGGAAATTTCTATTTTTCCCAGGGTTCCAACAATGGTGCGACTTCCCAGATATTCAAGGCCTCGCCGGCGGCCACCGTCTCACAGCCCGCACCGGCCGCCCCGACCCCGGCCGGGACTCCGGTCACGATGACCGTCACCGTCACCGGATCCTACGCCACCTCCACTTTCCAGTGGGAGAAAAACGGCCTTCCGATTCCGGGGGCGACAGGCAGCACCCTGGCAATCCCGAGTCCCGGCGCGACAGACCGCGGGGTCTATTCGGTGGTCTGGACCAACGAGATGGGAACGGTGACGCTGGGCGCCGGAACCCTGGACGTGGCCCCGTCCGATGCCCGCCTCATAAACCTGTCCGCTCGGGCCCAGGTGGGCACCGGTGCCAACGTCCTGATCTCGGGGTTTGCGGTCGGGGGCGATTCGCAGTCTGTCCCAAAGAACATTGTCGTCACGGGCAAGGGCCCCTTTCTCCAGCACCTGGGAGTTTCGGGAGCCCTGACAAATCCAACCCTCACTCTTTTCGACGGGCAGTCCAATCCGATCGCGGTAAACGTCGGCTGGGGCAACACGCCGGTCATGGAAACAGGCGCCGGGGCGTCGCCCCTTACCGGAACGATTGCGGTGACAGCAGTGTCTCCGACGCTAATCGCAGATACGGCGGGGACCGTCCCCGCGACGGGCAGCGCCGACTCCATGTTGGCCATGGCGGCTCCTGTCGGCTCGTTCACGAGCATCGTGTCGGGTGCGAACGGCGGCAGTGGTGTCGGCCTTACCGAGGTGTTTGACGCCGACATGGCCACGGGCAACGGGGGCAACTCGGCGCGCCTGATCAATATTTCGGGGCGTTCGTACGTCGGCACTGGGGGTTCGGTCCTGATCGCCGGATTTGCCGTGGCGGCGGGCCCGTCCGGGGCGCCCGAAACGGTCATGATTCGCGGGCAGGGGCCCAACCTGGAAACCTTCGGCCTTGTAAATGCCCTCCTGCAGCCAAGGGTCACATTGTACGATGGGACTTCCGCACCGATTGCCTCGAACACGGGGTGGCAAACCAGTCCCGTCTATGCCACGGGAGCGGGTGCATCGCCGCTTGCAGCCGGATCGATCGGCCTCCAGGCGATAACCCAAGCCCTTCAGTTCACCTATGCGGGCAACGTGTTTGCCCAGGGAGCGGCCGATTCCGGGATGCTTGTCACGCTGCCGCCGGGCAACTACACGGTGATACTCGACGGCGTGGGTGGAACGACCGGGGTCGGCCTCATCGAATTGTACGAGGTGCGCTGAGCAGGAATACCTCGCAGGGGTATTTGGCCCCCCTGCGCCGCAGGGCCTTGCATCTTCCGCCTAAACTTCGCGCTTGCGGTTCCCGGCATTTGGCGGCTTTTTCTCACGTTCAGCTGTGCACCCATAGCTCAATTGGATAGAGCGCCTGACTACGGATCAGGAGGTTGGGGGTTCAACTCCCTCTGGGTGTACCACTTTCGCCTCAGGTGCCCGGGGCGCGCCGCTTGGCGGCCTCGGCCTGGACCTTGCGCATGATCATGCCCCAGGTTCCGCTCGAGCCCTCGACGGCCCTGGCAAGGACATCGTAAAGGGCATGGAAGTCGGGCTGGCCGAGTTTCCCGCCGATCACAAAGGGCTGCTTCATCCTCCGGTATCCGTCCGGTCCCGGCGGATCCACAAGCTTCATCCCGGCGAGGATGACGGCGAGATCCCCGGTGGCGGCCAGTCGCGCCTCGACTGCGAGGGGCTGCCCCATCAGGTCGCGGGACTTCGCATTGGCCACCTGGCCGGAGGCGATCAGGCGCATCTGCGGCGACTGGAGGACCATTGTGTCCAGGTAAAGGCCCCCGCCCGGCGCCAGCCTGCCCGAGGCACTCATCTGCGAAATCGGAACGTCGGAAAGCCTTGGAATCAGGCGGCCGAGCGCGCGCAGTTCGCTGGAAAAGGTAAGCATGCCTCCGACGAGCAGCGCATTGGATATCTCCTCGCCTTTCGGCAGGGTCATCCGAATCCGCCCGTCATGGCCGGTCAGCGCGAAGCCGCCGGATGCGCTCGCGGCCAGGTCCTCGATCCGGTCCGCCCTCCCGGAAAGGGCCACGTCGAGGTCGAAGCGGCCGTCCACCCCGGCGGCCGGCTTGGGAAAACGCATCCGGGCCGCCCTTCCCGCATCGAGCTGCGCGAGGCCGAAGTGCGATTCGTAGCCGAGCGCCCCACCCGGAGCCCCGGGCTTGTAGCGAACGGAGCCATCCGCCGTCCACTTGCCATCCAGCAGCCCGGCTGAGAGTCCGCTCAGGGAGATACAGTCGGCCGTTACGTCGAGCCTGCCTCCCAGGTTCTCCATCACGTAGGGTCGCATGACAATGGTCTTGATCGCCAGGGTGAAGTGCCCGCGGAGGCTGCCCCAGGGAGGTCCGCCCGGCGGCAGGATCACCGGCACGGTCCTGCCGAAAAGGCGCCGCGGTCCCCTTGGAATGTCCCCGGCCCGGACGGCGACCGAACTTCCGACGGCCGCAGGCTGGCTGACCGGCGTGGAGAACGCGGATGAAGGCGGCCGCGGGGGGCGAGGAGCGGCCGGCGAAAAGGCCGCCATGAAGACCTTGAGCTCGTCGCCGTCGATGTAGTTTCCCTCGAGCTTGGAGGACAGGTCCACAATCCGAAGCTGGCCGAAGTCGAAGCGCATTCCGAAGTGCAGGTCGCTTGGGCGGGGTACGGTCTGGAGCGTCGCCTGCAGTCCGAACCCGGCGACACGCTGGTTCACGTCCGCCCGGGCCCGTCCGACCAGAAGCAGGGCGGGAGCCGCGGCGCCGTTGCGGCCCACGAGGTGATCAATGCGGGCGTCGAACTCGACGACTTTCGTCCTGGATTGGGACTTCGCAAGGGTCAGGGTCAGCTCTCCCTTTGCTGGAAGCCGCGCGCCGGACAGGAAGGGAATCCGGCCCATCGCGCCGAGGTCCAGCCAGAGGGAGCCCGCGACGTCGTTCACCCCCCCGCCCTTCTCGGTGGCGGAAAGCCCGATCCGGCCGTCGAAGCGCGCCACCGTTGACCCGCCTTCGGCGATCATTCCGTCGCTGGCGCGAAGGACGGCCGCGCCCTTCATGCGGAAGACCGGCAGGAGCCGATGCTCGATGTCGAGGTCGAGCGACACGCCGGAGCGCAGGATTGCCCGGTCAATCAGCACGTCCCCCAGCCGCTCGAGATGAAAGCCCGTGAAACCCAGGGCGCCGGCTGACTGGATCCGGACGCGGCGCGGGCTGAACGAGAGTCGGAACTCGCTCGGGGAAATCATTCCCCCCAGGGCGAGGTTTCCGGACTTGAGCCACGGATTGAGCCGGGAAAGGGAAAGCGCGGCCGTCGAGACGCGAAGCGGGAGCGGCGAGCCGATGAGCCATTCGGCATTCTCCGTGCGCGCGATTGTCACGGGCTGGTCCGCGGCGACGGACACCAGGGTCCGCCCCTGCGCGCTGGCGAGCGTGAATGCGAGCCGCGCCAGGTCCCCCTTGCCGTCGGGAAATGCGTGGGCCAGGGCGGAGAGCGTGAAGTGAAGGGGCCCGAGCCGGGTTCCAGGTCCCGCCAGGCCGGGTATGTCCCCCTCCAGCGCAACCCGGCCGCCCATTCGTCCGTCCCCGCCTCGAAGCCCGGCGCCGAGCGAGCCGGTCAGGCGGTAGCCGCGCGTGTCAGAAGCCACGAGCCGATCGACCCGCACCCATCCCTTGGTCGGTCCGTAGGCGAGCGAGGGCGATGCCTCGAGGCTTCCGTTGAACAGCACCCGGCCGCCCTCAAGCACCCGGAGCCCGGCGAAGCTCCAGGGCGTTGTGGTCGTCACGGCAATTCCCGGCCCGACAGTGGAGCTCACCACCGCCCCGCCCGCGACGAGGGTTCCGTCGACGGACCGTCCCGGGGTCAGGTGCGAGAGCCAGGCAAGGGGCGCGTCATGGGCCGAAATCCTGATGAGGTCGCCCGGGCCGGCGCGCAGGAGGGCTGCGGCGGCTCCGTTCCGGTCAAGGTCGATCGGGCGGAGGAGGCTAGCCGACAGAAAGGCCGGAGACCCCGAACCCCTGCCGGCCGCGAGCTCAAGGGCTGAAATCCTCAGCATGGGTTGGCGGACCCATCCAAGCGTGAGGTCGCAGGATCCCCCAAGCCGCCAGCCGCCGTCGGCGTCCAGCCGGAGCCCGTCGACGACAATCCGGGCGCTGTCCCGCCTGATCTCAAACCGGGGGAGCGCCGTGAGATTCACGCCTCGGACCCCGGGCAGCCGGCTTCCCCCAATCCGCAGTCCGGAGATCGCAAGGGGTTCGACGGAAGTGATGGCGATGGCGTCGCCCGACTGGGTGATCCGCCACGCGCCGCCCAGTTCGCAGGGCCCGAGGGCGATGCCTGCGCGGGCCAGCCGGGGATCCGCGAGGTTGATCGGAAAGTGCTCGATTCGCAGGACGGAGGCCGGCAATCGGTTTGCCTCCGGCCCCGCGAGCCGCCACGGCTCCGCGAGCTCGAGCCGAACTTGCGAGCCCGCCGAGCCTCCCTTGAGCAGCGCGCCTGCGCTCACCAGCGACCAGATCGGTCCGTCGAGCTTGAATCGGGCGTCGACACTGCCGCTCAGGGCTCCCGAGCTTCCGGTCACCTGGCGGAACGAGTCGAGGGAAGCCTCCGCGGACGGATCGCCGGTCAGGTCGGCGTGAAGGGAGAGGTCCCGGCGGCTCCTTGAAAATTTTCCGCTCGCCGTGGCGCCAAGGGCCCGCCCAAAGGCCTCGTGGAACTCGTAGGACTCCCCATCGGGATTGGCCGTGACCGCGAAACCCAGGCTTGAAGAACCCAGGTTGAACACACCCCCGCTGGCGGTGGAGCCACCCTGGAATTCGAGGCGCGCCAGCCGGCCCGCGCCGTCCTCGGTCGCGGACAGCGTCCCTTGGAGCACGACCGCGCCACCCGCGGACATGGCGAGTCCTCCCGCCCCGACGCGGCAGTCGAGCGCCGCCGTGGTCCCGGGCCGCAGGCCCGCTCCGCGGACCGTCCAATGGCTTTCGACCACGGGCACCTTCCCCCTGAAGAGCGTGAACCCGCCCTGCAGCGCGAGGGAGCCGACCCACAGCGCCCGCGCGGGGGGCATCATCGCGAGGACACCGGCAAAGGTCCTTGCCGGCGCCGCCGCCCGGCTCTCGGGTCCGAAGCTGCCGGTCGCCCCGGTTTCGGCCGGATAGGCGAGGTCCCAGGAGGTATCCGCGGCCGCCGCGGACACTTCCGTTATCTCCAGGCGTCGGCGGCGGAGGGCCCAGGGGTTGGTTGCGATGCGCAATCCGCGCACGTCGACCCCAAGGGGGCCCCGGCGGAATTTTACGCGCTCGGCGGTGATTCCAAAGGGCGTTGCATGGAAATAGCCGAGCTCGATCCCCGTTGCCCCGGCGGCGGAAAGTCCCCGGGCAAGCAGACCCCGCTGGAGGGCCGGGATGAACAGCGCCGCAAGAACCAGGACAAGGAATCCGAAGGTCACCGCCAGCAGTTTCAGCAACGTTCCGGCGCGGGATTTTATCGGTTTACGCGACACCGATCCACCAACTACCCACTCGCCCATTGGCTGGCAACACTGGCCCGGACAATTTCGAACCGCCGGTTCCCGCATCCTCCAAATGCCTTGAAAGGGCGCGCACCGCGGGCTAACTGCTTGTCATTCAATTTATGCTGCGATTTTCAAGGCTCCCGGGGCCCTTTCTTTTCCTGCTCTTCCTCGGCGCAGCCGCCACCGCGGCGGGTGCGGACGCTGCCGCACCGGCGACGCTTTCGGGAGCCGCGCTCATATCCCACCTGAACGAGTCGATCCAATGGTACCGGCAGGTCGACGAGGACAAGCAGTGGCTCGCGCAACCCAGCGATGTCTTTTTCTGGAATCGCCAGCGGGATCTGGCGGCGCAGGCCGTCCGGCTGGCCTTTGTGGGCGCCAACGCCGAGCTGCCCCTCGTCGCGCCCGCTGCGCCGCAAAAGTTGAGCGACGCAAAGTCGCAGGCCATCGCCAACCAGGCGAAGATCGCGAACCTGGCCGCGTCGCGCGCCGACCGGGTCCGCAAGCTCCAGATGGACATGGCGTCGCTCGACGGGCAGATCGCAAAGGCCGCCCCCGACGGCAAAGCGAGCCTCGCGGCGCGCCGAAGCGCACTCCAGGCCGAGGCGAACCTTTTCAAGGCCATGGAGGATGCCCTCCAGAAGGTCGGTGACATCATGACCGCCCAGGCCCAGGGAACCGGAGCGAACACGCTCGCCGGGCAGGTGGACGCCCTGCAGAAGATATTTGACGGGGTTTCCGCCGCGGGCGCGCCTCCGACGGTTCCCTCGCTCGACACGAACGGGCTGATCAAGCAGACGCTGGCCCTCATCAAGCTGCTGCGGAGCCTGAAGACGGTCGACCGCCTCGTGGCCGAGACCCTCCAGCTCCAGGGCCTGACTGTCGGGATCCAGACCCCCATCCGCGCGATCATGCGGGACATCACCCGGATCGGTGACAAGTCCGCCGACCAGGTCGCGGGCGCCAACCCGAGGCAATTGCCGGGCATCGAGCAGCGGCTGGCGTCGATCTCAACGGAATTTACCCAGCTCGCCGCGGTGACCATCCCGCTCCGCCAGGAACTGCTGATCCACGACCAGAGCCTCGAGAACCTGCAGCGGTGGCGCGAGGCGGTCGCCCAGCTTTACCAGAAGGTCCTCTGGTCGCTGTTCACCCGCGCAGGGGCGATCCTGGTCGGGATCGCCGCAGTTTTCGGGATTTCCGGGTTTTGGAGGCGCATGACGCTTCGCTACGTGCAGGACGAGGAGCGGCGCAGGCAGTTTCTCCTGGTCCGGCGCGTCGTCACCGGGGCGCTGATGATCACCGTCATCTTCCTGGGCTTTGTGAGCGATTTCGGCTCGCTGGCGACTATCGCGGGCATGATCACCGCCGGCCTCGCCGTCGCGCTGCAGTCGATCATCCTCTCGATGGTCGCCTATTTCTTCATGATCGGCCGCTCCGGTCTCCGCGCGGGCGACCGCGTGACAATCGCCGGCGTGACGGGGGATGTCATGCACGTCGGGCCCGTGCGTTTCTACGTGAAGGAACTGGCGGGCGACGACCTTCACCCCACCGGGCGGATGGCGATCTTCTCAAATGCGGTGATCTTCCAGCACAACCCGGTGTTCCGGCCGATCACCGAGGAGAAGAGCCCGCGCTGAGGCCGCCCTCACCGGTTGGGCGCGCGGACGGGGGTCCCGGCTTCCACGCGACCCTCCGGCACCTCCGAGCCGGTGCTCACGATCGGTATCCGGGTCTCCCGGCCGAAGCGCGGGGCCCCGACGGCGATCAGCGCGGGAAGCACGTCGGCGAAGTCCCTTCCCGCCATTTCCGTGCTCATGTGCTCCTCCCAGAGAACCCGGGACTTGTCCCCCGGATTCCGGTGGTGCTTCCAGTCGTCATAGTGCCGGAACCAGTCCAGCGCATCGTAGGCGGCGATGATGATGAAGTAGCGCGGCTCGCTGGCCAGGGCGAGGATCGCCTGGATCCGCGGGTTCCGCGGGTCGGTGACATTGTAACCGCGGTCCTTCAGCGTGTCGCCGGCCACCAGGTAGAGCATGCCGGGGCTCGGGCCGGTGCTGTAGCGGGCGTTATCCAGGAGCCCGCTGGAAAGCGCCCTCATGTCCGGCTGGAACCCGCCGCCTCCCGGGCCGCCGCCCAATCCGCCGACCATCATCGATTCCTGCTGCAGCGGGGAGACCTGCTCGCGCTCCCAGCGCCGCCCCGGAGCGAGCAGCCCCCAGCGCAGCACGAACACCAGGGAGGGGGGATTGCGGCTGTTCTCAACGCGGTAGCCCTGGTCGAAGAGGGCGCGCGCGATCATCCGCTGGACCTGCGCGGTCGGGGGCGGGTCCTTCAGGCGGGCCTCGGGATGCCCGGATTGCCCGTAGCCCAGCGTGATGGGAAAATAATAGGCGGGCTTGTCCGCGCTCGGGCGGACGAGCCGGCCCGCGCCGCTGTTGAAATCGACAACCACAGCGACCTTGATCTCGTCACCGCGGGCGGCGGCTCCGGCGGCAAATGCGGCCAGCGCAATCAGGGGGCGGATCAGGGTATTCATGGGTGCACGCATCCGGGACGCGCGTCCGACGGCTTTCCATCAAATAATAGCAATCCGGGCCGGGGGCAAATCAGGCGCTTAGGCGCCAGTCGGCGAGCTCGAGCTGGAGGACCTTGCGGCCGTTGAAATGATTCCAGTGGATCGACACGGCGAGGTCGACCGGCACTCCCTTCGGGGGAATCCTCCCCGCCGCCTTCCAGGCGACCCCGCTGATCCTGCGGCCCGCGCCATCGTCGACCCAGAAACGGAAGTGGTGCTCCTTGAACACCTCGGGCGCCTGCCGGAGGACCACGCCGCCCAGCCCGAAGAGCGGCTCGGGATTTCCCTGGCCGAAGGGATGCAGGGTGTCCAGCTCGGCCATCAGCTCATCGCATGCCTGCGCGGGCAGGATCCATGCGGCGATCGTCAGGCGGGCCTCGGCGATTTCGCCGCCGCAGTGGGCGCGGACGGCCTCGGAGAACCGCTTTCGGAATTCCGCGACGCGGGCCTTCGGAAGGGAGATGCCCACGGCCATCGGGTGGCCGCCCCAGCTCTCGAGGAGGGCGCTGCAGGGGGCCAGCACCTCGACCAGGTTGATCCCGTCCACGCTGCGGCCCGAGCCCTTGGCGAGGGTCCCCTCGTTTCCCAGGACGATCGTCGGCCGGTTGAATTTCCGCGTGACCCGCCCGGCGACGATGCCGACGACCCCCGGATGCCAGCCCTCGTCGAAGAGGACGATCCCGTGGTCGGCCGCGTAATGGGCCGCCACCATCTCCTCGGCCTGGTCCGTGATCTGGCGCTCGATGTCCTGCCGCTCCCGGTTGAAGAGATCAAGCTGCCGGGCGGTATCGAGGCAAAAAGCGGCGTCGTCGCTGAGGAGCAGGTCGACGGAGAGGGCGGCGTCCGCGAGGCGGCCGGAGGCGTTGATCCTGGGGCCGATCCGGTAGGAAACGTCGGAGGGCATGACCGGCTGGCCCGGCTTCAATCCGGACACCTCCATGAGCGCCCTCAGCCCCGGGCGGCGGGTTTGCTGGATGATCCGCAGCCCGTGGTGGGCGAGGATGCGATTCTCGCCGGTGAGCGGCACGAGGTCGGCGACCGTGCCCAGCGCCACCAGGTCGAGGTGGTCCCGCAACCGGACCGCGAAGGCGGCCGGGTGGTTGTCCGCCCTGAGGCGCTTCAGGAGCCCGTGCATCAGCTTGAAGACGAGCCCGGCCGTGCAGAAATTCCGCCAGGGCGCGTCGGCCGCCGAGCCGTCCGCGTGCGCGTGCGGATTGATCAGGATCCCCTGGTCGAGGAAGCGGTCCTTCGAGCGATGGTGGTCGATGACGATGACGTCGATGCCCTGCGCCCGAAGATAGGCCACCTCCTCGTGGGAATTGGTGCCGCAATCCAGGGCGAGGAAGAGCGACGGCTTGCCCTGCTCCAGCGCCCGGTCGATCGCGCTGCGAGACAGCCCGTAGCCGTCCTCCGCGCGGCGCGGCACGACGAAGCGCGGGGAGAGCCCGAAGCGGCGCAGCATCGTCACCACCAGCGCCGTGCTGGTGACCCCGTCCACATCGTAGTCTCCCAGGACGGTTACCGCCTCCCCGCCCATGATCGCGTCGCGGATCCGGGCGGCGGCCGGTTCGACGTTTCCGAGCAGGTAGGGGTCGGCCAGGCTCGCCAGCTCGGGGTGCAGGAAGGGGCCGGCCACCCCCGGATCGCCGACGCCGGCGCGCAGGAGCAGCTCGGCCAGCACCAGGCTGACCCCCTCCCGCTTGCTGAGCGCCTCGATGTCTGGGAACGGATGCGGGCTGTGGATCCAGCGCATCAGCTCAGCGCGAGGCCTTGCTGCCGCCCGACCACTCGTACTTGGGCGCCACGTCCGCATGGGCCTCCACATGCTTCCGGTCGCCCTTGTGCCACCAGTAGAAGACCTGGGCGGCGATGAAGATGGCGGAGAAGGTGCTCGTGACGATGCCGACGAGGAAGGTGAAGGAAATGTCCTTCAGCACGCCGGTCCCGAAGGTGTAGAGGGCCAGCGCCGCGAGGAAGGTCGTCGTCGCGGTCATGATCGTGCGGGCGAATACCTTGTTGATGGCCGCGTTGATCACGTCGCGGAGGGTTCCGGTGGGGTTGAGCTTCAGCTCCTCGCGGATCCGGTCGAAGACGACCACCGTCTCGTTGATCGAGTAGCCGGCGATGCAGAGGATGGCGGCGACCATGGGCGCGGAGAATTGGCGGCCCGTGAGAACGAAGACCCCTATGGTCATGAGGATGTCGTGGAGCGTGGAGCACATGGCGCCCACGCCGAAGCCGAACTCAAAGCGGAAGGCGATGTAGACGAGGATCGTCAGCATCGATACGCCGATGGCGAGCAGGGCGTTGAGCTCGATCTCCCGGCCGATGGAGGCTCCGATGTGGTCGCTTCCCATCAGATCCAGGCCGGCCTGGGGATAGGCCGCGCGCAGGGCCGCGAGCATGGCGCCGGACTTCCCCTCGGGGGTCTCGATCTTGAGGATCTCGGCGCCGCCGCTGAGCGCGCTCACATAGGTCGGGTTGATCTCGCCCACCCGGGCGGCATCCGCCACGTGGCGCACCTGCCCGATGTCGAGCTTCTGCTTATACTGGAGGCTGATCATGTCGCCGCCCGAGAAGTCGATTCCGTAGATCGCGTTGCCCTTGTAGGCGATGACGCCGATGCCGAGCGCGACCAGCGCCAGGGAGGCGATCGCCGCAGGCTTCCCAAACTTCACGAAGTCCACGTGGATGGACTTCAGGAGGTGCCGCATCGTGATTTTCTTCACCCAGCCGGACTCGATCAGCATCTCCAGGAGGAGGTGGGCGGTGATCAGGACCGAGAACATGGTCGAGAGGACACCGATCGCCAGCGTGACGCCGAAGAGCTTGATGGGGCCGGTCCCCAGCCAGATCATGATGGCGCAGATGATCAATTGGACGATGTGCGCGTCGATGATCGTCGTGAGCGCCTTCAGGTAGCCGCTCTGGTTGGCGGCGAGCAGGTTCTTGCCCGCGGCGAGCTCCTCGCGCATCCGCTCAAAGATCAGGATGTTCGCATCGACGGCCATGCCGATGGTCAGGACGATGCCGGCGAGGCCCGGGAGGGTCATCGTGGCGCCGAAACTGGCCATCGTGCCCAGGATGATCATGATGTTGACCGCCAGGGTCCCGACCGCGACCAGCCCGCCGGTTGCGTAGAAGGTGATCATGAAGGCGGCAACGAGGGCCGTGCCGATGATGGATGCCCTCATTCCGCTGGAGATCGCGTCGGTGGCGAGCGACGGCCCCACGACATACTGCTCGGTGACCACCAGGGGAAGGTCCAGGGGATTGCTCAGGTCGTTTGCCAGGTCGATGGCCTCTCGGTCCGTGAAGGTGCCCGTGATCCGCGCCTGGTCGCTGTCGATCTCCTCGTGGACGACGGGGGCCGAGCAGAGCCGCCCGTCCAGGACGATCGCAAGCTGGCAGAGGTGCCCGAGCTTCTGGCCCTCCGCTGCGATCTCGCGGGTGAGGTCGGCAAAGCGCTTCCGGCCCGCGCTGGTGAATTCCATGGTGACCTCGGGCTTGCCGTACTCGTCGATCCGCTCGAAGGCGCCGGCGATGTTCTCTCCGGTCATCTCGGGGATGCGTTTGACGAACACCTGCGTCGTCGCAACCTGGCCATTGGCGCGGTCGCCCTCATCCAGGGTCTTGATTTCGTAGCCGGGCGGGATTTCGCCGTTGGGCGAGTTCTCGGGGGTCAGCGTCGGGTGAACCAGCCGGAAGTCGAGCCGGGCGGGCTTGGTGAGATTCTCGATGAGCGCCGGGTCGTCCTTCGGGTTCACGCCGGGAAGCTCGACCTCGATCCGGTTGTCGCCGACGGCGCGGATGATCGGCTCGGAGAGGAGGCCGCCGGTGCCGCTGCTTGACTGGCTGATGCGAATGCCGATGATCTCGATCGCCTTCTGGAGTTCCGTCGCCCGGCGCGCCTCGTCCCGCTCGCCCGTGGCCACCCGCTCGTCCACCTGGAGGGTCAGCGCGACACCGCCGCGCAGGTCGAGGCCGAGCTGGAGACGGCCCTTGGACCTGCGGATGAGCTCGTTAACCAGGATATCGTTGCGCTTCACATGGTTGAGAAGCGTCGCCTCAATGCGGATATTCGGGAAGTAGCGGCTCAGGTCGATATTCCTCTCCTTGCCGATCTGCTTCAGGGCCAGCGACTCGCTCAGGGCCTGGCCCGAGCGGACGCGGGCGCCCGCCTCGTCGAGGAGCTTGCCAAATTCGGGCGCATTGTCGGTGACATGCTCCCGGGCGTAGACGGGGAAGGGAATGTCCTTGAGCGGCAGGAGCTCGGACAGCGCCCAGCCGGCAATCGCAATACTGAGCAGCAGCTTCCAGAGATTTCGCTTGAGCATGGATACTTACTTTTTTTCTTCGCCGTCGGACTTCGCGACCACCGAATGGACGAAACTCTTGGGAATCTCGACCTTAACATTCTCGGCGATGCGCACGACAAATCGGCTGTCCTTCACGTTTGTGATCGTGCCGAAGATGCCGCCGGTCGTCAGGACCTCGTCGCCGCTTTTCAGCTCGGCGAGCATCTTTTCCTGCGCCTTCTGCTTCTTTCGCTGGGGGGCGATCATCAGGAAGTACATCGCCAGGGCGATCAGGATGACCGGCATCAGGCTGACGATCGCCGATGCGCCGCCGCCGGGTGTGGCGGGAGTTGCCTGGGCCAGGATTGCGGAAATGGCTGTCATCGAGTGCATTTTCGGCATTGCGTGTTGGTGATTTTGAACGGAGAAGAAGGGTCCATCTAACTGTTTCAGAGCACCCGAAAGCAAGCCCTAACCACCGAGTTGAAAAGCAAGTCCGCATCGAGCTGGTCCGCCGCCAAGTCCGAGGAGCATTACGGCTTCAAGCGCTGGGGATCGGGCCATTTTTCCGTGGACGATGACGGATTTGTGGCCGTCCAGCCCCAGGCGGACGGCCGGGCGATCCGGCTGATGGACGTGATCAACGAGGCCGTCGGGATGGGCCTGAAGGCGCCGATGGTCATCCGTTTCCAGGACCTCCTGCGGCACCGGGTGGTCCAGCTCAACGAGCTGTTCCGCAAGGCGATCCGGGAGGAGGGCTACAAGGGCGAGTACCGCGGCGTCTTCCCAATCAAGGTCAACCAGCTCCGCGAGGTGGTCGACGAGATCATCGCTGCGGGCAAGGACTACAACTACGGGCTCGAGGCCGGCTCAAAGCCCGAGCTCATGGTTGCGCTGGCCATGCACGAGGGCCCGAACCGGCTGATCGTCTGCAACGGCTACAAGGACGACGACTACATCCGGCTGGCGCTGCTGGGCCGGAAGCTGGGCAAGAAGATCATCCTCGTGGTCGAGCAGCTCTCCGAGCTGGACGACATCATCGGGCTCTCCCGCGAAACGGGCGTGAAGCCGATGATCGGCTTCCGGGCCAAGCTCCAGACCCACGGCGAGGGCAAGTGGGCGCTCTCGACCGGCGACAACGCGAAGTTCGGGCTCAACACGGCGGAAATCCTCTTTGCCTGCGAGAAACTGAAGGCCGCAAAGTTTTCCGGGTGCCTGCGCCTGGTCCACTTCCACATCGGCTCCCAGGTCCCGAACATCATCACGATCAAGAACGCGGTCGTCGAGGCCACGCGCTTCTACTGCCAGTTGGCCAAGATGGGCTTCCCGATGGGCTACCTCGACGTCGGCGGGGGACTGGGGATCGACTACGACGGCTCCCGGACGAACTTCGAGAGCTCGATGAACTACTCGATGGAGGAGTACACAAGGGACGTCGTCTTCAACATCCGCGAAATCTGCACGGCCGCCGGGGTCCGCGTCCCGGACATCGTCAGCGAATCGGGGCGCGCCGTCGTCGCCCCGCACTCGATGCTGGTCGTGGAGGTGTTCGAGCGGATCAACAAGCGCGAGTCCCTCGGCCAGCAGCACCAGCCCGAGGAAAAGCACAAGGTGGTGACCGACATGGAGGTGCTCCTGCGGAACAAGACGAAACTGGGCCGGCTCGAGCGCTTTCACGACGCCCTCCAGCGCAAGGAGGAGGCCTTCTCGCTCTTCAACCTGGGCTACCTCGACCTGGAGAACCGCGCGGCGGCCGAATCGATTTTCTGGCAGATCTGCGAGCAGATAGCCAAGGAGGGCCGCAAGTCCGGCTACCAGCCCGAGGAACTGCACGACCTGGACAAGCTGCTCGCCGACCAGTACGTGTGCAATTTCTCGGTGTTCCAGTCGCTCCTGGACCACTGGGCCCTCAAGCAGCTTTTTCCGATCGCCCCGCTGCACCGCCTCAAGGAGAAGCCGACCGTCAACGCGATCTTGGTGGACATCACCTGCGACTCCGACGGGAAGATCGGCAACTTCATCGATCTGCAGGACGTGAAGGACTACATCACGCTCCACCCGCTGAACAGCAAGCCGTACTACCTGGGGATATTCCTGACGGGGGCCTACCAGGACATCATGGGGGACCTGCACAACCTCTTCGGCCGCGTCAACGAGGTGCATGTCTTCCTCGAGGACGACGAGCCGAACGGTTTCTACATCGAGGAGGCCCTGAGCGGCAGCCAGATCGCCGACGTGATCGAGGGTGTCCAGTACCAGCAGCAGGAGCTCTGCCGCCGGATGAAGGCCCAGATCGACGCGGCGACGCGGCGCGACATGGTGAAGCCCCGGGAGGGCGTCCGGCTGCTCGAGCTCTACGAGGGCCAGATGCTGAGCAAGACCTACCTGAACATCGTCCGGGCAAACGGCCGCAAGCGCCCGAAATCGGGCTGACCGCCCGTCAGCGCCACTCGTGGCGCGGGTAGCGGCGCTGGAGCTCGGTCTTCAGCTTCGGGTAGATGTCCCTCCAGAACGAGGTCAGGTCGTCGGTCACCTGGATCGGCCGCTGGTTGGGCGCGAGGACCTCGATTTTCACCGCCACGCGTCCCCGCCCGAGCGTGAAGCCGCCGTCCACCCCGAAAAGTTCCTGGATCCGCGCGCTGAGGACCGGCGGCCCCTCCCGGGCGTAGGTCAGCCGCGACTTCCGCCCGTTGCCCATCACCAGCCTCTCGGGCAGGCAGGTGTCCAGCGCGGCGAGCTGCTCGGCGGTGAGCCATTCCCGCAGGAAGGGCATGACCTCCTTCTGGCGCACACCGCGCGCGCCGGTCTCGCCGTGGCAGATCTGCTCGATCAGCATCGCCCGGCCCGCGTCGTCGAGCGGGTTCACCTCAAACTCGGGAAACCACTCGGCCAACCGGTTGACGCGCGTGATCCACTGCTCGACGCCCTCGTCCCAGGCATCGATCCTGATCCGGCCCGCCAGGACCTCGCGGGAGAGGAGGGCTGCGGCCGCGTCGAGGGGAACGTCCTCGCTCGCCCGCGATTCCAGGACCAGGTCGCGGAACCGGCGCTCGCGCCGGGCGACCACGCGCTTGGCCTCCGGGTCGTACGTCACCTCGCGGGTCTCGCCGTAGTCCCCGGGAAAGAGCTCCTGAAGCCACGAGTCCGAGATCGCGGTCGCCAGGCTGAGGAGGACGCTCACCTCCCCTCCCCGCCCCCCGATCTCGCTGATCTCCGCCACGGCCATGAGGGGAGCCTTCTGCATCGCGCTCTCGCGGGCGAGCAGGCCCTTGCGCCCGTGGACGAGCTCGCAGCGAAGGGTCCCGGAGTCCAGCCGCCGGGCGACCTGGTCGGAAAAGCCCGCCAGGACGCATTTCCTGACGGCATCCGGATCGGCGGGCGGGCCGGACGGCGACGGTGCCTTCCCCTCCCCGGCGATCTCCAGGAACTGCTCGAAGAGGGGCCCCACCTGGCGCGCGCCCTGCGCGTGGATCCCGAGCCGGCGGCAGGCATCCAGGGCGAAGCCCTTGGACTGGGCGTAGGTCCAGGCGCGCATCATCAGGAAAAAATCGCTCTCGTGCTCCTCGCCGAGGACTTCCTCGCGGGCCAGTTCCACGTCGCGGCCCGCGGCGCGCAGGAGAAAGCTCCGGCCCTGGGTGAGGGCGGCCATGAGGGCGACCTGCCTCACGCATCCCCGCTCGCGGGCGGCGAGGAACATCCGGGCATAGCGCGGATGAACGGGAAAGCGAAGCAGGGCGCGGCCGACCTCGGTGATGCGGGATCCCCGCTCGGTCCGCGCCAGCCCGCCGAGGTCCTCGAGCAGCCTCTCGGCGCGCTCGAGGGCGCGCGGATCGGGCTTGTCGAGCCAGGGGAACGCGGCGATGTCGCCGATCCCCGCGGCCTTGAGGGTCAGGACGACCTCGGCCAGGTCGAGCCGTTTCACCTCGGGAAGCTCGCGGAGCGGCCGCCGCTCGTGCTCCCGCTCCGTCCAGAGCCTCAGGCAGACGCCGGGGGCGGTGCGGCCCGCCCGGCCCGCGCGCTGGTCGGCGCTCGCCGCGGAGATCTTCTCGACGAGCAGGGTGTTGATCCCCCGGTGGGGATCGAAGCGGGCCATCCGCGCAAGCCCGCTGTCGATCACCGCGGTCACCCCGTCGATCGTCACCGATGTCTCCGCGACATTGGTCGAGACGATGATCTTGCGGGTGGCGCACCGGGCGACCGCCCGGTCCTGGGCGTCCGGCGGGAGCTCGCCGTGGAGCGGGAGCACGGCAAAATCCCGCAGCGCCCGCGATCCCTGGATCGCCTGGACGGTGCGGCTGATCTCGTAGGCGCCCGGCATGAACACGAGAAGGTCCCCGGGCGTCTCCCCCGCGACGCGCTCGCAGGCCTGGGCGGCCGCCTCCCAGGGCGGCTCCACCTCGAAATCGACGGACTTCTGAAGGTAGCTGATGTCGACCGGAAAGGTGCGGCCCTGCGAGGTCAGGACCTGGCAGGGGGCGAGGTACTCCCGCAGGCCGGCGGTGTCGAGGGTCGCGGACATCACGCCGATCTTCAGGTCGGGCCGCGTGGAGCACTGGATCTGGAGGGCGCGGGCCAGCGAGATGTCGCCGTAGAGGTGGCGCTCGTGGAATTCGTCGAAAAGGACGGCCTTCACGCCGCGCAGGTTGGGGTCGAACGACATCTGCCGCAGGAGGATTCCCTCCGTCACGAAGCGGATCCGGGTCCGCTCGCTCACGCGCGACTCGAGCCGTATCTGGTAGCCGACCGT
Source organism: uncultured Opitutaceae bacterium (assembly GCA_903891325.1). Taxonomy (GTDB): domain Bacteria; phylum Verrucomicrobiota; class Verrucomicrobiia; order Opitutales; family Opitutaceae; genus Palsa-1447. The sequence goes on from CAITEC010000063.1 coordinate 57,347, forward strand.
ATCGCCCAGCGGCGTGCCCCACTCCTCCGCAACGCGCTTCGCCAGGAGGCGCGCAGCCAGCCGCCGGGGCTGGAGGACGACCACCTCGCCCTTTTCGCCAAGGAGCCCGTGCCGCAGGAGCATCTGCGGGATCTGCGTCGATTTCCCCGAGCCGGTGGGCGCCTGCACGATCACCCGGCCGGTGCCGCCCAGCGCCGCCACGATGGCGGTTTCCAGTTCGAAGATGGGGAGCTGCGGTTCCATGGCTCGGGTCGGTGGCTTGGTAATAAAAAGAGAATAACCCGGCGCGATCCCAATTCCCAAGTTATTCACAGGGTCGGCGGTGAGAAAAATGTGGATAACAAACGCTTCACTTTCGGGCGGGCGGGGGCACCTTCGGCTCGTTCATTGATAGAACAGTCGAGGCGCGGCGGTCTGAAAACTCCGCCGAGAGCACGACTGGGATAATCCCGGGCGACCGGGGAAAGGACGGTGGCAGCTGGTGCCGCCATCCCCTCCTGTTCCGCGCAAGCGGGATACGGCAGGCACAATCACCAGTTCCTCTGGCCGGTGTCATGACCGGTCAGTCACATGACAAAGGAGCTGAGCGGCTAGGGGCGATCAGAAACCGCCCTCGAGCCGAGTCAGGCGGACGGAACGTTTCGATCCGGCCGCCGACGCAGTTACCCAGAGGGTTTCGGCTGCTACTGCGCAGACCAGAACGCAGTCGCGTTTCCCGGCGGGACGACCCCGCCAAAAGGCCCCGTGCGGAAAAAACGGACGGGGCGCGTAAGGGAGGCGCGGCGGCGCGGAGAGAGCGGGCCAGGCAAAGCCCGTCAAACCTCCTCATTGGGCGGTCCCGCCAAGCGGGCTCACCCAACTGCAAAGCGAACGCAGCCTGAGAGTTAAGAGGTCAGACCCGTAACACGGGGCAAACGGCCGGCCAAAAGCCGGCGCCGTCCCCGTGGCAACGGTGCCGACGCGAAGAACACACTTGTAGGCGTGTCTGCACCACGTCCGGCGTGCCGTCCCCGGCAGGGGGCGACCGAACCGGGCGAAGAGGCCTCACTCAACAAACTCCAGCCAGAAATGGTCGGAGCGATCCCGCCATGAGATCGAGAACTTCGCATGCCGCGAAGAGTGGCGTCGGGGAACACACGGCCCGCGAAAGCGAGAGCGCCAAACGTGTGTGCCGGGAAAGAGCGAGTGGCGACCGCCCACCCCCATTTTTAGCCCCGGGACCTTACGGTTCCGGGGCTAAATTATGTATGGGCCTCGCGATGCGAGCCCATACACCCGCCGTAGTCCGCAAGCGCGGACGAAGGAGGGTCTTACCCCCAGTCAGCGGCGGATCGCATAGGTCCCATAGGACCTATAGCCTGTTGCCTGGGCCTGTTTGCCAATCCAGTGGGTGATTCCGCGTCTGTCGGTGCCAATCGGACTATTCGCGGTCGGGCCCGCCCGTCTGCGTGCCCCTTTTGGGGCACTCCGCCGGGCATTTGGGCTTTGCGTCTGTTCTGCTTGCTTACGGTTCGTGGTCGGTTCACGATGGGCATCTTTTTCAAAACTTTTGGCCCAAATGAATCAAAGCATCCGCAACATCGCCATCATCGCCCACGTTGACCACGGGAAGACCACCCTCGTGGACAAACTCCTCAAGGAGGGCGGGGTCTACCGCGCCAACCAGCATGTCGAGGAGCGGGCAATGGACTCCATGGACCTGGAGAAGGAGAAGGGCATCACCATCAAGGCGAAGAACACCTCTGTTCACTGGAAGGACAAGACGATCAATATCGTCGACACCCCGGGGCACGCGGACTTCGGCGGCGAGGTCGAGCGGGCGCTCCGGATGGTCGACGGGGTCCTCCTGGTCGTCGATGCCTACGACGGGCCGCAGGCGCAGACGCGCTTCGTGCTGCGCAAGGCCCTCAACCACGGGCTGAAGGTCGTCATCGTGGTCAACAAGATCGACCGCGAGAACGCCGACCCGAAGAAATCCTACGAAAAGGTCCAGGAGCTCCTCCTGGAGCTCAACGCCACCGAGGAGCAGTTCGACGCCCCCGTGGTGTACGGCTCGGGACGCGACGGCTATATGATGCACCACCTGGAGGACCCCAGGAAGGACATGGCCGCCCTGTTCCAGACGATCCTCGACCACGTTCCCCCTCCCTTCGCGAAGCCCGAGGAGCCCTTTCACATGCTGGTGTCCAACGTGGACTGGAGCGACTACGTGGGCCGCATCGCCGTCGGCAAGGTGCTGGGCGGCAAGGCCGCGGTGGGCGACTCCATCTTCACCATCCGGCACTCGGACGGCAAGCGGGTCAGGGCCAAGATCACCAAGATCCTGGAGTTCACGGGACTGGGCACGGCCGAGACCGAGACCGCCGTGGCCGGAAACATCGTCGGGATCGCCGGGGTCGAGGAGATCGACATCGGGGACACCCTGACCGCCGTCGAGGACGGGCACGCCCTTCCCTTCACCCAGATCGATCCGCCGACCCTGGAGATGGAATTTTGCGTCAATGACGGCCCGCTGGTGGGGCGCGAGGGCAAGCTTGTCACGTCCCGCCAGCTCCGGGAGCGGCTCTACCGCGAGCTCAAGACCAACGTGTCCATCTACGTCGAGGACACGGACAAGGCCGGCGTCTTCAAGGTGAAGGCCCGCGGCGCAATGCAGGTCGCCGTGCTGGTCGAGACGATGCGCCGCGAGGGATTCGAGCTGCTCGTCTCCCGGCCGACCGTCATTGAGAAGGAAGTCGACGGCCACCGCCAGGAGCCCTACGAAACCCTGTGGATAGAGGTGCCCGACGAGTGCGTCGGCGCGGTCATCCAGAATCTCGCCAACCGAAAGGGTGTGCTTTCCAACATGGAGAAACACCCCCATTCGACCATGATCGAGGCCACGATCACGACCCGCGGGTTGATCGGCATGGAAATCGACGTCGTCAACGCGACCAGCGGCCGGGGCGTCATGAGCCACCTGTTCAAGGAGTACGGCCCGTATGCCGGCGAGGTGCTCACCCGGCTCACCGGGACCATCATCGCCACGGAGGCGGGCACGACCACGGCCTACGCCCTCGAGATGGTCCAGGAGCGCGGAAAGCTCTTTGTGGGTCCCGGGGAGGAAGTCTACCAGGGGATGGTCGTCGGCGAGAATCCCCGCAACGAGGACATCTCCTGCAACGCGGTCCGCGCGAAGGCGCTCACAAATTTCCGCTCCCAGGGATCCGGCGTGGCCACCGGGCTCACCCCCGCCACGCGCCTTTCGCTGGAGCGGGCGATCGAGTACATCGCGACCGACGAGTTCGTCGAGGTCACGCCCAAGAATATCCGGCTGCGCAAGCGCGTCCTCTCGGAGACCGATCGCCGCAAGGCCGCCCGGTCCTCGAAGGCGGGTTGAGCGCTACGCCGTCGCCTTGCGGTAGCCCTCCGCGTCGAGGAGGGCCGCCGCCTCCCCCGCATCGGCAACCTTCAGCCGCGCGATCCAGCCCCCGGCAAAGGGTTCGCGGTTGAGCAGGTCCGGGCTCGCCTCGAGCGCAGCATTCGCGGAAACCACCGTCCCGGAGACCGGGGCGTAGATGTCCGACGCCGCCTTCACCGACTCGACCACGCCGAACACCTCTCCGGCCTTCACGGTGGCGCCGACCTTCGGCAATTGGACGTAGGTGATGTCTCCAAGGGAACCCTGGGCGTAGTCGGTGATGCCGACCGTCGCCACCCCTTCCTCGATTTTCGCCCATTCGTGGGACTTTGCGTAGCGGAGGTTCTCGGGGATGTTGCTCATGGATGCGCTGGGTTGGCTGACTTTCCCATAGGGACAAAGGGGGGCTTGACGGGGTGCAGGGGAATCCTTGCTCCCCGAATCTCGGCGAAAAGCGGGCCGCAAACGAAGGCCGCCGGCACCAGCGCCGAGCCGATCGCCTCGTTCAGCATGGGCGACAGCGTGCCGGAGAGGACGCGTCCGACAGGGGCGCCCCCGGTGTCCAGGACCGGGGAGTCCGCCCGCACGATCCGGCGATCGCCTGTCCGGAAAAAAACGACGCGGCGCGGGGACCCGGCCCGCTTCTCCTCCTGAAGGGCGGCCTTCCCGACAAAATCGCCGGCCTTGCCCAGCTTGACGGTCCAGCCAAGCCCGGCCGTCAGGGGCGATATCCCGCGCGATAGCTCGTGGCCGTAGAGCGGGTAACCGGCCTCAAGGCGGAGGCTGTCGCGCGCTCCCAGGCCGCAGGGCTGCAGCCCGACGGGCGCCCCCGCCGCCAGGAGCGCGGCGGCGAGCTTTTCGGACTCCGACGGCGCGTGATAGAGCTCAAACCCGTCCTCGCCGGTGTACCCGGTCCGGCTGATCAGGCAGGGGACCCCGCCGACGGCGCCTTCCCGGAAGTGATAGGTCTTGAGTGATTTCAGGTCGTCGCCCGCCAGCGACTGGACAATTCCGGCCGCCGCGGGTCCCTGCACGGCGAGAAGCGCGGTGTCCGCCGAGCGGTCGGTCACGCTCACCGCCTGCCCGGCCGCCCTCTCCAGGATCCACGCCAGGTCCCCGTCGAGGTTACCGGCGTTCACGCAAAGCAGATAGTCCCCGGTGCCGCGCATGTACACCAGCAGGTCGTCGACGACCCCTCCGTCCGGCAGGCACATCGGGGAGTAAAGCGCCCTGCCGGGGAAGAGCGCTCCCACATCGTTTGTGACCAGCCCGTCGAGGAAGGCGCCCGCCCCGGGACCCTTCACGTCGAATTCCCCCATGTGGCTGACGTCAAAGAGTCCCGCGGCCGAGCGCACGGCCCTGTGCTCCTCGAGGATGCTGCGGTACTGGACGGGCATCTCCCAACCGGCGAAGTCCACCATCCGCGCACCCTGCGCGACATGGAACTGGTAGAGCGACGTGCGTTTCAATCCTGCCATCCCCGGAGTTTACGGCATCAGCCCCGGGGCGGCGCAAGAATCTTGTGCTCGGCGCCGATTCCCGGCTTATCATTGGGGATGCCCGCGATAGCCGTTGCCATCGTCCTCACGCTCGCCGTCTCCTTCGTGTGCTCCCTCACCGAGGCCATCGTCCTGAGCGCGACCACGGCTGAGCTGGAGTCGCTCAAAAAGTCCTATCCGACGCGGGGACAATGCTTTGAGGTGATGCGTTCCCGGATCGACGAGACGATATCCGCCATCCTCACGCTCAACACCCTGGCCAACGGCGTCGGTTCGGTGATCGTGGGCGCGCTCTGCGCCCGGACGTTCGGCGGATCATCCCTCGTCTATGTGACTCCGGTTTTCGCCGTCGTGCTCCTTGTCGGTTCCGAGGTGCTGCCGAAGAACATCGGCGTCGCCTACCGCAGGCGCCTGCTCCCCGGCGTGGTCTACCCGCTTTGGTGGCTGCGCCGGGTGCTCACGCCGGTCACCTGGCTGTGCAACCGCTTTGTCCGGCTCTTCGTGCGGACCTCCGACCACATCTACCGGTCCGACGAGGAGATCATGCTCCTGGCCGAGCGCGGCGCGAAGCAGGGAACCCTGTCCAAGAGCGAGTCCCGGATCATCGCCAACGCGCTCTCGCTGGATGATGTGCGCGTGAGCGCGATCATGACCCCCCGGACGGTCGTGGCGGCGCTTCCGGCGAAGGCCTCCGTCGCCGACGCCTTTCGCGAGTTTCCAAACCTGCGCTTCGGGCGTTTTCCCGTGTACGGGAGGAATCTCGACGACATCGTCGGCGTCGTCCGACGGAGGGACCTGCACAGCGCCAAGGCCAACGACCAGGACGCCGTCCTGGTCGAGCAGCTCATGCTCGAGCCCCATTTCATCCCGGAGACGGCGACGGTCGGCGCGGCGCTCCAGGTTTTCCTGAAGGCCCACCAGAAGCTGCTGATCGCGGTGGATGAGTTCGGCGCGACCTCCGGGGTGATCTCCCTGGAGGACATCATGGAGCACCTGCTCGGTTCGGAGATTTTCGAGAAGGACGATGTCGCCGTCGACATGCGCGAATTCGCCCGCTCGCACCAGGAGCGCCAGAAGAAATAGGATGAACGCACCGCTCGCCCCCCTCGCCTACTGGGTGGATAATTTCGGCCCCTTCCTCGGGCCGCATTGGGGCCGGATCGGCGTCCGCTATTACGGGCTGTCCTATGTCGCGGGTTTCCTGGCCGGGGCGTGGCTCCTGCGCCGCTACGCGCGGGCCGGCCGCTCGCTGGTCTCCGCGGAAAAGGTCGGCGACCTGATGGTCTGGATCGTCCTCGGGGTTCTGCTCGGGGGGCGCCTCGGCTTCTTCCTGCTCTACCAGCTCGGCACACTGAGGGAGGACCCGCTCGCGATCCTTCGGGTGTGGGACGGCGGCATGTCCAGCCACGGCGGGTTCCTCGGGGTCGCCGCCGCGCTCTGGTTTTTCTCGCGCTCCGAGAAGATTCCCTTCCTGCACCTTTGCGACATCACCGCGTCCGCGGCCTCGATCGGGCTGTTCTTCGGGCGAATCGCGAATTTCATCAATGGCGAACTCTGGGGCAAGATTACGGACGTGCCCTGGGCTGTGATCTTTCCGCGCAGCGAGCCGGACGCGCCGCTCTACCTGGTCTCACCGCGCCATCCCTCGCAGTTGTACGAGGCGGGCCTCGAGGGCCTTCTCCTTTTCGCGTTTATCCAGCTCCGGTTCTGGCGCAGCGACATTGTCCGGAAGCAGCCCGGCCGCCTGGGCGGCGAGTACCTGCTCGCGTACGCCGCAGTGAGGATATTCGGGGAGCTATTCCGGGAGCCGGACGCCGCCCTGATCCTCGGCCTCAGCCGGGGGACATTCTATTCAGTGCTGATGGCGGCGACCGGCGCGTTCCTGGTCGCGCGGGCAATCCGGCGGCCAGCGGCCTGAGCTGCCAGACATTGTAGCCGGCCTCCCAGAGGCCGGGGATTGGAGATCGGAAATAGGACCCCAGGAACCGGCCTCTGGGAGGCCGGCTACATCGAACAGGTGAGCCCCAGGGCTTGGGAGATCGACTCAGGTTTCAGGTCTCAGGTCTCAGGTTTCCGCAGCTTAGTCCGCCATGTGGTTCTCGACGATTTCGGACAGGACGAGCACCCGCCTGCGGACGGGCGCCAGGCACTGGTTGACGATGGCCGACACGGCAAAATTAAAGCTCAGGAGGGCGCATCCAAAATTGAGCGCGGGCCAGCCGTGGGCCATGAAACCCCGGTAGCTGATGACCCCGAGGATGGCCGACATCGGCCAGAGAAAGTTGCCCACCCATTCCCAACGGTACGTGGTCATGGGCGCCCGCAGCTCGCGGAGAAGCATGGCCCGGGTCCAGGTGAGGTCGTCGGTCGGCGGTACGGCGGCCTCGGAGGCGGCGGGAGGAGGTGTTTGCACGGGAAATTTGGTGATGTTTTCCGGTCTTTTCGTGGGAATGCCTGCACGCGGCGTGCCATCGTCCCCGGAATCTCGCTTTGGGATTGGGTTCATTGTTCCCCTCCCGACACCCGGATTGCCACCGGGGTTCCTGAATCCGGGCTCTTGTCTTCCCCGGGGCGCTGCCCCACGCTCCCGCACGCATGCCAACGCAGAGCCCCGTGCACACGCCATCCGCCAGGGAGCGCCCGCGGCAGACAACCCTCCTGGTTGTCGCGGCGGCGCTCGCCGCCGCCGCCCTGGGCTTCGAGTCGATCCGCCACGGCTGGCTTCCCCCGCTGACCGCCTATGCCTGGTTCGGGGCGCTCGAGCTGGCGGTCGTGGCGTTTACGCTTGGCCTCATGCGGCGGGCCGTCGCCCGCCGGGCGCTTGAGCTTGCGGGGGCCCAGGCCGACCTCCGCGCGGCCACCAAGGTCAACGCGCTCCTGGCCTCGGTCGCCCAGCACATGCCCAACGCGGTCATCATCTCGGACCGGGAGGGTCAGATCCTCTGGACGAACGCGGCCTGCGACAAGATGAGCGGCTTCCCTCACGACGAGACGGTCAGGCAGCCGCTCGCGGAATTCATGGGGGCGATCATCAATGGGCTGTCGACGGACGAGACCCAGCTCCTGCTGGAGCGCGGGACGCGGGCGGCGATCGTCTCCAAGGACACCGCCGCGGACGGCCGGGTCCGCTGGTTTTCGATCACGTTCCAGCCCGTCCACAACGCAGGCGGGGACTTGGTCAACTTCATCGTCCTGATCGACGATTTCACGGCGGTCCGGGAGGCCCACCAGCGGCAGCGCCACAGCGAGGAGATCGCGATCCAGGTGAGCCGGATGGCCCAGGTCGGCGCCTGGGAATACCTGGTGGCCAGCCACGAGATGCGCTGGGAGCCGGAGCTTTACCGGATCTGCCAGGTCGAGCTCGGCCACCGGCCCACGCTTGAGACCATGGCCGGTTTCTTTCCCGAGGAGCAGGCGGCGGGGTTTCTCGGCAATGTCCGCACCGCGGTCGTCGAGGGGCGCGCCTTCGACATGGAGTGCCCGCTGGTGACCGCCCTCGGAAACCGGCGCTGGGTCCAGGTCTTCGGCTGGCCCGAGGTCGACGCCGCCAAGGCGATCCGGCTCGTCGGCACCCTGCAGGACACGACCGCGCGGCACGCCGCGGAGTCCGAGCGGCGCACGATGGAGGGTCAGCTTTTCCAGCTCCAGAAGATGGAGACGCTCGGCGCGCTCGCCGGCGGCATCGCCCACGATTTCAACAACCTGCTGACCGGGATGATCGGGAACCAGGACCTCGCGCTGGAGGACCTCGCGCCCGACCATCCCGCCCGGACCCGGCTCGAGGAGGCCCGGAAGGCGACGCTGCTCGCCTGCGAACTGGTGGAGCAGATTCTCACCTTCAGCCGCGAGACGGGCGCCGAACGGGTCTCCACGGACCTTGCGACCGTCATCGAGGAGGCGCGGCGCTTCCTGCGGGCGAGCGTCCCGACGACGATCCAGATAGAGGTCAGGATCGGCCGGGGCTGCGGCCGGGTCCTGGCCGATGTCGCCCAGTTGAACCAGCTGATCCTGAACCTGGGAAGCAACGGGGCCTACGCCATGCGGGCGACGGGCGGGGTCCTGGGCATTTCGCTGCAGCCCACCGTGATGACCGCCACCCAGGCGGCCGCCCATGGAAACCTTCCCCTGGGTCCCTACGTGCGGCTGACGGTCCGCGACACGGGGCACGGGATGGATGCGGAAACCCAGCGGCGGATATTCACCCCCTTCTTCACGACCAAGGCCGGGGATCGCGGGACCGGCCTGGGCCTGGCGATCGTCCAGGGAATCGTGCGTGCCCACGGCGGCGGGATCGACGTCTCGAGTTCCCCCGGGGAAGGAACCTCTGTCGATGTCTACCTGCCGGTGGCCGCCCTGGCCGACGCGGAGCCCTTTGCCGAGCCGCAATTGCCCCCGAGGCGCGGTTCCGGCGAGATGATCTGCATCGTGGATGACGAGCAGGTGGTGGCGCAGACGACCCAGATCACCCTGGAGCGCCTCGGCTATCGCACCCAGGTATTCAATTCACCGGGCGACTGCCTCGCCGCTCTGGAGGCGGGCCCCGGGGACTGCGCGCTGCTGCTCACCGACCAGACCATGCCGGAGATGGACGGGATCGAGCTGTCGCGCCGGGTGCGCGCGATCGCTCCCCGGATGCCGATCGTCATCATGTCGGGATATTTCTCCCGGATATCGCCGGCCATGCTGGAGCAGCTTGGCCGGGTGCTTCTCCTGGCCAAGCCGTTCCGCAGCGCCGACGTGGCGCGGATCCTCGAGCAGGCGCTCGAGCCCGGGGCCGATCGGGTCAGCTCTCCTCAATCAGGCTGAGCGCGCTGGCCGGGTTGACCCCGCCCTGGGCGGCAAGCGCCCCCTGGGGGTTTCCGGTCATCGCCTGGCTCGCGGCGGTGGTCGCCGCGAGCGCCGCCGGGAAGTCGGTGAGCGTCGATTCCCGATTTTGGCGCTCGATCTCGCGGACACGCGCCGCGCGGCGCGCCTCGGTCGAGGATTCGGACAGGGTGAGGACGTCGGGGCCGGGGGCCGGCGACTGGGTGGCGGCGGCCTGGGTGGTTCCGCCGCCGGACTGGGTGTCGGTGGAGGAACCGGCGAGGGCGCTTGCGAGCGTTGGGATCTGGTTGGATATCGGGTTCATGGTAAAATGAAGGGGATGGGTTGGGATGGCTCGGGGCGGGGATCCGCCTCGGCGCGGGGCGGGATTGGCGGGCGCGGCTGGGGCGGCTGGGGCAGCTGCCGGCCGAGCCGGGGAAGCGAGAGCCCCCCCAGCGCCTGGCCGGAGCGCACGGTCACCGCGGAGGCGCGGTTGGCGGCTGCGATTTCGACCTGCACCTCCTTGCGGAAGATCGGTATCTCGCGCGGGGCGTGGACGCCGATCTTCACCACATCGCCATCGATGCGGTTGATGCGGATCTCAATGTTGTCGCCAATGATGATCGCCTCATTGACCTTTCGGGTTAGGACGAGCATGGCGGGTGCGGCTCAGGCCGAAAGGCTCACGGTCGCCTCGGACGCGACCAGGACGTGGCGGGTGCTGTAGCGGGCGTAGTTGGCGATCACGAGCTGGCGCCCCACGCGGGTCCGGCGGTTCACCACGATCGGCCCCGCGAGGTTCACGGTTGCATGGAGCGGGTTCTGCCGCTGGACGGTGACGATGTTGAGGACCATCGTCTCGCCGGGATCCACGATGCCGAGGGCCTCGGCGTCGTTGTCGAAGATCTCGAGCTCATACCCGGCGATGATGCCGCCCGGCTCGATGACGACAAAGTTCACGGCGCCGTCGGGGCCGGAGACCTTCATCCAGAGGTAGGGCAGCTGGGCGGCGTCGAAGAGGAGCTCGGCCCGATGAAAGTCAGGGAATCCGATCAGCCCCTGGGGCAGGTCGAATTCATTGGCTTGGATCGGGTCGGCGAGGGTTACGTTGAGTTCGGGCGATACTTTCATGGGTGTTTGTTCGGTTTACTGAAGGACGATGTAATTCATGAGCGAGAGCTTCATTATGGATGCCGAGGACTGGAGGGCCGCCTGGTAGGCCACCTGCGCCTGGCTCAGCTTGACCATCGTGCTCGGGAGGTCCGCGTTCGACGCGTCGGAGATCAT
>CAITEC010000064.1 GCA_903891325.1 uncultured Opitutaceae bacterium
AGCGACAAAAGCGGGCTCGCCGAATTCGCCACGGCGCTGGTCCGGCAGCACGGCTACACGCTCCTGTCCACCGGGGGCACCGCCCGCCTGCTCGCCGCGACCGGCCTGCCGGTCACCGAGGTGAGCCAGCACACGGGCTTCCCGGAGATGATGGAAGGGCGCGTGAAGACGCTGCACCCGAAGATCCACGGCGGGCTGCTCTGCCGGCGGGACACGCCGGGGCACCTCGCCCAGGCCGCGGAGAACCGGATCGAGTTGATCGAGCTGGTCGTCGTGAACCTCTATCCCTTCGAGAAGACGGTGGCCAACCCGCATGCGACGCTCGAGGAGGCGATCGAGAACATCGACATCGGCGGGCCGTCCATGCTGCGCAGCGCGGCGAAGAACCACGAGAGCGTGACGGTCGTCTGCGACCCGGCCGACTACGGCGCGGTGCTGGCGGCGATGGACAATCCCGACCCGGCTGCGCTCGCCGCCCTGCGGCGCAGCCTGGCGCTCAAGGTCTTCCAGCGCACGGCCGCCTACGACGCGGCGATCGCGGCCTACCTGGGGTCCTCCTGGGGCGAGCCCGACCTGGGCGAGATAGCGGGCCTTCCGGACACCCTTTCCCTCTCGTGGAGGAAGGCCCAGCCGCTGCGCTACGGGGAGAATCCCCACCAGCGGGCCGCGCTCTACGGGTCGTTCCATGGGCACTTCCGGCAGCTCCAGGGGAAGGAACTGAGCTACAACAACATCCTGGACGTCACCTCGGCCGCCTGGTTGATCGGCGAATTCGAGCGGCCGACCGTCGCGATCCTGAAGCACACCAACCCCTGCGGGGTCGGCAGCGCGGACACGCTCGACGAGGCGTGGGAGCGGGCTTATGCGACCGACCGGCAGGCGCCCTTCGGCGGGATCATCATCGTCAATCGCACGCTGGAGGGCGGGTTCGCGCGGGCGATCGCGGAGATTTTCACGGAGGTGATCATTGCGCCGGCCTTCAGCGAGGAGGCGCTCCAGGTCCTCGGAAAGAAGAAGAACCTGCGCCTCATGGCCGCCGTCCCGCGCTCCGGCGCGGCCGGCGCCTCGGCCTTCGACGACGGGCTGCTCGAGCTGCGATCGGTCCTGGGCGGGGTCCTCGTCCAGGACCGGGACCGGACACTGGGATCGGTCGCGGACTTCAAGGTGGTCACCCGGAGGCAGCCCTCCGCCGGGGAGTGGAGCGCGCTCCTCTTCGGCTGGAAGGTCTGCAAGCACGTGAAATCCAACGCGATCGTCTTCTGCTCGGGGGAGCGCACGCTGGGCGTGGGGGCCGGCCAGATGGCCCGCGTTGACAGCTCGCGGATCGCCGTCTGGAAGGCGGGCGAGGCCGGCCTGGACCTAAGGGGCTCGGTTGTCGCGAGCGAGGCGCTTTTTCCCTTTCCCGACGGGCTGATCGCCGCCGCGGACGCCGGCGCGACGGCCGTCATCCAGCCGGGCGGCTCGGTCCGCGACGCGGAGGTGATCGCCGCCGCCGACGAGCGGAATGTCGCAATGGTTTTTACGGGAATCAGGCACTTCCGGCACTAGGGCGATTTTTCTAAATGTAGCCGGGGTCCCAGACCCCGGAGATCGGGCCAGGCGCGCCGAAATCCGGCCTCTGGGAGGCCGGCTACATGCGATCCGTCGCCCCCGGCTACCTTCTCGACCTTCCCGACCTTCCTGTTCAATATCCTAAATTTCCCCATGTTCGACCCCGTTGAGAAGCTCAAGGAGTTCATCCGCCATCCCAGCGTCTCCACCGATTCCCGCTGCGGCGAGGGCATGCGCGGCGCCCGCGAATTCGTCTCGGGCCTCCTGGCGTCGATGGGGTTTGCCGTCGAGGTCGTGCCGACGGGCCTGCACCCGATCGTCTTCGCGCAGCGCGGCGGCGATCCGTCCTGGCCGCACATCGTCATCTACGGGCATTACGACGTGCAGCCGGCCGACCCGCTCAACCTCTGGACGACGCCCCCCTTTGATCCGCAGATCCGCGGCAACCGGATCTACGGCCGCGGTGCGGCCGACAACAAGGGCCCGCTTCTCACCAACATTGCCGCCGTCGCCCGCCTCCTGGAGAAGGACCCGGGGATCCACCTGCGGATATCCTTCCTGATCGAGGGCGAGGAGGAGATGGGCAGCCCGAGCTTCGCGGGTTTCCTTGAAAAGTACCAGGACCGGCTGAAACAGGCGGACATGGTCTTCCTCTCGGACACGGCGCTTCCCAACGAGCGCCAGGTGGTGATCACCTGCGGGCTGCGCGGGCTCGCCCTCTTCGACCTGCACGTGACCGGGCCCAGGGGCGACCTGCACTCCGGGCTCCATGGGGGCGTGCTGCGCAACCCGATCCAGGCCCTCGCGGAGATCTGCGCGAGCCTGCACACGCCCGACGGCCGGGTGAATGTGCCGGGGTTCTACGACGGCGTCCTGGAGGCTCTCCCCTGGGAACGCGCGGAGCTGAAAAAGCTCGAGTCCGACGAGAAGCGCTACGCGGAGTTCCTGGGCATCGACACATTCCACACCCCCCCGGGCTTCACGCCCTTCGAGGCGATCCGCTTCCTGCCGACCCTCGAGTTCAACGGGATCTCGGGCGGGTACGAGGGCGAGGGGACCAAGACGGTCATTCCCTCGACGGCCTTCGCCAAGATCAGCTGCCGGCTGGTGCCCGACCAGAAACCCGCCCGGATCAAGGAGCTGGTGATCCGGACGATCCGCGAGCGGACGCCCTCGGGGGTCTCGCTTCGCTTTGTCGACCAGCACCAGGGCGACCCCTATGTCGTGGTCCCGCCGGGCAGGCCCAATACGCCGGCCGGGCAGTCACCGGTTCTTGCACGGGCGTTCCGGGCCGCGGAGACCGCTGTCACTGAAGTGTGGGGAAGCCCGCCGATCTACCTGCGCGAGGGCGGGAGCGTGCCGATCATCGCCGACATCAAGCGGGTTACCGGCCTGGACTCGCTCATGATCGGGCTCTTCCTGCCCGAGGACAACCTTCACGCCCCCAACGAGAGCTTCAACCTCGACGTCATGTCGAGGGGCATATCGACGGCCCAGCGGATGCTGGCCGCCGTCGCTACTGCTTGACGATCACGAACTCGACCCGGCGGTCCTTGGCCATGTCCGAGTCCGGGGCGTTCTTCTTGGAATCCTCGCTGCCCTTGGAAAGCGTGTCGATCTTGTCGGCGCTGACACCGAGCGTGACCAGGTACTTCTTGGCGCCGTTCGCGCGCCGGTCGCCGAGGCCCAGGTTGTACTCGGAGGTGCCGCGCCAGTCGCAGTGCCCCTCGAGGAGCACGCGGACGCCGGCGTTCTTGTCGAGATAGTCCTTCGCGGCCTTGAATTTGGCCTGCTCGGACTTCCTGATGTTGAAGCTGTCGAAATCGAAGTAGACGGGCTCCACGGCGCCGCGAAGCTGGCCGGAGGGATCGAAATTCGGGCCGCGACCCTCGAGGCCGGAACCCGCGTCGGTCGTCGGGACAACCTCGGGGGCCAGCCCGCTGCCCTGGCCCATCACGGTCGAGTCCGGTGACGGACGAACCGGCTTCTTGGAGCAACCGGCGAGAATCGCCGTCGCGCATAGGATAACGACTGGGGCCTTGTTCGAAAGGAATTTCATGGGTGCAGCAGGGTCAGGCTGGGCAATGCGCCGGGGGGCGGCAAGGATTTTTACGGGGTATTTTTGGGCTGGATCAGGCCGGTCTCCAGCGCGTACCGGGTCAGGCTGGCCACATCGTGAAGATTCAGCTTCCGCATGAGGTTGGTCCGGTGGTTGTCGACGGTCTTCATGCTGATCGTGAGCTTGGCGGCGATGTCCTTGGTGCTGTTGCTCTCGGCGATCAGCTGGAGGATCTCGCGCTCCCGGTCGGTGAGAAAATCCGGGGTGTTGCTCGAGCCCGGGTTGGCCACCACGTTGCGGAGCAGGGCGGCGACCGCCGGGCCAAAGTAGGTGCCCCCGCCGGAGACCGTTTCCAGGCCCTTCTTGAACTCGAAGAGCCCGGCCGTCTTCTCGACAAACCCGTGGGCGCCGGCCTCGATCATCTCGCGGACAAGCACGGGGTTTTCATGCCCCGAAAACACGAGGACGCGCATATTGGGAAGGCGCTTGCCCAGCCGGCGAAGGACCTCGACGCCGTTCAACCCGGGCAACTTTGCGTCCAGGACGACGATGTCCGGCTTCACGTCCATGCAGAGCTGGTACCCGTCCTGGCCGTTGCCCGCCTCGCCGACCAGCTGGTAATTCGTGTCCAGCCGGAGGATTTCGACCAGCATCTCGCGGATGGCTGTCTGGTCTTCGATGATGACGAGGCGTTTCATTAGTTGCTAATAGTGAGGAATCTCGGGCTGGTGGGTTGGCAGGGATTCGAACCCTGAACCAACGACTTAAAAGGACGCTGCTCTACCATTGAGCTACCAACCCCAATCCAAGGGAGGGATACATGAATTTCGAGGGGGCCGGTTTGCAAGCAAAGACTGGCATGGCTTCAAGGGTCATACAGTATCTTATCGGCACCGTTCCTCAAATTATCCGGAATTCGTGGACATCTTTGGTGGAGCGCGATCTCCGAGGGCGCTGTGCGGCCATAGTCCCCAAACCAGCGTGCCCGGAGGTCCCGCTCCACCTCATGCGATCTTTTCGCAACATTGACCGGCCCGCAGGGTCCCCCTATGCCAGTCCTTCTTCTTCCTAAAAACTTGGGAACAATCCAAAAATACGCGCATCTCAACGAGACAGAACGCATGTCTTCGAAAGCACAGGAAGTGGCATTCGATCAGGATCTCGTGGCCCGCTTCAAGGGGGGGGACGGCTCCGCCTTTGACGAGATGGTCCGGCGCTATTGGGATCGGATCTACTCGATGGTCAACCAGCTCCTTCGCAACCCGCAGGACGCCGAGGAGGTCACCCAGGACGCCTTCATCCGGGCCCACCGGGGCCTGGCCAACTTCAGGGGAGACTCCGCCTTTTCGACCTGGCTTTACCAGATCGCGACCAACCTTGCGCGCAACCGCTACTGGTACTGGTGGCGGCGAAAGCGCGACAAGTCGCTGTCCTTCGACGCGCCGATCGGGGAGGGGAGCGACCTGACGCTCGCCGACGTGATCCCCGCCGAGGTGGAGACCCCCGGGGACATCACGGTGACCCAGGAGTTCGTCGCGAATATCGGCCGGGGCATGGAGAAGCTCGGCCGGAAGCACCGGGAGATCCTCGTCCTTCGCAACGTTAAAAATCTTTCCTATGAGGAGATTGCCGCCATCCTCGGCATCTCGATCGGAACCGTAAAGAGCAGGATCGCCCGCGCCCGTGAGAGCCTGCGTGGGAAACTTGGAGATGACCTAAAATGAACGACTCGGAATTCCTTGAAATCCTGAACCTGTACCTCGATCACGAGATCAGCCCGGCGGACGCCGCCCGGCTCGAGGCGGAGGTCCAGGCCAACCCCGGCCGGCGGCGCATCTACGTCGAGTACTGCCGCATGCAGAAGGCCTGCGCCCTCCTCGGGCAGCAGGCGCCGGCGGCCGCGCCCGCGGTGGAGCTTGTTAGGCCCGCCGCGGCGTATTCCCGTCGTCCCGTGTGGAATGCCGGCGTCGCGTTTGGCGGGCTCGCCGCGGCCGCCTGCATCGCGGCCATCGTCGTGCTCCGGACGCGTTCCTCCGGGCCCGCGGCCGCCGAAGCGAGCGTGGCCTTCGCGCAGGCCGCAGTGCCGGCCGCGCTGCCGGCCGAGCAGCCCGCACTCAAGCCGGTTCTCGCCGCCCGCGACCTTCCCTCGCTTGCCGGATCGCCGGTCGCCCCCGGGCCCGCCTCGCCGCAGCTCAACGACCAGTTCGCCTGGATGGACCGCCTGCAGCTTTCGCCCGTCCAGGGAAATTCGATCGAGCCGACCCTCTTCGAGCCCGCGCCGGTCTTCCAGGACGCGGAGACCCGCGCCATCCACCCGGCCCCCGGCCAGCAGTTCCCCGTCGAGCGGGCGGCCTTCCAGTTCCAGCGCTAGCCCGAATATTGCATGAAGCACAGGTGAATCTCGTCCAAATTCCGGGCATAAAAACCCTCATGCTCCCTCTATGGCCTCACGAGGCCACCTTCGG
>CAITEC010000065.1 GCA_903891325.1 uncultured Opitutaceae bacterium
CCAGACCCCGGGGATTGGAAATCTCAGATAGGACCCCAAGCCCCGGGGTCTGGGACCCCGGCTACACCGATCATGTCTTAGTCCGAATTCTCAGGTTTCAGGTTTCTGAAAGGGTCGAGGTGGAGCGCGATCTCCGAGCGCGCTGGGCGTGCAGAGTCCCAAACCAGCGTGCCCGGAGGTCCCGCTCCACCTCGGAGGAGTCCTGAGTTGCCTTTATTCACCCGTGCCAGCGGCCTTCCCCCTTGCCATCCCCTTCTCGGCCGCCGATGTCGACCTTCCCGCCTACGCGCTCCTTTGCGCCGCCTGCCGGCGGCACCTCTTTCTCCCCGCGTATTCCCACGGGCTCCTCCTCGAGGCTGCGATGGTCGCGCCGCGGGACGAGGCCGCGCTGGCCGCGATCCGCCAGCTGACCCACCAGGAAGTCCGGCGCTTCGGAATCAGCCGTGCGGACTTCGACCGGGCGGTGGAGGCTCTCGATGCGGCGGCGGATCCAGTGGCCGTTGGCGATCCCGCGCCCGGCGATAATCCCATCCCCCGCCAGCCCGACGCCTGGGAATTCCGCGGGCGAGCAGCGCGCGAGGTCGCCGTTGAGATGGTGGCCTTCGCCTTCGCCGCCCGCGCCTCCGATCTGCTCCTCGATGAGCAGGAGGAGTGGATGGATGTGGCCGTCAAGGTCGGCGGGAGGAAGGAGATCCTGCCGCCCGTCGACAAGGGGTCAGCGGGCATCCTCCTGAAGGCCTTCAAGGAAATCGCCGGGCTCTCCACGCACACCGTCACCACCTGGCAGTCGGGTGCGGCGAGCCTGCCGATGGGCGGCGGTCGACGCGCCGACCTCCGGCTTGAAGTCACCCCGACTGTCCACGGCCAGAGCCTAGTCGCACGCGTGCAGGACCGGGGCCTGCAACTGAGGCGGATGGAGGCGCTGCCCTTCGCGAACCCGGCGCACACCCGGCTGGCGGAGGCCTGCCTGGGGCAGAGCCAGGGCCTGATCGTGGCGACCGGCCCGACAGGGCAGGGAAAGACGACCACGCTTTACTCCTGCCTCGGCCGCCTGGATCGATCCTCGCTTAACATCCGGACCCTCGAGGACCCCGTGGAGTTCATTGTCCCGTGGATCACCCAGATTCCCGTCGGCGCCGGCACGGGACGGACCTTCTCCGAGGGCCTGAAGAGCCTCCTGCGCCAGGCCCCGCACGTGATCCTCATGGGGGAGATCAGGGACCAACCCGTGGCGCAGGCCTGCGTCGAGGCGGTGGACACCGGCCACCTCATCCTCGCCACGCTGCATACGCGGGACGCAATCGGCGTCGTCGCCCGGCTGCTCGACCTCGGCCTGACGGGCCGCCAGGTCTCCACCTCCCTGCTGCTGGCGATCGGGCAGCGCCTGGTCCGCCGTCTCTGCCCGTCCTGCCGCCGCCCGGTGCCCCTGTCCGCGCCCCAGGCCCGGCACTTCGAGCGCCACGGGATCCCCGTACCCCCGCTCCTCTTCGAACCCCGCGGGTGCCCGGCCTGCGGGGAGCGCGGATTCCTGGGGGTCCTTCCCGTCTTCGAGCTCCTTCATCCCGGGATGAATGGCGACCTGGAGGAAATGATCGGGCTTGCCACCCGGGAAGCCTACCGCGAGGACGCCCTCCGTTCGCGCTGGCTCGCCCTGGGCGGCCGGCCACTGGTGCGGGAGGGCCTGGAATTGGCCGCAAGCGGAGAGGTGACCCACGCCGACATCGTGACGCACGACCGGTCTGCGATGCAGTGATTGACGTCTCAGAAACCTGATCTTTGCAGAAGGATGAAACTTAGAAACCTGAAACCTGAAATCGACCAATAGGACCGATTTATGAATTCTGAGTCTGGGGATCGAAGGATCGACTCAGGTCTCAGGTCTCAGGTTTCTGCAAAGCCTCCCCTTGCTATTATGGTCCCGTGGAATCTCCCGTACCTGACGACACGCACCGCCTGCAGGCGGCCGCGCTGTGGCGGCGCTGGAGGGAGCGCCGCCGTGTTTCGGCTCCGCAGCCCGCGGCGTCACTCGTCCCGGCCTCGGTGCCGCTGCCGGCGGCGGCCTGGCGGCACTACCGGCATTTCTCATGGGTGATCTACGAGCAGCGGCTGCTTCTCCTTGTCCTGGGCTTCCTGCTGGTCGCCTGCGGGCTGGTCTGGACCCTGTCGGCACGGCTCGAGCGAAAGCCACCCATTGTCGTCCGCGCCGCGCCCTCGCTGAAGGAGGCGGCGGCCGCCTACTACGGAGCACCCGAAGTCTCCTATGACCAGGCCGCATTCTTCCTCCAGGGCTGCCTCCCGCTGCTCTACGGGGCCGATGCGGACGGGCATCCCATGCTGGCCCTCGCGCAGGGCCTGGTCGCCCCCGAGATCTACGGGGAGGCGGAGCGGCGCCTCGACGCCGCCCGCCGTGACCTCGAGGCGAACGCCATGACCCAGACCCTGAGCATCACCGGCCTCGCCGATCTTGTGGCCGACGCCAGGAGCGGCCGGGCGGCCGCCCGGCTCAACGGCTATGTCACGGTCACCGTGCACCGCGCCGAGGCCCGATTCTATCCCTGGCGGGCCCGCGTTCTGATGGAGGTCAACCCGGTCAGCCGGCTGAATCCCTATCCCTTCTATCTCCTGCAGCTTGAGCAACGCACCGGGCCGGAGGCCCTGACCTGGGACAAATCGCCATGAGCGCCAAGCGAACCTGGTCGCGCACGCGCGAGAGTGCCGCGTTTTTCCTCGATGAGGACGCCCTGCTCCGTTCCTTCTGCCTGATCGCGGCATCAGGGGTCTGCCTGCTCGCGGCCCTCGCCTGGGGCCTCTGGCGGCTCCGGAGCGCCGCGCTCGAGCCGCCGGTCTTCGTGGGGATATCCCACGGCCTGCTCTTCAGCGGCAGGCCCGAGCCGGTTGCGAGCGTGCGCGACGACGATTTTGACCGCCAGCTTATCGACACGGTCGAGGTCCTCTTCACCCGCACGGAACGGGGGCTCCCCCCGGAGATAGCCCAGTTTTGCTCGCCGGACGTGGTCGCCGCCGTGGAACAGGCCTATGCCGGATCCGGCGGCAAATACCCCGCCGGGTACGTCCAGACCCTGGCCCTGATCGAATCGCGCACGGTCGCATCGAGGCCCGGGTACCGCAAGGTGGACTACCGCGGCCTGCTCTCCTCCCGCTCGGTTGCCGCCGGCCAGGCGAGCCCGGTTTACCTGGAGTGCACCTTCGTCATCGGCCGTCCGACTGCGCTGAACGCCGTCGGCTGGCGCCTGATCCGCCTGGAGGCGCTCGGCCGCGGGGACTACTACCGGGAAGAGCGCGAAGAAGGCGTCCGCCGCCGGCTTAAACTGCCGGCGAACCCGTAGAGATCGCGCTCTTCAGAAACCTGAGACCTGAAACCTGAGACCTGAGACCTGAAACCTGAGTCGATCCTTCGAAAAAATGCCTGAAATTGTAGCCGGGGTCCTGGACCCCGGTAGCCGGCCTCTGGGAGGCCGGCTACATTCGAGCCAGCATCCCGCTCCACCCACACTCCTCTCCATCATTTTATGAGACTCCGGTCTGCATCCCTTGCCCTCTGCCTTTTCGCCTGCCGGCTCGACGCCGAAACCGCTGCGCCTCCGACTGCGCTGTCGGCCTCGCTGCGTCCCGGCGTTCCCGTTGACGTCTTCGTGTCCCCGGGCCGGGCGACCACGATTCTTTTCCAGACCGGGCAGAAGGTGGCGGCCATTTCGCTCGCCTCGCCCGTTGTCACCTACAAGTACGACCGCTCGCTCAACGAGCTCGAGATCACACCGGCCGTGCGCGGATCCGGGGTGGAGACCAACCTGAACCTGCGAATCGGAGCCAATGTCTACATCCTGCTCATCCGGGTCGTGAACGATGTGCGCGCGCAGTTTTTCCGGCGATTTTCCCTTGAGGACGACCCGGACCGCGACGACGAGGCCTCGCTCGACCGGATCCGACCGCTGCGGCCCGACGAGGTCGACATCGTCGGATGCGCGCGCGACATGGAGCGGGCGGGCACCGACCCGGTCTTCTGCCGCGCCCATCCCGCCCTGCGGATCGAGGCGCTGAGCCGGATCTACCCCTGGAACGGCTGCCTGGTCGCCCTTGAGGATGTGGGGCAGTTCCTGGACCGGGATCTCCTCGTCTTCCGCGTCCAATGGGTGAACCGCACCGCGGACGCCCTCTACCTGGACCCCCGCCAGTATGCCCTCTATGTGAGGGGCAGAAAGATCCCGATCATCTCCCGATTTGCCGACGCCGGCCTCCCGGTGATTCGACCGGGCGAACTGGAAACGGTCTATCTCGCCGTCCAGGGCTATCGCCTGAGCCGGGACAACGACTGGCAGCTCTCGCTCCCGCCCGACGGAGACGCCGTGGAGCGGCTCATGGAGCGGTAGTCATATAACCATGGGACTATTCATTCGAGAAAAGAGCGACGGCGGGCGGTCGCCAGGCTACCTGGTCTATCTCCTGGCGGCCCTGGCTTCGGTCGCGGGGCTTTGGCTGCTCTATCGCCGCGGATCAGCCGGGGCCGATGCGCCGCCGCCCCGCCGGGCGCGAACGCGCGCATCGGACGTTTCTCCGATTACCGAGCCGGCGGCGACCCTGTCGGCCGTGGAGGTCGCATCCCGCCCGCCGGCCTCGGAAGCGCCGAGTTACCGGATGGGCCGCCGGCCGGTCCCGCCGGAGCATCCGGGGCGGGGCGCGGGCTCCCCCGGGGACTCCGCTGACTTTGATGCGATCGACCAGGCGCTCGCGAGCCCGCCCGGCGGCGAGCGCGACGGGGCGGACAGCCCGGGCTTTGCGGAGCTTCCCCCCGCCCTGCCGCCGCCCCAGGGTGGCGAGGGGAGCCTGACGGCTCCCGCTCCGATTGCGGGGACGCCGGCGACCGGGCGGCGCCCGCGCTCCACGGAATCGGCCGCGCCCCCGCCCCAGTTATTCGGCTACCGGGACGCGACGGCCGACGCAACCAATGCGGCGCCCGGGCCGGCTGCAGCCCCGCCGGAACTTTCCCCGGACTTCTTTGCGCCCCGCGGAACCTTGGTCGCCGTTTATCTTCTCACGACGGTCGACACCGGGAATCCCGCCGCGCTGGTCCAGTTTGCCGCAGCCCGGCCCCTTTTCTTCAACCACCGCTGCCAGATTCCCTTCGGCACCCGCTTTCTCGGGAGACTGTCGGGAAATCCCGTCCGCGACCGGCTCAACCTCTCCGCGGACACAATCCTGTATCCTGACGGCCTCGAGCTGCCAGTCAGCGCGAGCGCGGTCGAGGCCGATGCCTCCGGCTCCAATCTCTGGCCGGGCGTCGCCGCGATCTACATCCCGTCGCCCCTCTGGGTCCGGGCGACCCCGTATTTCTCGGAATTTTTCACCGGTGCGATGGGTCTCCTCGCAAGCCGGGCGCAGCAGCAGGTTGCGATCGGAGCGGGCGGGGTGGGCATCCAGGAGGCGCCGGTCGGCGGGGGACTCCGGGCGCCCCTCTACCAGGCCTCGGGCCAGGCCGTGGAGGACCTGACCCAGGCCAGCCTGAAGGAGGTCGAGCGTCGCTTCGCGAGCCACTACCTGATCCCCGCCGGCACGGCCTGCTGGCTCCAGCTCGACGAAGACCTCGACCTGGCCCCCGCGCACGCCTCGCGGCGGGTGATCCGGCTCCAGGCCGGTCCGCGCTTGCCATTATCGCCCGATGCACCGCGTGAAAGATAATCTCATTGCCGCGGCCCTTCTCGCCGTCGCGGCGGGCTGTGCGGCCCCGCCGCCCGCACCAACCGCGGCTCCCGCCGCCGTGCTCCCGCAGCCCCCGCCCGCTGCTCCGCCGCAGGCCCCCGATCCCGGCCCGGTCTACCGCAACCCCCGGATTGGCGTCATCTACCTGCGCGCCCACGAGGATGAGGAGGGCCGGCTGCTCGGTCCCCAGGCGATGTACCAGATAACCGACCCGGGCGGTTGGAACGTCGACGCGCTCGACGGGGGAAATTCCCCGGCGCCTTCCGCCGCCTCTCCGCTGGCCGATCCGGTCCGGGCCGCGGGGATCACGATCACCGGGCTCATGGACCGCGGCGACCGGGCGCGGGCCGAGGGAATCGCAGCGGCGCAGGGGCCGGGCAGGGTGGCTGTCTTCGATGAGCAGGCAGGCTGGCTGATCCTTGGCATTTAAGATTTCGATTTAACGCGAATTTTCATACACAGTGTCCCCGTTCCCTTGGAAAATCCCGCTCCAAACCTCCCCGTTGGGGAAGAGACGCCTCACTGGCTGCGCAAAATTGCACTGGATTGGCCGCGGCAATGCGCAGGCTGGATCGGCGACCTGGTGCGGCTTGCGTGGGGCTTTTTCTTCCTGAACCTGCGCAAGACGCTCTTCGTGCGCGCACGCAAGCGCTTTCCCTGCCCCTGCCAGAATCCCAGCGACTCGGGCCGGGCGATGGAGACTTCCTGCGACCCAGTCTCCCACTGGGCGAAGCCGGAGCGCTTTCGCCGGCTTTGCCCGCTGCTCAAGCGCGCGCCCGACGGGCAGTGGCGCTGCTCGGTCGCCACGGCCGATGTCAGGCCGTTCTGGGGCCGGGCGTTCGCCAGCCTGGGGATTTCCGCGCTCGCCCTCTATCTTTGCGCCGCCCTGGCGGGCTTCTGCGCCCTCCGCGCAATCGGCTACCCGGTATCCTATGTCTCCGTTGCCTGGCCGCCGTCCTGGCACGATATCCGCAGGTCCCGCGCGGTCTATTTTTACCGGAAGGCCGACGCCGCCTTCCGCGGGAAGCGCCCGGCCGAGGCGGTGATGGCGCTGTCCCAGGGCTACCAGCTCGACCCGGGAAACTACAACGTGGGCCTCCTGCTCGCCCGGTTTTCGCAGCCGGGGTGGGGCGAGGTTTCAAACCGGATCTACCAGAAGCTCATGAACGACCACCCGGAGCACCAGGCCGAGACGGCCCAGGCGTGGTTTCTGGAGCTCCTGTCCGCCGGGGATTTCTCGACGATGGAGAGCCTGGCCGCCAGCCGCGTGGCGACCAATACCGCGTGGCTGCAGGCGGCGCTCTTCGCCAGCCGCCGGACCGGTGACGGGACCTTCCTGCGCAGGCTCGCCCGGGCCGACAGCGGCGCGCCGCTCTACGTGAGGCAGGTGTGCACGCTCGAGTTGGCCATCCGGACGACGAACCTTGCAAATGCGCGACGGATCCTCCGGCAGCCTGTCCCTCCGTCCCCGGCGCCCTTCCTGGTCTATTACTGGATCGACCGCGACGTCCACGCCGGGATGCCCGACGAGGCCCTTGTCATGCTCAAGCGCTATGGGAGCCTCCTTGGCTCCCGCGACATGGTCGAGCTGCTGATCGAAGTCTACCAGGCCGAGGGCTGGCAGGCGCTTGTCCGGGGTGAGGTCGACCGCCTGCTGGCCCTGGGCGCCAACGAGACGGTCATCGAATTGGTGAGCGCGAACCTGATCCGTCATCCGGATCCGTACATTCTCGGACGGCTTTTTGACGCCGCCTACCAGCGTCCCCTCCCGGCGGGCGGCGACCGGATCGGCGCGTACACATCCCTTTTCTGCGCGGCCGGGGTTGCCGGCGACTGGGTCCGGATGCAGGCCTCGGCCGCCGGGCTCAAGTCGGTGACAGGATCCCAGCTTCCCGGCCTGGAAACGGGAGCCTCCTATTTTCGCGGAAGCACCCAGCCCCGGGTGTCGCTCAACCGCTGCCTCCGTTCGCTTCCCGGCGTCCCGATCGACGTGACCTACGCGCTTTACGATTTTGCGGACAGCAGGAGGGATCTGCGGTAAAGCCGCCGGCGAAGGGCATAGGCGAGCGAGGCGGCCATGGCCAGGGCGACGGCGATTGCGCCGTAGAAGGAGGGCTCGGGAACCGGGGTGATCTGGTAGCCGGGGTCGCCCCCGGGGCCGTCCGCATAATTGTTCCAGGTGGTGTTGCTGCCCGCCCAGGTGGGCGAGTCAAAGACGATCTGGTTGAGCGGCGAGTAGAACCTGCCCATGCTGCCGCTGTCGTTGGGCTCGGTGGCCGAGTCGAAGAAGTCGACGGTGTTCACCCAGTTGGCGACCGAGAGGGTGACGCCCGGGTAGATGTACACGCCGCCCTCGTCCCCGGAGCTGTTGATGTTGTTGACGCTGCCGTTGAACTCGATGACCGAGGTGAGGGTCTTGCTGAAGTTGAGCGTCGAGTTGGCCTCGACCACCAGGGTGCCGAAGATGCTGTTGGTTCCCGCGACGTTGAGCGTGCCCCCGTCCAGGACGATGTTCAGGTTCGGGTCGTTGAAGTTGTTGCCCAGGGTCAGGCTCGAGCCGGCTGCAAGGATGAGGGTGCCGGTGCCGTTGAACGCCCCGGAGAAAGTCCCGGTGCCAACCAGGGTGAGCTGGGAGTTGGTGTTCGACGTCCCGAAGCTGACCAGGCCCGCGCCGGTGATCATGCTCACCGTGTCGGTGTTGTTCCCCAGGCTGAGCGTCCCGTAGGTGGCGCTGCCCGGGTTCTGGACCACCCCGGCGCTGTTGGTGGTGATGGTGCCCGTCGAGGCGATGTTGATCGTGTTGGTGGTCCCCAGGGCGTTGTTGCCGGCGAAGGCCAGGACGCCGTTGCTCACCGTCGTGTTGCCCGTGTAGGTCATCGCGTTGGAGTAGGTGGCCGTCCCCGTGCCGTCCTTGGTGACCGTCCCGGTGCCCGTCCCGATGATGCCCACAAAATTGGTGGCGCCCGAGCCGCCCACGGTGAGGTTCTGGCCGGAGCCGGTGACCGTCCCGGTCATGGTCAGGACGCTGCCCGACTCCGCGTCGATCCGCGCTGCGGCCGCCAGGGTGATGTTGCCCCCGTAGGAATTGGTCCCGCTGATGCTGTCGATCGCACCGTTGTTGCTCACGCCCGTCCCGCTGATCGTCGCCGCCACGGTGTCCTCGTTGACGTTCCCGCCGGTCGCGTTCTGCGCGAACTCAAGGCTCGCCCCCGAGGAGACGATCGCCCCGCTGCCCGAAAGAGAACTGTTGCCGGTGACCTCCAGGACCCCGGCGGTCACCGTCGTGGCCCCCGTGTAGCTGTCCGGCCCGGCCAGGATCAGGGTCCCGGTGCCGTCCCTGCCGATGTTGCCCACGTTGGAGCTGATCGCCCCGTTGACGACCACCGTCCCGCCGCCCCCCACCGTCAGGTTCTCTCCGGGGCTCGTTCCGTTCATGATGTTGCCGCTAAGCCCCGAGGCCGTGTTGGCCAGGGTGAGCGAACTGCCCGCGTTCGAGTCGATCCGGCTGTTGGAGCCCAGGTACACAAACCCGTTGTCCGTGTTGCTCCCCGACACGTTCAGCATCGCCCCGGTCGAGCCAACGCCCGAGCCGTTCAGCGTGATCGTCTCGTTGGCTATCTGGATGTTGTTCTGGAGCTGGAGCGCCGCGCCGGACTCCACCACCGTCCCGTTGTTCGTCGAGCCGAAGGTGCCCCCGTTCTGGCCGAGCGCCATATTGTTCTGGATGTTCAGCACGCCCTGCTGGACGTCGGTTATGCCCTGGTAGGTGTTGTCGTTGGTCAGCACCATCGTCCCAAGCCCGGTCTTGATCAGCCCGTCGGCCGACACCGACTGTGTGTACCCCACGCCGTTTTGCACGATCGAGTCGATCTGCAGGTCGTGCCCGCTTGGGGTCGACCCCGACGCGATATTGTAGGTAAACGAGCTGTTGGACATGATCACGTCGCCGTCCTTGATCAGCGCCGTCTGCGAGTCCGCGTTGGTCGTGATCCCGCCGGCCCCCACCGCGAGCCCCGGGGAGTAGAGCAGGCTGCCCTGGTCGATCGTCCCGCCCTGCAGCGTGATCCCGGCAAACCCGTTGCTCCCGTTGTTCATGTTGTACTCGCCGTCCTGGTAGATCGTCAGGTTGGTCGCCGACACCAGGCTCGCCCCCGTGTACGTGCCGATCAGCTCGTTGGGCGCAGGGGTGTTCGACAGTTCGCCCTGCTGCAGGATCACCGAGTCCTGCGTCCCCGGGCTGACTGCGTTGCCCACGATCACGTTGGTGCTCGGGATGATCGACTGGTTCGAGGAGCCCGCGTCCACAATCAGCGTTCCCCCGGTCACCAGCGTCGTCCCCGTAAAGTTGTTCTGCGAGCCGGCCTGGTAGATCGTCGCGATCCCCCCGCCGCTCTTCGTGATCCCGCCCGATCCGGTGATCGTGCTGTTGATCATCATGTTCGTCGCATCGAAGGCATTCCCCCCCGTCTCGTAGGTCGGTGTCACCGCCCCGGACGCCGAGGTCGTGTTCAGCGTGAGCGTGTTGCCGCCCAGGAATATCGTGTTGGTTGAAACGTTGTTGCCCACGCCCACGTACAGCAGGTTTGCCCCCGAGGATATCGTCGCGTTGCCCGCCAGCCCGATCGGCCCCTCGTAGCTGTTGTTCCCGCTCACGTTGGCCAGCGCCCCGCTGCTCCCCGCCGCCCCGGTCCCGCTCAAGGTCAGCGTCCCGGTCTGCCCGGTGATGTTGATCCCCCCTGAAAGCCCCAGCGTGCCCCCCGAGGCCACGTTCACCGCCCCGCTCGACGAGCCCAGCCCCGAGGCGTTGCCCACGATCAGGGCCCCGCTCGTGATCGTCGTGCCCCCGCTGTAGGTGTTGGTGCCGGTGATCACCGTCGTGCCCGACCCGGCCTGGACGACGGCGCCGGATCCGGAGACGACGCCGCTGAAGGTGTTGGCGTCGGATTGGTTGTAGATCAGCACACCGTTGTCGGTGACGTTGTTGAGAATCGAGCCGGTGGTTCCGCCCGCGCCGATCTGCAGCGCGCCGGCGCTGATCGTCGTTCCGCCGGAGTAGGTGCTCCCGCCGGACAGGACGAGCGTCCCCGAGCCGGCCTGGACGAGGGCGCCGGTGCCCGACACGATGCCACTGAAGGTCGAAAGGCTGCTCTCATTATAGATAAGGGCGGCGTTATCGGTCACGTTGCCGGCAATCGAGCCGGTGGTTCCGCCCGCGCCGATCTGCAGCCCGCCTGCGCTGATCGTGGTTCCCCCCGAGTACGTGTTCGAGCCGGAGAGGACGAGGGTCCCCGAGCCGTTCTTGGTCAGGGCGCCGGTTCCGGAAACGGTGCCCGAGAAGGTGGTCGTTGAGTTTGCATTGCCCTCGGTCAGGGCCGCGGAGCCCAAGGTGACGTTCCCGGCGCCGCCGAGGGAGCCGACCGTGCCCGCGTTGTTGTTGAGGGCGAGCGTGGCGCCCAACCCGACGGTGACGGCGCTGGTGGTCCCGATCGCATTGGCCACGCCGAAGGCCAGGGTGCCCCCGCTGACCGTGGTCGCGCCCGTGTAGGTGCTCGCCCCCGCGAGGGTCAGAGTCGCGCTTCCGGCCTGGGTCAGGCTTCCGGTTCCGGAGATGATTCCCGCGTAGGTCGCCGAACTGCTGAGGTCGTACGTGAGCGCGGCGTTGTCGGTCACATTTCCGGCAATCGAGCCGGTGGTGCCGCCTGCGCCGATTTGCAGCCCGCCGGTGCTGATCGTGGTGCCTCCGGAGTAGGTGTTGGCCCCGGAGAGCACGAGCGTCCCGGTGCCGCTCTGGGTCAGCGCTCCGGTACCGTAAATCGTGCCCGAAAAAGTGGTCGTCGAATTCGCATTGCCCTCGGTCAGCGCCGCGGAGCCCAGGAAGACGTTGCCGGCCCCGCCGAGGGATCCAACCGTGCCGGCGTTGTTGTTGAGGGCGAGCGTGGCGCCGGAGGCGACGGTGACCGCGCTGGTGGTCCCGACCGCGTTGGCCACGCCGAAGGACAGCGTGCCCGTGCTGACCGTGGTTGCCCCGGAATAGGTGCTCGCGCCGGTCAGGGTGAGCGTGCTCGAACCGGCCTGGGTCAGCCCGCCGGTACCGGAAATGATGCCGGCATAGGTAAGGGCATTGGAGCGGTCGAAGGTGAGGGTGCCGTTGTCGGTAACGTTTCCGCCGATGGAGCCGACGGCGCCCCCGGCGCCGATCTGCAGGCCGCCCGCGGTGATTGTCGTCCCTCCGGAATAGGTATTGGCGCCTGTGAGCACCAGGGTGCCCGAGCCGATGTTCGCCAGCGAACCGGTCCCGGAAACGATGCCGTTGTAGGTGGTCGCCCCGGTCACGTCATAGACCAGGTGGCTGCTGTCGGCGACATTGCTGGTTATCGAGCCACCGGCGCCGCCGTTCCCGACCTGAAGAGTGCCGGTCGTGATCGTGGTCGTGCCCGTATAGGTGTTCGCACCGGTGAGGAGCGCCGTTCCGCTTCCGTTCACGGTCAGGGCGTTCGCCCCGGTGATGGAACCCCCGATGGTGATCTTGGCCGAGTTCGGGGCCAGGGTGAGCGTCCCGCCCAGGGCTAGGTTCGAATTGAAAGTGAGCGTCCCGGTCACGTTGCCCGTCGACCAGGTCTCGGCGCCCGAGGTGGCCATCGGGTTGTTGAAGGTCACCGCCCCGGTCGAGGTGTCCGCGATTCCCCCGGTGCCGACTGTGAGCGTTGAGGTCCCCGTGAAGGTCGTGCTGTAGGACCCGGAGAAAAGCAGCTCCCCGATCGTTGAATTGACGTTCAGGTTCGGCCCGAACGTGCTCGCGGACGAGAATGCGGCCGTCGCCGCAGCCGCCGGAATCCCGTTCAAAGTCCAGTTGGTCGTGGCATTCCAGTTGCCACTCGACGTATTACCCACCCAGGTCGACGTCGCGCCCGATGCAGCCGCGACTCCGCACGCCATCCCAATGGCGACGAGGGTCCTGCGGAGGTTTTTTGCGGTCGGGAACATAACTAAAATCTATCTTGATCAATCGGTTACGAGTTTTGTGGGCTGCGGGACTCGGGTGATGTTACTGAAATGCCATGAAATACGTAGGGCTCTCCCTTACAGGAGTCTGCCTTTTGATGCTTCTAAGTCAACTTGGACACTAAGAGTACTATTACTTACTAGGTAGAACACCCTAGTTTTTAGCTAAGTTCGGAGCTTTCCAGGATTTTTGACGCGTTTGGGGTATTATTACGTAGTAGGGTGAAAACCCTAGGATTCGGGTTGACCGGTGCCGATAGAGGTTATCAATTACCAGTCGACAAACACCTAATCGGTCCACCGCACCCCGTATCCAGTGAATAAGCACGCCTTCCGCCTCCTCCCCCTCGCCGCCCTGGCGCTGGCCACCCTTGGCTTCACGAATGCGGCGCGGGCGACCGATACCGTGACCTGGAGCCCCCTGACGACGATCGTCCAGGGCAGCGAGCCGTTCACCTACGGGCCGCAGAACCTCACGATCACCCCCCCCAATCTCGGGACGTCGGTCACTTCGCTTTCGCTCACGATCACGGTCAGCAACACCAACCCGACCACGGGTAATTCGTCCGTTCCCAACGGTGTCACGACCGCGCTGAACTTCTTCACGCTGAACAACGGCAGCTCGACCGGGCTCGGAGCCACCACCCAGACGTTGACCGAGATCAATCCG
This sequence comes from uncultured Opitutaceae bacterium, assembly GCA_903891325.1. Classification (GTDB taxonomy): domain Bacteria; phylum Verrucomicrobiota; class Verrucomicrobiia; order Opitutales; family Opitutaceae; genus Palsa-1447. Next base: position 13,388 of record CAITEC010000065.1, read on the forward strand.
TCCACGTACACCATCACCTGCAGCTATTCGCCGAGCGGGCCGACCAAGGCCATCTACCTGAACTACACGCTCAATTTTCCGATGGGCAATTTTGCGGGCAACTACGGCTATTTCATCACCGTAACCACGGGCCTGCCCGCCACGGACAACCTCGGCAATTCGGTTTCGTCCGGATTTGGGACGATCAACGCGACGGTATCGCCCCCGACCCCCACGATCTCGATCAACCTCCCGGCCAACAACGCCATCTTCACGATCCCGGCGGGATCCTCCTCGAACACCTATCAAGTCCCTTATGATATCGAGGGGACGACGGTCGCCGGTTCGACCCTGACCCAGGCCGGCGCAACCCTCTACAGCGGCTCGTCCACGTCCGGCCCTGTCGTATCGGGCTTCTCCCCCACCTTCTACGGCTTCGGGACCGGTGCGATCACGACAAACATCGGCACCGCCGGGACGAACGCCACTGTCGGCCTCGGGCCGGGAACCTATACGATGTCGGCGACGGACACGAACAACTATGGCGGGGTTGGCATCACGACCAGCGCCAGCCTCGTCACCTTCACCGTCCAGGGAACGATCCCGCCGGCAATTGTCATCTCGGTGCCCGCCAACGGCCAGGTGTTTTCCGCGAGCAGCGGATCCGGCACCGCCGCGGTGCCCTACACGATCACCGGGGCGACCACCAACGGTCTGATAACCCTGGCGACCGCGTCGATGGTCATGAACGGCACGACCCCGGTCGTCGGATTCACCGGCCTGTTCACCGGGTTGGGCAGCGCGGGTGTCTCGGACAGCGGCACGATCAATCTCCAGCCCGGGACCTACACGATCAACGCCTCGGACACGAGCATCTCCGGGCTGGTCACGATCGGGACCGCCAATGCGACCCCCGTCACCTTCACGGTGATCGGAGCGCCGACTGTCGCCATTTCCATCCCGGCCACCCTCTTTGAGGTCAGCGCGGGCACGGGCACTGTCACGGTGCCCTACACGATCACCGGCGCCACGCCGACCGGGTCGACCTTCACGGGTCCGTCCTCGGCTGCCGGCGGCTTTGTCCTGACCTCGGCCACCGGCACCCCCGCGGGATCGAGCGGCTTCACCTCCGTCTTCACGGTCGGTTCCAGCGCCACGACGATCAGCGCCTCGGGAAGCGTCACCCTCACCCCCGGCACCTACTCAATCAACGCCTCGGACATCAACAACCTCGGCGGCACCGCCTCGGCGGCGGTCAGCTTCACGGTTGTCGGCCTTCCGACCGTTGTGATCAACACGCCGGCTTCCGGCGCCGTCTATGAGGTCGGCTCCAGCGGCACCGCCGCCGTTCCCTACACAATCACCGGCAACACGGCCGCCGGCACGACCTTTTCCTCCACATCGATGACCTCGAGCCTGAGCTCCTCGACGGGGGCCAGCACGAGCTCCTACACCCCCGTTTACACCGTCGGCTCGGGCGGCACCACGATAACGGCCACGGGCACCGCCACCCTGGGCGTCGGCAGCTACTCGATCGCCGCCAGCGTGACGAACAACCTGGGCGGCGCGGCCACGGCGACGCCGGTCTCCTTCACCGTCATCGGCCTTCCCACGATTTCCATCACCAGCCCGTCCAACGGATCGGTTTATTCCGCCGGGGCGAGCGGGACGGCCACCGTTTCCTACGCGATCGCCGGCAGCACCCCGGCCGGCACCCTCCTCTCGACGGCCGGTTCCACGCTCACCGACAATGGCGCCGCGGTCACCACTTTCCTCCCGACTTTTTCCGGCCTGACGACGGCGGCGAGCACCGCCTCCTCCGGCGCCCTCAGCCTGTCCCCCGGTTCCTACGTCCTTACCGCCACCGAGACCAACAACCTCGGCGCCACGGCCACCGCGACCCAGGTGGCCTTCACCGTTGTCGGCGCGCCCACGGTCACGATTTCGAGCCCGGCGGCCAATCAGGTCTACTCCGTGAGCATGACCACCGGCACCGCCGCGGTCCCCTACACGATTTCCGGCAACACGCCGGCCGGAACCCTCCTCGCCTCCGCCTCCGGCAGCATCGCGAGCAATGGCACGGCGGTCCTGACCCTGACCTCCGCCAATTTCCCGAACGTCCCGCCCGCCACGGCCGGCACGTCCACCACGGTCTCCGGAACGCTCAACCTCGGGCCGGGAACCTACACGGTCAACGCCGCGGACACGAACAACTCGGGCGGCAGCGCGACGGCCGCGCAGGTCGTCTTCACGGTTGTCGGTCCCCCCGCAATCTCGATCACCGCGCCGGCCAACGGCTCGACGATCTACATCCCCTCCGGCAGCACGACCGCCTCGGTTAACTACACGGTAGCGGGCAGCACGCCCAGTGGCACCACCTTCGCCTCCGCCGCGTCGGCCACCGCCTCGATGACCGACAGCTCCGGCAACGCCGTGGGCGCCTTCGGGGCCTCCTTCGCGGTCGGCACCGGCTCGACCTCGATCACCGCCACCGGTGCGGTCAGCCTCGCGGCGGGCACCTACACGATCAACGCCTCGGACGTGAACAACGTCGGGGGCACCGCCACGGCGACCCCGGTCACCTTCACGGTCGCCACCTCCACGACGCCCACGGTGACCATCGTCACCCCGACGCCCGGCCAGGTGGTCTATATCGCCTCCGGCGCGACGACCGCGCCCGTAAGTTACCAGGTGACCGGCGCCACCCCGACGGGCAGCACCTTCACCTCGGCGAGCTCCGGCTCCGCCACGATTGCGGTTGCAACCGGCGCGTCCGGCTCGGTTGCCGGCGTCACCCAGCCGGTCTTCACCGGCTACGGCGCGAGCAGCACGGCGATCACCTCCTCGGGCACGGTCAACCTCCCGGCGGGCACCTACACGATTGTCGCCTCCGACGTGAACAACACCGGCGGCACCGCCTCCGCGGGCCCGAACACCTTCACGGTTGTCGCCCCGGTCGTCCCGACGATCGCGATCACCGGCCCGACCAACGGCCAGTCCTTCGCGATCGCCTCGGGCAGCACGACGGCCGCCGTCCCCTACGTGATCAGCGGCGCGACCCCGACCGGCACGACCTTCCCGACGGCCGCATCGGCGACCGCGACCCTCACCTCCTCGACCGGCGGCTCGACCACCGGCTTTGTCCCGGTCTTCGCCGTGGGTTCCCCGGCCACGACGATCAGCACGACGGGCACCGTCAATCTCGCCGCCGGCACGTACACGATCAACGCCACGGACACGAACAGCGCGGGCGGAAGCGCGACGGCCTCCCCGGTCACCTTCACGGTCACCGGCGGCGCGTGCTCGGCTCCGACCGTGACGACGACCGGCAAGTTCACCGGCTCGGTCTCGTGCGCGAACAACAAGATCTGGTTCAACAGCACCGTGAACGTGAGCGGCGTTCCCTCCTCCGGAGCGGTCCTGCAGTTCAGCAATTCGACGGTCAGCTTCGCGGTCAACGGCTCCACGGTCTCCCTGGTCGCCCCCTCGGCGGTCATCACCTTCAGCGCGACGGCCACGCAGGCCACCTCCACCTACAACGCGACGACGAACTCTTGGGCCACCACGGTCCCGGCCGGCTACACCGGCAACGTCTTCCTGACGGCCCTCTCCTACGCGGCCCCGTCTAACTTCAGCCCGGGCTCCGAGGCGATCACCTGGGCCGGCTCCTTCCTGGGCAGCGCCCAGAACATGAGCCTGCAGTGGACCTTCACGGCCGACGCGCTCACGCAGTGCAGCACCAACTACAACTCCTGCGGCGTGAAGCCGGTCGAGTCCGGCAGCTACTGCCAGTACAACAATTCCGACCGCGCCGGTACCTGCGAGGGCTACAAGAGCTACAGCTGCGGCGCCCCCTGCGGCAGCAACGGCACCGGCTCGAACGTATCCACGGTCAGCATCTCCGGGCTCTACACGACCGGTGTCACCGATTCCGGTGCCCTGCTGGCGGCGGGAACCAATGACGCCCACTGGGTGATCACCGGCGACTCGGCCCCGAACCCGAACGCCTACCTGGGCGTCACCTATGTCGATCCGACCTCGCTGGCCGGCGGCTGGGTCCCGAACACATCCAACGCGCAGTGGGTCACGGCCCCCGGCGGCGTGAACTGCGGCAATGGCGCGGGGAACAACGCCCTCCCGGCCAGCGGTGGCAGCGGGGTGAACATCTACTACTTCTACACGCTGACCTTCAACATGCCGGCCAACGTGAACCTGAGCACGGCCACGATCACCGGCACGATCGCAGCCGACGACGCGGCCCAGTCGGTGTTCAACTGGACGACGGTGCCCTCCGGCGCCGGCCAGCCCAGCGGCGCGACCTACACGAAGACCGCCAACTTCACCCTCAATTCGTCCAATGCCACCTTCGTGGCCGGGGCGAACACGATCACCTTCGCGGTATTCAACGAGAACCCCGGCCCTGATCCCTCCGGCCTGCTGGTCACCGCCCTGAGCGGCACGGTCCAGGTGCCCTGCACCCCCGTCTCCGTCACCTACTGCCCGACCGCCGGCCAGACCGGCCAGGGCGCCGGATCGCCCCCGGCGGTCACCGTCACCAGCCCGACGGAAGGAGCCACCTACACGATCGCCGCCGGCTCCTCGGCCACGGTCCCGGTTGGCTTCAGCGCCGTCAGCCCCACGGGCAGCGGCAACATCACCGCAATCTCGGCCACCCTGAACGGTGCCACCCTCCCGCTGACCACGACCTCGGGCGTCAACAGCGCGACCACGGCCACCGGTGCGGCGACCCTCACCCTCTCCACCGCGGGGACCTACAACCTGGTCTACACCGGGACGAACACCTACGGGTCCTCCACGGCGAACACCTCCTTCACGATTGTCGTCGTCCAGCCCCCGACCGTGAATGTCACCGTTCCGGCCAACGGCGCCACGATCACGATTCCCTACGGCAGCACCACGGCCTCGGTCGCCTACAGCCTGGTCGGCGCCACGCCCACCGGCAGCGTCACCTCGGTCAATGTGACCCTCAACGGCGCGGCGCTCGCCACGGCCCCGACGATCTCCGGCTTGAACTCGGCCAGCATCACAGGCAGCGGCACCCTCAAGCTGGGTGCGGGCAGCTACAGCCTGACGGCGACCGACTCCAACGGGGTCGCCTCGGCCACCGACACGAACACCTTCACGGTGGTGGCCGGCGACTGCGGCGGCGGCTACGTCTCGGGCACCGGCGTCAACAACGAGAAGCTCGTCTGGATCCAGCAGAGCTCCTGCAGCGGCACCTACGGCTACAACAACGGCTGCAACCAGAGCGTCACCGGCGGGGCAATCGTCCCGATCGCCTTCTCGGTCTTCTCGAACCTGAGCGGCCAGGGCAACTGCTGGGGCAGCACCGGCAGCGGCACCTTCGTGAAGGACACCTCGGTCGTGATCGCGATCTACGCGATCTACTCGAACAACACCTCCTCGAGCCCGACCCTGTACACCTACAGCGCGACCGGCCCGAACCCGCCGTACTACTCGATCAGCGGCAACCAGTACCTGCTCGAGTTCCCGACGCAGGCCGGGGTCAACCACTATCAGGTGGAGGTCTACACCAGCGGCAACTCCCTGCAGCTCTTGGGCTGCGAGGACCTCTACACCTCCGGAAACTGCATGCCGTCGGCCTGCAATATCATCACGAACGTCAACAAGTGCACGGTCGCCGCGGGCAATACGATCTGGTTCAACAGCTGCGTGAGCGTGGCCGGCCTGAGCAACCACGCGAGCACGCTGTGGTTTGACGCCTCGAACATCACCTTCACCGGCTGCACCGGCCAGGTGACACTCACCGCCCCCTCCGCCTGCATCAAGTTCGACCCGAACTGCAGCGTTGCGACGACGACCTACAACGCCGCGTCGAACTGCTGGGTGACGGATGTCCCGCTGGGCTACGGCGGCAATGTCTTCCTCTGTGCCGTGCCCTACACCTGCACGTCCAGCTTCACCTCCCAGGGCTCGGTCAACTGGACCGGCTGCTTCCGCAGCGACACCGGCTCGGTCTACGCCCAGTGGCAGTGCTCGGCCTCCGCCTACAGCCAGTGCAGCTCCGACTGGAACGCCGAGGGCGTCAAGGCGATCGATTCGGCCAGCTACTGCCAGTACAACAACTGGGACAGCGCCGGCACGCACGAGAGCTACAAGAACTGCATCTCGAATACCAAGGCCGGCACCGGCGGCAACTTCGTGGGCTACGTTTCCCCCTCGATCAGCGCCAACGGCTGGCTCGACAGTTCCTGGATCAACTCCGGCTGGGGCTGGTGGTGGTAACCCGCGACGCGTTCCGGTTGTAGCCGGGACCCGATTGTGCCCGGCATCCGATTGTAGCCGGGGTCCAAGACCCCGGACAAACCCCCGCCCGCGTTGGGCTCAATAGCCCCCCCGCGCTCCGCTATCGCCCCGCGCCTAAATACCTGCCAAGATCCCTGCGTGCCTCCATTCAGGTCTCAAGTCGCAGCCGTCCTTGGTCGGATAAAAAATTTCAGGTTTCAGGTTTCAAGTTTCCGCCTTCTGAGGGAGCGGTCTCAGGTCTCCGGTCTCAGGTTTCCGTTGAAGGTCGGCGCGATCATCGCCGCGACCGCCTGGATATTCTCGCCGGCCTTCTCCGGCGATTGGCTCTGGGACGACTTCGAAATCTCCCAAAACCAGGACCTCCACCAATGGTCCGGGCTCCTGCGGATGTGGTACGCTCCGGCTGCGCCGGACTACGCCCCGGTCAAGACGACCTTCCTCTGGATCGCGTGGCACCTGTTCGGTGACAACCTCTTCGCCTACCATGTGCTCACGGCGTCCCTCCATGCCCTGGGCGCCCTCCTGCTCTGGCGCGTCCTCCGGAAGCTCGGCGTGCGCCTGGCCTGGCTCGCCGGTCTCCTCTTCGCCGTCCACCCGGTCGCCGTCGAGTCCGTGGCCTGGGCCGGCGAGCTGAAGAACACCCTCTCGTTCCCGCTCCTCCTGCTTTCCTTCAGCGCGTATCTCGCTTGGGACTCCGAAAGGTGGAGCGTGACGTCCCTGGCGCGCTCGTTCGACTCCGCCACCGAATGGCGCTCCATCGGCCAGCTCATCCCGGTAACCTCCCTCCTCTGGTACGTGGCCGCAGTCCTCTGCAAGAGTTCCGTTATTATGTTCCCGGCCGTCATCCTTCTCCACGTCTGGTGGAAGCGCGGCCGAATCGCCCGGCCCGACCTCCTTATCGCAGCCCCTTTCCTTTTCGTATCCGCGGCCATGGGGGCGGTCACCGTCTGGTTTCAGCTCAATCGCGCGATCGCCTACTGGAATCTCCCGGTTCAGGGCCCGGCCGCCCGGATTGCGCAGGCCGGGCTGGCGATCGCCTTCTATTTCTGGAAGTGCGTTTTCCCCCGCAACCTGATGCCGATCTACCCGCGCTGGAGCCTGGATCCTCCGTCCGCGCTGCAGTTTCTTCCCTGGCTTGTCGTGGCTGCGGTCTTTCTCGGTCTCTGGAAATGGGGCAGGGGACGGGCGGCGCCCCGGCACCTGATCTTCGGGTTGGGCTGGTTCCTCCTCTTCCTGGTTCCCGTCCTGGGCTTCGTCCCGATGGCCTATCAGCACGTCGCCCCCGTCGCCGACCACCTCTGCTACCTGTCCCTTGCCGGACTGGTGGGCCTGGCCGCCGCAGGCGCCGGAATGGGACAAGGCAATTCAGAAGTTGAACAGGAAGGCCGGGAAGAGCGGGAAGGCCGAACCACGCGATTGTTTGGTCTTCTCGTCCTTCCCGTCCTTCCTGTTCAAATCCTATCCATTCTTTTGGTGGCTGGCCTCGCCGTCGAAAGCCGCCGCTACGCCGGCGTCTTCGTGGATCAGGAGACGATGTGGACCTACAATCAGGCCCGGAACCCGCATTCCGCAGCCGTCTTTGTGAACCTGGGCTTCATCCAGCACCACGACCAGAAGCTGGATGAGTCAATCCGCAGCTACGAGGAGGCGATCCGGCTGGAGCCCCGAGACGCCCAGGCCGAGGACGAACTGGCCAGCGTCTACGCCGACCGGCACGAACCCGAAAAGGCGATTTCCCACTACCGCCGGGTCCTGCAGCTCCAGCCCAAGCTCGCGAAGACCCGTGCCTCCCTTGCCAAGGCGCTTGCGGATGCCGGCCGACCCCGGGAAGCCGCCGCGGAATATGAGCGGCTGATTCGCGACGACCCCCGCGATGCGGCAGCCGAGGCGAACTTTGGGAAGCTCCTGGATGACCAGGGAAGCCATTTTGAGGCCAAGACCCACCTTGAGAAGGCCCTTGCCCTTGATCCGGCCTCCCATGGCGCTGAAAACGACCTGGGGATGGCCCTGGTGGGTCTCGGGAAGCCGCTCGAGGGCGTCAAACACATCGAGGAAGCCCTCCGGATGAAGCCCGACTTCCCGGAGGCCGAGAACAACCTGGGCTTTGCCCTTGCCGGGATGGGCCGGCAGGCCGAGGCGATCCCCCACCTCGAGGAGGCCCTCCGGTTGAAGCCGGCCTTCGCCCAGGCCGAGAACAACCTCGGCTACGCCCTGGCCGCGACCGGCCGGCGCCCCGAGGCGATCACCCACCTCGAAAAGGCTCTCAAGCTCTCCCCCGACGACGCCAAGGCCCATTACAACCTTGCGATGCTCCTTGAGGCCGCCGGCCGCGACCGCGAGGCCCTCCGCCACCTGGAGTCGGCGCTGGCCCTGAAACCCGACTTTGAGCCCGCCAAGGTCGCCCTCAGGCATCTGCGGGTGCTGCTGATAGCATCAGGTCAGAAACCTGAAACCTGAGACCTGAAACCTGAAATTTAATACCCGACAACCGATCCAATTCTCCGAATCCGAGGTTTGAATTCAGATTTCAGGTCTCTAAGTTTCAGCCTTCTGCAAAGATGCGCTTGCCATAATGCGTGCGTGAAAACTTCCGATCCCCAGGCGGCCCATCCGCCGTGTGCTGATTTTTCTCGATTAGTCCGTTTTTCGGACTAATTTAGGTCCATGCTGAAGGCCCTTACTGTCTCCGAGGCAAAACCCAGGCTCGGCGCCCTGCTCGACCAGGTGAGCAAGGGCCGGGAGGTGCTTCTCAGGCGCAAGAAGCGCCTCTACCGGGTTGAGGAGATCTCCGAGGTCGTCCCGATTCCCGCCCGGCCCGCCGGCTACTTCCATTTTGAGGACGGGGACGAACTGACGAAGCTCGCCGACCGCTCGGAGCCGTCCTTCGATGCAAGTTGAGCAATGGGACATCGTCCGCTTTCGGATTCGTTCCGAAGATAAGGATCTCCACCCCGCCGTGGTCATCTCGCCGCCGGAGTGGTGCATGAATGGCAACCGGACCCGGCTCAACGTGCTCGCCTGCTCAAAGCGGGTGCCGGCGGAAGGCCCAAAGTCCCATCAAGTGGTGCTCAATGGCGCTGATGGCCTCGAATTCCAGATCGTCTGCGGCTGCGAATTCATCCACGTCGTCCTTCGTGAGTGCCTGATCGAGAAAATAGGCCGCGTCTCTCCGGTCCGCCGCCGCGCCCTCGGCCGCAAGCTCAACGAGGTCCTCCGACTGCCGATCTAAAGTTGGCGCGCCGAATCAACGCCAACCGGATCGTTCGATATAGCTCTGCAGCTTCGGATTGTCCGCCGAGAGGCCCGGCAGCCACGTCCCCAGCTCCTCCCGATCCCACCACCGCCCCTCGCTGTTCGGCTTCGCAAACTGGTACCGGTACTCCATCATCCGGACGTACCGCGGCGGTTTCCCCGGGAATGGATTTCCCGCGAAAAGGCTGAGCGTCCCCGGGTCGTTGTGCAGCAATTTCCAGATGACATTCAGCGTGAAGGGATATTGCTGCGGCGAACCCATCGCCGCGAACCACATCTGCCAGTCGAACCGAAGCTGGTAGGGGGCAACCTGCACGGGACCCCTCTTCAGGTCCACCGGAAGCCCCTTGTAGGGGTAGGGCTTCCAGACCGTGTTCTGGTCCGGCACCTCCGCATCCGTGCCCTCAAAGACGACATTGAGCCGCTCCTTGCCCACCGTGCCGAAGGCCCCGTAGGTGTTCACCAGGTCCAGCCGGTCAAACGAGGTGTTCATGATCTGCCCCGGCGAAACCAGGTTCACCACCGGCTGGTAACTCAGGATGACGACCACCGCCGCTACCGCCCACGATGCGGCCAGCATCGGCCGGCACGGCACGGCACTCTGGGCCGCCGCCTGCGCCTTTCGGACCAGGAACCCGGGCAGGATCCTCTCCCAGAACGCGTCGTCGAAGCAGGCCAGCGCCGGGATAATCGTCAGCCAGTTCAGGAAGGACAGGTTTCCGCTGATAATCAGCACCAACTGCAGGGCGATCATCACGAGGCCCGCCACAATCCGGGCCATCCGCGGCCAGAAGGCGAAGAAGGGGGCGACCAATTCGGCCAGGTAGTTGAATTCGACACCGATCCGCAGGAGGATCCTTGGCAGGAAGTGGAACCACCGGCTGACGGGCCCGGGAATCGGCTGGGACTGGAAGTGGTAGTAGAGCGCCGTCAGGTCCCGCCAGGCGGCGTCCCCCCGCACCTTGATTAATCCTGCGCCCAGCATGATCCGGAAGATGAGCCACCGATAGAGCCAGAAAATGGCCATCGGCGGCGCCCGTCCCGGAAAGGGCCGGGCATCAAGCAGCGGGACCAGGAAGATCGCCAGGAACCCGGTCTCGAGCAACTGCGTCTCCCAGCCGTAGCCGTACCAGACCTGTCCCAGGTGCGCGTACGACATGTAAATCAGCCAAAGAGCCCCCAGGATCAGCGAATTGGCGTACCCGGCCACCACCACGCAGGACAGCGCGAACCCGAACCACGCCCAGCCGGACAACGCGGCGTCGGAGTCCCAGAACCAGAAAAGCGACGGTATCTTGAAAAACCCCGCCGACGTCGACCCGAAGTAATCGCGGAGCCGATCGACAAACAGGGCGAGGGGAGTGAGCCCGTGCGCGCCGAGCAGCGGCAGCGCCTGGTTTGCCGCGACCAGGAAGGCCACCGCATACACGAGCCCGAGCAGCCTAAGGAGGACGAAGCGGGACAACCACATTTTTTCAGAAGGATGAGACCTGAAACCTGAAACCTGAGTCAATCCCGCCGAGATTCGTTGCAGCCGTGGTCCTATCCCCCCTGTTCCCCTCAACGCTCCCAAAACTTCACCATTCCGTAAGAATCAGACCTCTGGTTGCATGCCTTCTGAATCAGGTTTCAGGTCTCTGGTCTCAGGTCTCTGGCCATACGGCGGCGGCGGCGTCCCCGACGCCGGCAGGTAGATCCTCGCGAACGCGATCAGCCTGCGGCCGGAGATCCGGATCCCGGCCCTGCGCCGGAGCCAGCCCTGGTTGCTCGGATGGGTGAAGTACTCCCGCAACTCCTCCCAGACTTGGTTCATCTTCTCCGCGTACCGCACCCGTGCGATCAGGGCGCGCTCCGGGTCGAAATAGTTTGGCCGCAGTATCGAAAGAATCGGTACAAGCGGAATGGCCCGCCGATGAAGGCATTTCCAGAAGACGCGCTTGCCGAACGCCGCCGGAGACAGCTCGTGCCTTTCGCAAAAGATGTCCTCAAACGTGTCCATTAGACCGTATTGTTGCCCCATGATGAAAATTCATCAAGTCTTTGTAGTACGTAATACTACATATTGGCAAGCCCCTCAAAGCCCGATTTGCGCCCATTAGATCGGCCCAAACGACGGCATCTTGAGCATAAGATCAAAGGCTGGACCAACCTGTGCCCTTACTGCCGAAGGCTGAAACGTAGAGACCTGAAACCTGTTTGCAGCCTGGGTCCGACGTAGCCGGGCTGGATCGATTGTAGCCGGGGTGGATCGATTGTAGCCGGGGTCGCTGACCCCGGCCCGGCCTCGAAGAGGCCGGCGATTGGAATTGGGACCCCAAGCTCCGGGGTCCCAGAACCCGGCTACATTCCCCAACTCAGCCCCTAAGATGCCTCAGCGCAAAATACACCGCCCCTGCGATCATCGCCGCCTGCCCCATCGTGCAGGTCAAAACCCAGCGCGCGGTCCTGCCTTCACTTCGCTCAATTCTCAGGTCAAGCGCATGCGCGCTGTCCTTGATTTCCCCCCTTAACTCCGCCCCAAGTGACTCAATCTTAAGCTCCAGCGAGTGAAAGGCGTCCCTCAGCGCGCCCTTGGTGACCAGCACCTCCTCCCGGGATGAAATCTCGATTTCCATCACCCGAAGAATTGCACGAGCCTGCCCCGCCGGCAACTCCGATTGTTCCAGTATTTCAAGGCTGTTAGTTTGCATCGCCCCATAATAGCAATCGTGCCCTTGCAGAAACCTTCGGCGACGCGCCATCAACCACGGCGTTTTGACGGCGGCTCGACAATCTTCCCTCCCTCCCCCGTCTGCTCCTCGCTCCGCGTGATATAGTAGGACAGACTCGCAGGTGAGGAAAGGGGAGGGGAGGCTGCGCATGGCGTCCTTCGCCCATGAATGCCACTGGTCGCTCGAGTCGAGGAAGCCTACCAGGGGACCGGAATCGACGATGATTCTATTTCGGGTTGCGACCATAGCCGCTGAGGTCCTTTGTGCGCCTGCCTGTCCTGGTTGAACCGGCGAGGTGGCCGGCTATGTCGCCGAAAAGCGGGGCGTGGGCATCGATTCGCTTGAACAGGTACCGGGCGCCCCCGCGGGCCTGGACGATGATCTCGGTGCCCTGCGACGCTGCCTGGCGGATGCGGGCAAGCTCGCGGTGAAATTGCCGCAGGGTGATGATCATGTCAGACATGGTAGTCTGACTAATGAGGGGTTCAATCACTTTTGGGTGGGGATTGGGGGATAATAGCAAGGGGGGCGTGCAGAAACCTGAGACCGGAAGCCTGAAACCTGAGCCGATCCTTCGATCCCCGGCTTCGCCGGGCCGGGGTCACCGACCCCGGCTACAATCTGAAGTCAATCCCCGGGGGCATCCATCTCCATGTTCTCGCGCTCTGCAATGGCATCGAATGCTTGCGGATCCAGGCGGGGGGTATTTTCTTGGGTTGTGCCTCTCGAACGACACGCGCAGCCGGAACTCCGCAGGGTCGAGTCGTTCAGGGGGGTGTCGACCCGCAGGCCGCTCCATCCGGGCGAGCGGCGACTGCTGGGGGTGCTTGGGGCGTATCTTTGTTTTTTGCCCTGGGCCCTCGGATCGATGCATCCGTGGAGCCAGCTTGCCGGGTTCGGGATGGCAGGGGCTTCCCTCTGGGTGGCGCTTACGCCGCGGGATTTCACACGGGATATGATCGGCGGGGCCGATCCGTTCCGGCTCATCCTCTGGCCGCGGCTCGTGCGCTTTCCGATCTTCTGGGGCGGGGCGACGATGCTGCTCCTTGTGATTGTACAGGCGCTGAATCCTGCCTGGAATTTCCGCCAGTATGGGAATTTCTGGTGGCTGATGTCGGCCAATCCTATCCGATGGCTGCCGTCGGGCGTGGGCGTCCCCTTCGAGCGGTTCAACGCGTGGCGGCAGCTCATCATCTACGGGGGCTGCTGGCTGGCGGTGTCCGCGGCCTGGGTGGGGCTCACCCGCCGGCGGTCGATTAGGATCCTGATTGGGATCGTGGTCGCCAACGGGCTCGTCCTGTGCGCGCTGCTGGCGTTCCAGCGGGTGACGGGCGATCACCGGGTGCCCTGGCCGCTGATCGCGCTGACCGAGAAGAATCTCGTCGCGAGTTTCATCTATACGAACCATGCGGGGGCGTACCTGGACCTCGCGGCTTTCGCGGCGATAGCGCTGGCGACGTGGCATCTCGACCATGGGCGGAGGGCGCTCGCCAAGTCGACCCCGGCGGGCGTGATCGCACTGGGGGGACTCTTCATCATCGGTGGCGTGTTTTTCACGATGTCCCGGGGGGCGACCCTGGTCCTGGTGATTGCGCTGGGCATCTATGGGGCGTGGTTCCTCATGAGGGGGCGCTACGGGCCGAAGGCGCCCGGGGCGAATTCGGCGGTGACGAAGGTCGTCGTCATTCTCCTCTTCTTCTTCGTGGCCGTCGCCTTCCGGTATATCGACTTCTCGGAAATCTACGGGCGCTGGAATTCGATGCTGGTCGAGGGCTCAAGCGAGCCCGATGTGCATTCGAGGGTCCTGGCGCGGCACGCGGCAGGGGAAATGCTGCGGGACCACTGGCTGGGGGGCGTCGGGGCGGGCGGGTTCCGGCATCTTTTTCCGGAGTATGTCCGAAACTATCCGGAGATCTACGAGAATGGAACCGTCTTCTGGGAGCACGCGCACTGCGACTGGCTGGAGATCCCGATCGAGGTCGGGCTCATCGGCGACCTGATCATCCTGGCCGGGGCGGGGTGGTGGCTGGCGTGGTTTGTGAGGAAGAGGGTCCTCTGGCACCCGATGGCCATCCCGCTGCTGATCGGCTGCCTCCAGACGCTGATCCACGCCTGCTTTGATTTTCCCTTTCAGTGCCCGGCCATTTTGGTGACCTGGTGCGTGCTGCTGACGGTGGCGGGACGGTGGGTGGAGATATCAGATACCTGAGAACTGAAATCCGAGGTGGAGCGCGATCTCCGAGCGCGCTTGTTTGGCTATAGTCGCTCAGCGCGCTCGGAGAACGCGCTCCACCTCGAACCCACTGCCGAAAAGACGGTTAATTCGCCGACTCCGGAAACGACACCTCGGCGCGGACGCCGGCCTTGATCGAGGCGTCGGTATTTTCGACGATGATCTTGACCCGCATCAGGCCGGAGGCGGCGTCCACCCGGGGGTCGACGAAGTCAACGGTGCCGGAATAGACACGGTTCGCGTCGAGGACGGGGACGCGGACGAGCATCGGGGCGTGGAGATGGATCAGGGGGAGTTCCTCGGCCTTGATGTAGAACTGCACATAGACCTTGCTGATGTCCACGATCCGGAAGAGCGGCTCGGCGGGCGAGACGGTCTCGCCGACCTCGCGCATCTTCTCAACCACGATCCCGGCGATCGGGGCGGTGATCGTGCGCTGGCGGAAGGTCTCCTCGGCCATCTGGGCGACGAGGCGGGCGCCCTCGACCTCGCTGCGGTTCTTCAGGGCCTCGTCCTCGCTGATGACCTTCTGGGCGTAGAGGCTCTTCGAGCTGCGGGCGTCGAACTCCTTCTTGTCGAGGTCGGCCTTGGCGCGGAGCATGTCCAGCTCCTCGAGGCGGGCGTAGAGGTGGGAGAGGAGCTGGCCGGCGACGACGGGGTCGCCCTCCTTGACGGCGATCGAGACGATCGTCGTCTGGACGGGGGAACTCACGACGACGTTCTCAAAGGGCAGGACCAGGCCGTCGAAGGTGCGACCGGTCGCCGTGTCGGCGCGGAGCGCCGGGGCGGCGGACAGGCCCGCGAGGGCCAGGAAGAGAACGAGGCGGCGGAGGGCGGGGATCGGGGGCATGGTCAGTTAAGTTTCACTTCGACGTGTTCCTTCTCGGGAAGGGTGCCGACAAGGACGTAGAGCTGAACGAGGGCCTTGTTCAGGTCAACATAGGTTCCCTGCTCGCGGGAGAGGGCCTGGCTCAGGTCCTTCTGGGACAGGGACACGTTGTAGCTGGTGGTGAGGCCCGATTCCAGGCGGCGCTCCTCGGAGTCGAGGGCCTGCTGTGCGAGGACGACCGAGGCGTGGACGAGGTTGATCCGGTCCTGGGCGGTCTCGATGTCGCGCATTGCGGTGTCGAAGGCGGCCAGGAGCTCGTTCTCGCTGCGCTTCACGTTGAGCAGGGCCTGGGCCTTGCGGATCTTCGCCTCGGCGAGCCGGGCGTGGTCCGCGCGGCCGGTCAGCGGAATCGTGACGACCACGCCGGCGGTGTAGTCGGCGCCGGGGCGCTGGCGGTAGTCGGTGAAGGACTGCGACCAGCTCCCCTGCAGCCCGTTCCAGTCGATCGACCCCTTCAGGTCCACGCTCGGATAGATCTGGTTCTTGGCGTAGGCCAGGCGGACGTCCGTCTCCTTGATCAGCTCGAGGTTGGAGAGGTAGGAGGGATTGTTCTCGAACATGTCGAGCAGGAGCACGCCGCGGGAGAGGGCCGGGGCCTGGTGGACCAGGTCGGCGCCGTCCACATACCAGTTGTCGTCGAGCGAGGACGTGTACTCGGCCTTTGTGAGCTCGCGCAGGGTGTTGCGGCGGTGGGAGAGGAAGTTCTTGGCGAGCGCGAGCTCCTCCTGGGCCTCGGAGAGGCGCTCCTGGGCGTCGGTGACGTCGATCGGGGCCATCTTGCCCTGGTCGAGCCGGCGCTGGTTCTCGTCAACCAGGTGCATGGCCAGGTCGACCGCCTGCTGCTTGACCTTCAGGTTCTCCTGGCCGAAGACCATCTCGAAGTAGGCGGCCATCACGTCGGCGATCGTCTTGATGACGGCGGTCCGGTAGTCCTGCTTGGACTTCGCAAAGGCGGTCTGGTTCAGGTGGACCTCCGCGAGGGTGGCGTCGAAGCCGAAGTTCTTGAGCAGGGCCTGGGTGACCTCCAGCTTGCTCATCGTCGTGTATTCGGGGTGGAAGATCGAGGAGGACTCCTCGTTGAAGGTGTTGTCGGCCCGCTCGGCGGTCGTGGCGATCTGCCACTGGGTGCCGGTGGGGAGGATGCCCGAGAAGCCGGCCTCGTAGTGGAGGATGTCCTCGTGGTAGGAATAGGAGAGCTGGCCGGTGGAAAGGAACTGGACCGCGTTCTGGGGGTGCTCGTCGTGGGTCTTCAGGAAGTCGAAGTTGAAGTTCGGGTCGAAGGCGCCCAGGGCCTCCGTGACCCGCAGCTTGGCGAAGGCGGGATCGAGCCGGTCGGACTTCAGCTCAAGGTTCGAGTTGAGCGCCGCAACGATCAGGTCGAGGAGCTGGGTCGGCATCTTCGATGATTCGTCGCCCTCATGGACGGCAAAGAGGGGTCCGGGAGCCTCCGGCTTGTACTTGCGACGATGGGCCTTTTCGGGGGCGAGGACCTTGGCGGCAACCTTTTCACCGACGACGATTGCCTTGTCGTTGGCCTTTTGTGCAGGTGTCTCAACTACAGTTATTTGGACATTAACTGATGTGGGCTGTACCTGGTCGCTCGAGCCGGAAACGGGCGCGCAAAAAGCGAGGGATGGCGTTAGAAACACAAGCGCTCGGAGGGAGCGTTGGCATTTGGTCAAACTCATGGTGCTGTTCAAGAAAAGTGGGTCTGGAGCGTCAGGGAAGGACTACCCCCACCTGGCGCCGCAGGGATCGAGCAAGCGGCGTAAGGCTGAGAAGGACACCAGTATTTATGGCGCATGCAAGCCAAAGCAGCGGCTGGCCGCCGGAGGGCAAATCGGCCGATTGGGCCGCCCCGGCAAGTTCGAGGATGATACGGGCGGCAAAGCGGCTGGCCGCGAGCGCGGCAAGGAGGGCGGTGTTGGCGAGGATGAGGTTCTCGGCCAGGGAAAAACTCCAGAGGGTCGCCCCGGAAATGCCGAGGCTTCGCAGGAGCGCCTGGGTGTAGCGGGTCTGCTTTTCCTCGAGCATCCCGATGCTGCCGAAGGCGAGGACCACGCAGAGGCAGAGGATGAGGGCCATGCCCGTGCGCCAGCGATTCTGGGTTCGGGTGAACGCATCGAGCGCCGCCCGGTAGGGGGAGGGGTCGCGAAGCGCGGGTGCTGCGACTCCTTCCGTCGCAAAAAGCCTGCGGACGGCGCGGACGGTGTCACCGGCCGCGGCTGCCGAGGCGGGGTCGAAGAGGACGACGTCGAGGCGGCCGGTCGCATCGGAGCCGCCGGCGGAGGCAGCCGGCAGGACGACCAGGTCATCCAGACCCAGCGCCTCGACGTTCCCGTTCGGGGCGGAGGTCACCGCGGTGAAGGGCAGTCCACCCCGCGTCAGCCGGACAGTGCGGCCCTCCGGAAGGGTCCGGGTGAGCCAGACCGCCTCCGCGGCAGGGGCCAAGCCTCGCATGGCGCCGCTCGCAGCACTATAAGAGGCATGACCCGTCTTGCCGAAGGGAGCGACGAAGACGGGCATGGGCTCGCCCCAGGGGGTGTAGGCCGGATCGGGGAGCTGCTGCATGAGCAGCAGGTCGCCGTGGGCGGCCAGTGGGGCGGCCCAGTGATCGGGGGGGAGGGAGCCGGTCTCGGGGAGGGGACTGTTGGCCGGGGCCTGCATTACTATAGTGTCCAGTCCCAGCCGCCGGAGTTCCGCGCGGCGGGCATTTTCTGCGGCGGCGAACCCCAGGAGAAGGACGCCGGCCGCCGCCGAGAGGGAGAAGGTCAGGAACCAGCGGGCCAGCGGGCTGGCGGGCTGGGAGCGCCAACGAATGGCGAGCTCGCGGGACTGATAGCGGGCTATGGCGGTTGCGGCTTTCATGGGCAGAGATTGGTTTCTGAGGTGGAGCGGGACCTCCGGGCACGCTTGTTGGGACTGGGTCGTTCAGCGCGCTCGGAGATCGCGCTCCACCTCGGAAATTTCAGAAACCTGAGACCTGAAACCTGAGACCTGAAATTCGGACGATGATTGGTGTAGCCGGGGTCGCTGACCCCGGCCCGGCCTCGGAGAGGCCGGGGATTGGGAATTGCAAATAGGACCCCAAGCACCGGGGTCGGCGACCCCGGCTACATCCTGAAGTCGAACTGCAGAAGCGCTCTTCATTTGATCTCCACGAGAATGCTGTGCGGCGACACCGGGGCCAGCGTCTCGGCCAACCTGGGGTCGTGAGTCGATATGACCGCGGATTTTCCGGAATTTATCCACTCGCTCACGACGGAGGCGATCAATCCTGTCGAAATATCATCCAACCCGGACGTCGGCTCGTCGAGCAGCAGGACTTCCGGATCCTTGGCAAGGGCCCGGGCCAGCGCGGCCCGCTGGACCTGGCCGCCTGAAAGCTTCTCGGCGGGGGAATTGGCCAGGGCTCCGATTCCCAGCCGGTCCAGCCAGTGGGTGATCGCGGTGGCGAGCGGTCCAGGCTCTATCCCGGCGATCAGGCCGGCCAGCTCAAGGTTGCGCCGGACGGTCGCAGCGGGGAGCAGGTTGAACTGCTGGAAGACAAAGCCGGTCTCGCGGCGCTTGAAGTCCCGGTCCGGCGGCCGGCCGTGACGGGTGTGGACTCGGCCGGACTGCGGGGTCAGGTAGCCGGCGAGAAGCTTCAGGAGCGTGCTCTTTCCCCCTCCGGAAACGCCGCGGACGAGCGTCAGGCCCGCGGTAATCTCGGAGCTGAATCCCTCGAAGACCGGCGTCGAGGCCGGGCTATAGCGAAAACTCAGGTCGGCCAGGCTAAAGAGCATGAGGGCGGGGTTTGGAATTCTTGCAGAGGGGCTGTTTGAGGGTGGAGCGGGACCTCCGGGCACGCTGGTTTGGGACTATCGTCGCTCAGCGCGCTCGGAGATCGCGCTCCACCTCGGGCGTGTTTGAAGGTTTTGGGGATAGCTTACAGGTCTCAGGTTTCTGCAAGTGCCGCTGGCCCTCACTTTGGGACGATCGCCACGGCCGCGCGACCTTCGGCCAGAAGCCTCGATCCCGGGAAAAGCCGTTGAAGCCCCTGCTGCCAGCCGGCGGCGAGGACGCCGTTCTCGTCCCATTCCGCGAGCGCGAGCTTCGGGACGATCCGGGCCGGCTCAGGGAGCCGCACGAAGACAAGCGCGGACAGTTCCACGCCGGAAAGGCTCGCGCGCTCGGAAGCGGTCTTGGGCGGGGCCTTGCCCGCCTCGGGGAGCCGCACGAAGACAAGCGCGGGCTTTTCCGCATCGGACAGGTTGCTGTGCTCGGCCTCGAAGGCCCCGGGGGGCAGCCGGAAGCGGATCACGGGCGACACCCCTGCGCCGGACGGGGCCACTCCCCAGGAATTGAAGGTCGCCGTCGCCTCCTCGCCTCCCGCGGTTGCCACCGTGCAGGAGAGATCCTCGGCGGGCGCCTCGTGAAGAAGGGGCAGGGTCGCGCGGACCACGACCTCGAGGGCCGTGTCATCCTCGACGGTCGCGAGTACCTCGCCGGCCTCGACCCGGGTTCCGTCCGCATCGGGGGAAACGGCCAGCCGGAGGGTGCCGGGGATCGGGGCGGAAACGGGGTGACTGGCGAGCCGCTCGTCAAGGCCGCGCTTCCGGTCATCGACGGCGGCGGCCAGCGCCTGGATATCGGCGGGCTCGGCCTGGGGGTCGAGGGCGGCAACCTGCTTGCGGCGCTCGAGGAGCGCGTTTAGCCGGGCCTCCGCCTGGGCCGCCGTCGAGGCGGGTTTCAACCGGGGATCGAGGACGGGCGTGTCGCCCTGAAAGAGGTCCGGGGAGCGCTCGGCAAAGCGGGCCACCGAGAGGGCCTCCCGCGCCGCCTCGATATCGCTGTCGAGCTTGCCCAGGTCCGCGGCCAGGTCGTACCGGCGGTAGCGCGCGCGGCGATCGGCGAGTTCCTGCCGATCGCGGTCGATTTGCCGGGCCGCCTCGGGGGTGGGCTCCGGGTCAATTGAGGCCCACACGGTTGCGGCCGCCATCGGGCCGGGCTGGTGGGCGGCGGGGAGGATGTGGAGGATCCCTGAAACCGGCGCCCGGACGGTCTCGGCGCGGACGGGAACGATGGACGCGGGTAGCTGGGCGACGAGCAGTTGGGACGAGAGCGGAAAAGTCGACCAGTCCCAGGCGCGCGAGGGGGGCGGGGTGGGTTGATCCGAACGGGTGCAGCCAAATAGGGAAATAACTGCTGCGGCTAAGACTACGGCGTACGCTGGTTTGGGACTGCGTCGCTCAGCGCGCTCGGAGATCGCGCTCCACCTCGGATTGGCTTGGGGGTAAGTTTCAGGGCCTTGCATGCGCGGCGTCAGGTTTCGGAAGGGCAAACTAGCTACCTGATTGGCCCCCGTTGCGCCACAGCGAATCGTCGAAAAACCAAAGGGTCAGGCTCCACTCCCGCCGGTCTGCCAGCAGGGACTCCCGGGCCTCGGAGAGGGCGGGGCGGAGGGCGGCGTCGGAGGAGGCCAGGGCTTGGTCGACGCTTTCGATCCGGCCGTCGGTCTTTGCGAGGCCGTCCAGGGCCTGGCGGAGCTTGGCGGCGGCGGCCGCAGCCTCCTGCTCCAGGACTTCCCGGCGCACGACGGTCTCCTCGGCCAGCAGGCGCCGGTCGCTGGCGTGCTTCCCCTGGGTATCCAGGGTCCAATAAGTACCCACGGAGAGGAAGACCTGCCGGGGCGACCAGGCATAGGTGTTCCCGTTGCCGGCCTCGTACACGGTCGGGCTGCTCACCGACATCTCGATTTCCGGCCACTCCTGGATCGTTATCCCGAGCCGCCGGGCGCGGAGGGCAAGCAGATCGAGGGCGGCCATTCGCACCGTCAGGTGGGCCAGGTCCTCGGGCCGGGGACGGGCCGAGGCGACGGAATAGGGAAGGGGGGGGGAGACCCTCGCTGGAAATGACCAGGGGAACCCCGGGCATCCCGAGAATCTCCCCGGTGCGGGTCAGCCAGTCGTCGCGGATCCGCGCCAGGTCGGATCGCTCCATTGACAGTTCACCCCGCTTTGCGGCAGCCGTATCCGGCGCCTCCGCGGCGAGGGTGGCGATCGCGGCCTGCCGGCGGGAGAGGAGGTCGGCGCGGGCGTCGAGATCCCGGCCCGCAAGGGCGGCCCGGTAGAGGGCGATCACCTGCTGGCGCCAGACGGTCTCCCTGACAAGCCGGGCATGGGCAAGCGTCAGGACGGCAGCCTCGTAGCGCACCTTGAAGGTGAAAAATCCCGGGACGTCGAAAAAGAGGGATGCGGCGAAGGTGAAGGGCTCGAAGCCGGCGTACTGGCTGCTGAAAAAGTGCTCGTAGGCGGCCGAGAAGTTCGCGGTGGGGATCAGCGAGCGCTTCACCTGGTCCAGGGCCTCGGCGGCCCGGGAGACGTCCAGGTCCGCGGAAAGCACCTTGTTGTTGTGCGTTTTCAGCCGCTCAAGGGCGGTCTTCCAATCGAGGGTGACCGGGGCCGGATCATGGCCGGGAGCCACGAGGGCCTTCCATTCGGCCTGCCGCGTATCCTGTTCCCGCGAAAGCTCCTTCTCGGCGGAGTTACACCCCGACCCCGCTCCCACCAGCCCCAACAGCACTACCGCTCCGTGCAGCCATGCCTTTGCGCGATTGCCGCACGCGAACGTCATTGCATAGTGAATGTACCGCTGGCGGCGACCTGGTTGACGAACGTTCCACCGGTGCCCGAGGTAAAGGTAAGCGTGTCCGTGATGGCCGGCACGAAGGCCGAGACGATGTTAACCGTGGCCTGGTTCGTGTTCGAGCTGGAGACCTGGTAAGTGTAGGTGCCGCTGTCGCCGCTGGGCGAGGTGTAGGTGCCAGTCGCAAACACGTAGGTCGTCGTGAACTGGCTCTGGTTGGGGTCGACGAAGTTGAGGGTGTGGCCCGCGAGCGAAGTGGGTGCGAGTTGGGACGGGAGCCCGTACACGGCGCCGCCAGAATTGCCGCCGCAGCCGCCGAGGAGTAAGCCGCACAGGGGAAGCAGGGCCAGGATCATCGCGGCCCAGGACGAGAAACGAAGGCGGTGGGTAGGGGTAGCGTTCATTAAATTAAGGCTGTTGGTCAAAATAGATAGGTGTTTGACATTGATAATGTAAAGGATGAACGAAAAGATCGTCCTCTTTAAATATGAATTCCGAGTCCCCCACCAGCCCAGCGGAAGCCGTTGCGAAGCTGGAATCATGCCGCCTTTTTGACGGCTCACAGAAGGATTTCTGGGCGCTTTTCTCTCAGACCTGCGCTGAGCTTGTGCGTGCCCAGGCCACCGCTGTGGTGGTCAACATCGAGGGAGCGTGGCGCATTGTCGCGGGTTGGCCCGCACCCCGGGAGTTTCCCCTATCCGTCGCGGGTCCGGCCTTTGATGCGCTCGCCAAGCGGGCGGCCGCCGACGGTGTTGCAACCGGGTCCACCGGCCAGTCCGGGCTCGGCTTCCTCCTGATCGGGCTCGCGATGGGAGAGGGATCCCCCTTGAGTGTCCTTGCGGTCGTCCTGCCCACGAATACCCCCGAGGAGCTCAGGAACGCCGGCGGCATCCTGCGCCTGGCGGCCGACACCCCCTTTCTCTACCAGCGCCAGCAGCTCCTGAACCGGACGAAGCGCGAGGTCGAGAACTACGCCCAGGCCCTTGAGGTCCTGGCCGCCACCAACTCCCAGACCCGGTTCCTGAGCGTGTCCATGGCCCTCGTGAACGAGCTGGCCGCCCGCTTTCAGTCCACCCGGGTATCCCTGGGTTGGACGGAGGGACCCTATATAAGGGTGAAGGCGATCAGCGGCACCGACCACTTTGAGAAGCGAATGGCCATCGTCCAGCGACTTGAGGCGGCCATGGAGGAGACCCGGGACCAGGACGAGGAGATCCTCTGGCCGGCGGGGACCGACAGCACCGTCATCTCGCGGGACCATGGGGCCTACGCCGAGCTCGAGCACGTGCCCTCCCTCCTCTCCTCGCCCGTCCGGGTGGACGGCGATCCGAAGGGCGTGCTCCTCCTGGAGCGCTCCTCGCGGCATTTCACGGAGTCCGATGCCCTTGCCCTCCGGGTCGTTGCCGACCAGGTCGCCCGGCGCCTCGGGGACCTCCACCGGCTCGACCGGTGGTTCGGCGCCCGCTGGGCGGTTGAATTCCGCGAATGGTGCGCCGGTTTCCTGGGGCCGAAGCACACATGGATCAAGGTCGCCGCCCTGTCCGGATTCATCCTTTTCGCCCTGGCGACCTTCGTCCCGCTGCCCTACCACGTGGACGCGACCTTTATCCTGCGCCCCGACGCCCTCCAGTTCGTCCCGGTGCCCTTTGACGGCTATCTGGGCGCCGTGACCGTCCGGCCCGGCGATGTCGTCCCCAAGGGGGGGCTTCTGGTCTCGATGGCCACCGACGACCTCAGGGTCGAGGAGGCTTCCGCCCTGGCCGAGGAGCAGCGCTATGCAAGCGAGGCCGAAAAGGCCGAGGCCGAGCGCCAGCTCTCGGACATGCGGGTGGCCCTGGCGATGCAGGCGGAGGCCGAGGCGCGCCTCGACCTCGTTCGCTACCGCCTATCCCGGGCTGAAATGCGGGCCCCCTTCGACGGGGTGGTTGTCGAGGGCGACCTTCGCGAGAGGATCGGGGCGCCGCTGAAGACCGGCGACCTGCTCATGAAGTTCTCCCAGTTGAAAGACCTCTACGTGGAGATGCGGGTGCCCGAGAAGGACATCGACCAGGTCGCCGGCAGCCGCCGGGCCTACGCCGCCTTCGCCAGCCGTCCCGAGGACACCTTCAACGTGTCCATCGTGCGGATCGAGCCCATGGCCTCCGTGGACAAGGACGGGAACGCCTTCACCCTCCGCGGACGGCTCGACAAAACAGCCTCCTGGTTCAGGCCCGGCATGAGCGGCATCGCGAAGGTTGACGCCGGCTACCGGAGCTTCCTTTGGATCGCCACCCACCGGCTGATCGACTTCCTGCGTCTGAAACTTTGGTGGTAACCGCACCATGAGCCAGGATCGCGCACTATTCAGTGAGTCGTGGCACCGGGTCGCCTCCCAGCGGCTGCGGCTCCGTCCCTCCGTCAAGATTCGCCGGCAGGCCTTCCGCGGCGACATCTGGCATATCGCCCAGGACGCCTTCACGAACGAATTCTTCCGCTTCCGGCCGGAGGCCTACGCCTTCATCGCCCGGCTCGACGGCACGCGGACGATCGAGGAGCTGTGGCTCCTCTGCCTCGACCGGGACCCCGAGCGGGCCCCTGGCCAGGGGGAGATCGTCTCGATGCTCGCCCAGCTCTACCAGGCGAACCTGATCGTCTCGGACGTCGCCCCGGACACGGCGCGCCTCTTTGAGCGGCACCAGCGTCGCATTCGCCAGGAGATCAAGTCGCAGATCTTTGGGATATTCTTCCTGAGGATCCGGCTTTTCGACCCGGATACCTTCCTGAACCGGGCCTGGCCGGTCCTGCGCTACCTTTGTACCAAGGCGATGGGCGTCATCTGGGTCCTGGTTGTCCTCCTCGGGCTGGGCATTGTCTTCTCGCACTGGGACCGCGCCCGGGACCAGAGCCAGTCGGTCCTCGAGCCCGGGAACCTCCTGCTGCTCTATGCCGGGTTCACGCTGGCCAAGCTCGTCCACGAGTTCGGGCATGCGACCGCGGTGAAGAAGTTCGGCGGAGAGGTCCACGCCATGGGCGTCACCCTGCTCGTCTTCACCCCCATCCCCTACGTCGATGCGACGGCGGCCTGGGCGTTCCGCGAGCGCTGGAAGCGGGTTATCGTCGGCTTTTCGGGCATGATACCGGAGCTCTTCCTGGCCTCCCTCTGTGCGGTCGTCTGGGCCAACACGGGACCTAGCCTGATTAACAGCTTGGCCTACAACGTGATGATTGTCGCCTCGGTCTCGACCCTGGTGTTCAATCTCAACCCTCTGCTGCGTTTCGACGGCTATTATATATTGGCGGATCTCACCGACTCCCCGAATCTCCAACCTCGTTCCAGTCGCGAATGGAGCTATCTGGTTGAAACCCATGCTTTTGGTGTGAAGGGATCCGAAAACCCGGCCCGCTCCCCGAAGGAGGCCTTCTGGCTCGCGGTCTATGGCGTCGCGAGCTGGTGGTACCGGATGTTTGTGACCGTGGTCATCATCCTCCTGGTGGCGGACCGGTACCTTGGCATCGGACTTCTTGCCGGACTGGTGACCTTCATTGGATCATTTGCGCTGCCGATAGTGGGGATATTCACCTACCTTTTGCGCGACCCGAGGCTTGGCCGGGTTCGCAAGCGCGCCTGGCTGGTCTCGGCCGGGGCCTTTGCCGTCGTCGTGCTTTTCCTGGGGGTCATCCCGCTGCCGCATCACTTCCGGGCGCCCGCTGCGGCCCGGGCTGTGGGGTCGGCGGAGGTGCGCACGGGGGTTGACGGCTGGGTGCGGGCCGTGAGCGTCCGCGGATCCGAGCGGGTCTCCAAGGGCGCGGAAATCGCCCGGTTGGAGAACCCGGAGCTCGACCTGACGGTCGCCGCCGCCCATTCCGACCTTGAGGAGGCCCGGGCGCGCGAGCGCCGGATGCTGAACGAACTTCCGGCGGGTATCGAGCCCACGAGGCTTCGCCGCGAGGCGGCCGAGGCCCGGGTGGCCAAGCTCGAGGCGGACCGCGACGCCCTCTCCGTCCGGGCCCCCGAATCGGGTGTCTGGAGCCCGCGTTCCGAGGAGAACCTGGCGGGGACGTGGGTTGCCCGCGGCGGATACGTCGGCGAGGTCGTGGCAAAGGGCCAGGGCTGGGAAGTCCAGGTGGTGGTGCCCCAGAGCGAGGCCGGAGAACTTTTCTCGGGCCGGATCCGGGGCGGCACCGTTCGTTTCGACGGTTCGGCGGGAGAGGCACTGGAGATCACCGATTGGAAGGTTGTCCCCGGCCGCCAGGACACGCTGCCGACCGCCGCCCTGGGCTGGTCCGCCAAGGGCCCGGTCAGGGTCCAACTCGACGATCCGCACGGAATCCAGACCGCCGAGCCCTTCTTTCTGGTGCTGGCCAGGGTCAAGCCCCCCGTGCGCACCCCCGGCCACCCGGGAGCCCCCGTCCTCTGGCAGGGGCGCACCGGGATGGTCCGCTTCAACCTTCCCCCATCGCCCCTCCTGGTTCGCTGGATCAGGGAGTTCAGGCAGATGCTGCAGCAGCGGTACAGGATATAGGACTTAAAAACCCGAGACCGGAGACCTGAAACCTGAAGTCGAACCACGATCATTTCAGTCAAGTCCGAGGTGGAGCGCGATCTCCGAGCGCGCTGAGCGACCCAGTCCCAAGCCAGCGTGCCCGGAGGTCCCGCTCCACCTCAGAAATTATTGATACATGAGCACGCCAATGTCGGAAGTCCGCAGGACGGAGCTCCGGCGGCCAGACAAGCTGCCGGAGGGGCTCGATGCGCTCGTTCACCGGGGTCACGGCGCCTGGCGGAGCCGCAAGTCCGAATACGAGAAACTCTGGGACAAGGCCGGCTTCATCGAGGCCGTGGCCAAGGAAATGCAGGATCTGCCCCCCCATGAGCTCGATGTTAAGCTCCGGGAGGCCCGCGACACGGTCCTGCGCCGCGGCCGGCGGAACCGGGACGTCTTTGCCGAGGTTCTTCCCCTGATTGTCGAGACGGCCCGGCGCGAACTGGGAATGACCCCCTACCGGGTCCAAATCCTCGGGGCCTTGGCCCTTCTGAACGGTTATTTGGGCGAAATGGCCACGGGGGAGGGGAAAACCCTCACGATCGCCCTGGCGGCCGCCGCCTACGGCTGGACCGGGCTGCCCTGCCACGTGATCACGGCCAACGATTACCTCGCCGAGCGCGATGCCACCGGCCTGCGCGGGTTTTACAAGGCCTGTGGGCTGCGTTCAGCCCATATTGCAGGCCCCATGGATGCGGCAGAGCGGCGGTCGTCCTACCTGGCCGAGGTCGTTTACACGACCAGCAAGGAGCTGGTCGCTGATTTTCTCCGGGACCGGCTCCAGATGGGGGTCCTGGCCGAGCCGGGCCGCCGGATGGTCGCCCGTTTCCTGCGCCCCCGGGCGCCCGCGCTTCCCCTCGTCCAGCGGGGCCTGCACACGGTGATCGTCGACGAGGCGGACAATCAGATGATCGACGAGGCCGTGACCCCGCTCATCATCAGCCGTCCCCAGGAGAACCAGACGATGATCGCTGCCTCCCAGCACGCCGACAAGCTGGCGGCGACCCTCCTGGTGGGCGAGGACTACGACCTGGATTACACCTACAAGGACGTCCATCTCCTCCCCGGCGGCCGTTCGAAGATCTCCGCCTGGTGCTCGGCCTACCAGATCGGGCTTTATTCCCAGCCGGCTTGGATGTCGACCCTCGTCCTCCAGGCCCTGCACGCCCGGCACTTTTTCCTCAGGGACAAGCAGTACGTCATCATGGACGGGCAGGTCGTGATCGTCGATGAATTCACGGGACGACTCATGCCGGGCCGCTCGTGGCGGCTGGGCCTCCACCAGGCAGTCGAGGCCAAGGAGGGAATCACGATCTCCCAGCCGGCTGAGAACCTCGCGCAGTTGAGTTTCCAGCGCTTTTTCCGGGTCTGCACCCGGCTTTCCGGGATTACCGGGACGGCCAAGGAGGCCTCGAGCGAGTTCTGGTCCATTTACGAGCTTCCCCTGCTGACCGTACCCCCCCACCGGCCCTGCATCCGTGAGGTCTGGCCGACCCGGTATTTTCCGGACGCCACCTCGAAGTGGGCGGCGATTGTCGAGCAGATCGAGGCCCTCCATGCCAAGGGCCGCCCCATCATGGTGGGCACCCGCAGCGTGTCCTCCAGCGAGCACCTGGGACGGCTCCTGACCGCCCGGAACCTGTCCTTTACGATCCTCAACGCCATCCGGAACCGGGAGGAGGCGGCCATTGTGCGGCTGGCGGGGGAGAAAAACGCGATAA
Source organism: uncultured Opitutaceae bacterium (assembly GCA_903891325.1). Lineage (GTDB taxonomy): Bacteria > Verrucomicrobiota > Verrucomicrobiia > Opitutales > Opitutaceae > Palsa-1447. The sequence goes on from CAITEC010000065.1 coordinate 41,611, forward strand.
CGATCGCCACGAACATGGCCGGCCGCGGCACCGATATCCGGCTCGCGGCGGGGGTTGCCCGGGCGGGCGGGCTGCATGTCATCCTGACAGAATTGCACGAGTCGGGACGCATCGACCGGCAGCTTCAAGGGCGCGCCGCGCGGCAAGGCGACCCGGGCAGCACCTGCACCTTTGTCTCCATCCAGGACGAGCTGCCGGAGCGGTTTCTGCCGCGCGTCGTGCGCCGGCTGATTGAAACCGCGATCCGGAGGGACGTGCGGGGCGCAAACTGGGCCGCGCGCAAGGCGCTTTCCTACGCCCAGCGCCGCGCCGAACGCTTCGCATTTCGGCAGCGCCGCGGGGTCATGGCCTACGACCGGATTCTCGCCGAAAACCTTCTCGCCGGCAAGGCAATCGACCAGATCTAGCGTATCCCCAAAAAGAAATATAAGCCGCTTTTCAGAGGACACGGAATACGTAGAAGTACGTATTTTAAAAAATGATTCTTGTAAATTCTTAACAGACCCTTTGTCTCACCCCCGCTGAAGACCACACGGCAACGGGCAATCGCCCGCGCAACTACGTTCGCCATAGAGCACTTGGAGAATCGCGTACTTCTGTCCGCGGCTCCGGTGGTCCTGCCTGTGGCGTCCTCGGCCGCGAACTACAACGGTACGGTTCAGGCGGTGGCGGTTGCAGCGGGGGTTACCGTGTCCAGCGCGACTCCGGTCCAGTCGGCTTCCGTCGCGATCAGCGCCGGGTATCAGCAGGGTCAGGATGCCCTTAAAATCGCCGGCCAGGCCGGCTCCTCCGGCACCCTTTCCGACGGCCTTTCCTGGGACTTTAACGCCCAGTCCGGGACCCTGGTTTTGAGCGGTTCGGCAAGCGCCGCGACCTACCAAAACGACCTCGCTTCGGTGGTCTACGACAACACGAATGTGGACGCCGGCCAAGCGGCAACGAACGGTTCCCGGCAGGTCACAATCGAGGCTGGAAACGCCGCTGGCGAATCCGCTGCGGCGGCCGCTTCGGTTGCCGTAAACGTCGCGATTGCGGCCCCCTCGGTGGCCAATTCCCAGGCCTCGACGACCTTCGACGGGAGCTCAAATTCGGCCGCAGTTGGGGCCGGAATTACGGTCGCAAGCGACGGGAATCTGTCCTCGGCTTCTGTGGCGATTTCATCGGGCTACCAGCAGGGCGAGGACGTCCTGACGATCGCCGGGCAGACCGGAATCAACGGTACCTTGTCCGACGGACTGAGCTGGCAGTTCAATGGCACGACTGGCACCCTGACCCTTTCGGGCACAGGCAGTGCGGCAACGTATCAGACTGATCTTCAGCAAGTTAATTTCGAGGATTCCCTCTACCTTGCCAACGCTCCCCCGACCAACGGCATCCGTGGTTTGACAGTTTCAGCGACAAATTCCGGCGGTTCCTCCACCTCCGGCCAGTCCTCGCTGAGTGTCAATGTCAGCTTGGTTCAGTACGTGAATAGCCAGGGAGGGACGACAATTTACGCGACAAATCCGGCCAGCCAGGTGGTGATCGGCGCGACCGGGAGCGGGGGATCCTCATCCGCGGTTTTCCTCAGCCCGACAGATCTTGCCAACCTCGGCGCGGGCACGGTCAACATCGGCGTCACGACCACCGCCAACCAGCTGGTCATCGGCGGCGCCGGAACCGGCACCGTAACCCTCCCCGGTTCGACGACCATCCTAACCGGAAACAAGATTTACTTTGATTCGTCCGAAACGAGCAATGGCAACCTCGTCATCAATGGTTCGGGCGATACCACCTATTTTAATGCCCAGACCCTGACCAACGGCACCATTGCGCTTGGCGACTCCTTCGAGGTTAACGGAGACTCGACCCTCACAGCCACGACCGGATCACTGTCCCTTTCCTCCCCCGGCACGGTGGATAGCTACTACGATGGCCTCGACGGCGCCCAGGCCAGCGCCGCTCCCTACAGCCTCGGACTCACCTCGACCAATCAGGCTGTCACGGTCTCCGGAACGGTCGGCGCCCACTCGCCGCTGAACAACCTGACGGTCAGCGCTGGAACGACCGTCAATTTCGGCAACCAGGTCTTTCTGGCCGGCAACCTCTCCGTCACCGGGAGCACAGCGGTCGCCAACCAGACCATCACCTTCAACGGATTGGTCAACGTGACCGGCAATGTCACGATCAACGCAAACGGCGGAAACGTGAACTTCAGCGGCGGGTTGATCGTCGGCGGCTACCTTTACATCCACAATGCCGGCACGGTGACCTTCTCGGGTGGCAATGTGCAGGTTGCCGGCGCCGCGACCGTCCCGGGGACCGGCCAGGCGATCACGATCGGCAATGCCGGGACCCTGACCAACGTAACGAACATCAATTTTACCGGCACCTCGCCGCTCGATTACACCGGAACCGCCGGTATCTACTCAAATGCGGGAACCACCTTCGGCGGTGCGATTGGGCTGAACAACGCCTACATCCCCACGGGTCTTAACCTGATATCGGCCGGCCCGATCCAATTTAGCTCCGGCGCCCAGGTCCTCCTCGGCACCTCACCGCTCTCCATTGAAGGAGCCACCAACGTCGGCTTTGCCAACGGTTTCACCGCCGGCTCCATCGTCCTCCACGGGATCACGGGCAACCTGACCGTATCCGCCCAAGCCACGGCCGCCAGCCTGGATGTCACCGCCCAGACATCCACAAACTTCGCCGGCATTCAAATTGGGGCGGGTGGCGCCATCATCACCTCAGACCAGCTCACGCTAACCGGCGGAACCGACTCGGTCACACCCACCGCAGGCGCAGTGCCCCTCGTCATTCAACCTTATACGATCTCCCGCCCGATTCTGGTCGGTTCGCCGGGTATCAGCGGCTCGGGCAAGCTCTACGTCACGGACACCGACCTCAGCGCGATCGACGTCGGCTTCAGCAAGGTCACGATCGGCGCCCTCAATGGAACGGGCACGGTCTCGGTTGGCGGCATCAGCGAGAGCCTCGGAACAATTCAGGACTCGACAGAGATCGTCGGCGGCACGATTAACGTAACGGCCCCCGTTCAGATTGAGCCGACCTCCGGTTACCTCCAGCTCGTTTCGGCCACCGGGTCCGGTGGAATCAATATTCAGGCCGGAACCGGAATCAACACGGTGCCTGGCGACCAAAACACCTGGGTCTGGCTGCAATCCGCATCGAGCATCGTCATCGACTCCCCGATTGAGGCGACCGACACGATTTCCATTGTTGCCGGTTACGGCACGGGGGTGGGATCGGTGACCATCGACGATACCGGCGCCAATAGCGGATCCCTGACAACCCTTGGCAGCGCGACCATCACCGCCGTAACCCCGGTTGCGCCATCCTCGCCCTACAGCCTGGAACCGGACAACCGGATCGAAATCATCGCCGGTTCGAGCAACGGCACGATTACCGTCAATGCACCCAGCGCGACCACTCCGATGATAACCGTCGGCGGCGGCGCGACCAGCTCGGCCGTCCTGAGCGCCACGGGCTCGACAGGCGGAACAATCACCCAGGGAGGCCTCCTCGCCGCTTCAAATCTGGCGGTTACTGCCTATGGGAACGTCAATCTCAACACCAACGTTTCGAAGATCGCCTCCGAGACAATCAACGGGGTGGTCCTGACGGGTGGGTCTGCTGCATCGTATACGGCGGTTCTAACTGGTACAGCCGTCGCGTCGTTCACGCAAGTCGGCGCAGGGAGCGCCTATTCAACGGCCCCCACTGTGACAATCGAGGGCGGGGGCGGTTCCGGCGCCACGGGAACGGCAGTCATTTCCGGCTCGGTTTCGGGTTACACCATCACCAATCCGGGTTCCGGCTACACAAGCACCCCTTCGGTCACATTCAGCGGAAACGCCCTGGGGACCGCGGTGCTCTCCGGCGGGGTCAGCTGGATTGACGTTACCAGCGGAGGCGCCGGCTACACGAGCACCCCGACGGTTTCATTCAGCAGCGGATCGGCTGCGGGTTCGGCCACGGTGATAAACGGTGTTGTCGTTGGGGTGACGGTGACCAACGAGGGGAGCGGCTACACGAGCGCGCCGACTGTGACCCTCAATGGCGGCGGATACACGTCGCAGGCGACGGCAACCGCGCGAATGAACTACATTCTCAGTGGTATTACGATAACCAATCCTGGCAGCGGCTATACGGCCGACCCCTCAGTCACAATATCCGGGGGCAATCCGCTGGTTGCTGCCACGGCAACGGCCACCATCTCCGCAACCGTCACGGGCATCAACATTGGCGCGGGCGGTTCGGGATACCTGATCGCACCGACGGTGATCATTGGAAACGGCAATTCCGGATCCTCCACGGTTACAGCGGCCGGCGACGGCTACACCACCGTCAATGGCATCGTAATGGTTGGCAGCGGTTCGGTGATCATAACCCAGGCCGCCGCGATCACCGTCAATGCGGTCACTACGATTGGAAACGACCCCGCAACGCCGGGCAATTTCTCCCTCACAACCGCGGCAGCCAGCGCCGGCGGGATCGCACTGGGCCAGATCAACATCATTTCCGGCAATGTCACGCTGAGCGCCGACGGCGCTATCACGAACAACGTCAGCACGAGCAACATCAACGTGGTAACCTTCGGTGAACTGACCGCAACGGCCAACACGGGGATCGGCACCTCAGCACTGCCAATCGAGACGGCCATCGGCCAGGTCCAGGCCACCAACAACACCAGTGGAAGCATCTTCATCACCGACACCGACGGACTCTATGTAACCGGAACGGGCCTCCAGACGGCGGCCGGCAATGGAAATATCGTGGTTGTTGTGAGTGACGGCAACCTTGACGTGGGAGCCGCCGTAAGCGCCAACGGATCCGGAAACATCCTTCTCGAGGCAAACCAGGGCGCGCAGACCGGCGCGACCAACAACGATTCCGATGTCCACGTCCTGGCAAACGTCACCACCGCCTCCGGGTACGTGACGGTCAGCGCCTATCGCAATGCGGACCTTTCCGGAAGCAAGGCAGTTACTGTCTCCGGGACCGGCGGAAACGTCTACGTCCTCGCCCAGACCGGTTCGATCGTCCAGGCCGCCGCGTTCAGCATCATCACCGATGCGGCGAACATCTACCTCAAGGCGGGCGTCAATGTCCTGCTGGGAATCCTCGACGCCCGGGTCAACGGCGACCGTCCCTCCTCGACCACCAATCAGGCCACCTGGGGGAATGTCGCCATCTATGCGGTCGCCGGCACCATCACCGATGCGCAGGCGAACAACACGACCGCCGTCGAAATCTACGCAGACACGCTCTGGCTGAAGGCGGGCACCGGGATTGGCGCCGCCGCCCCCGATGTTCTCGCAGCAAACGCGAATCCGGTCGAAACCGAGATCATCACGCTGGCGGGAGCAACAACGACTTCAGGCGGGATCAATATCCAAAACAACGAGGCGACCACCGTTGGCTCGCTCGCCCTTAATGCAACCTTCGTCTCCGCAGTGGGAATCAGCGGCGGCACGACCGGGGTTTCGGTGGCCGCGCTCTCAGGCCTGGTGACTTCGACAAACGGCGGCGTCATCCTCCAGGCCTCGGCCGGAACGATCACCATCAGCAATGTGATCACCGCGGCGGGATCGGGCAATATTCTCGTCAGCGCCCCGGGAACCAGCGCGAATGTCGCCGCGAATGCCAATGTCACTTCCGGCTCGGGCAACATCACGATCATTGCGGCCTACGACCTGACGCTCGGCGCGACGAACAAGATTGAAACCGTTGGCGGTGCGGTCGACCTGGAGGCAACCGCAGACGACGTCACCCTGAATGGGCCGAACGTTGCGGGCGATGTGAAGAGCTCCGGTGGCAACATCCGAATTGTCGCCGGGGTGACGATCAACATCAACGACGAGGTCGATGCGGATGCGGGCGGCAACATCGAGTTGAGCGCCGGAACCGGTTCGATCATTTACGGCGGCAACATCGGAATCTACGCCTCCGCCCTCTGGACCAATGCCGGAGTCGGGGTCGGGAGTTCCTCAGCTCCCCTTTACAACGCCGAGACCGGCGCCAGCACCCTTACGGGTGTCGCAGGAAGCGGCGGGATCTACGTAACGACCGATGGCCCCGTCACGGTCGTGACCCACACCCCGATGACTTTCGGTGTCACGACGGTTAATACGAATGGGTCGACCTCGACCTATACGGTCCCGAGCCAGGCGGACCTCACGACAAGCGCGGCCGGCAACATCCAGCTCAAGACCACCGCCGGATCGATAACGATCAATGACGGCACGGCCGCCAATCTCCCTTCGGTCAGCGCCGACACAACCGGAACCGTCACCCTGAACGCGGGCGGTGCAACCTCCGACGTCACGCTAAACGGCAATGTTCTTTCCGGGACCGGCGCCATCTCCATCACGGCCGGCCGGAGTGTCTTCCAGAACGAAAATATCACGACGGGTGGCACCGGGACCATCGGGGTCACCGCAACCGCCGGAGTGATCACGACAGCCTCCGGCGAGAGCACGACCTCGGGATCCGGAAACATCACTTACCAGGCAACCGCCGCCGGCCAGGACATCACCCTGGGCGGGACCCTTACCTCGACATCCGGCAGCATTTCGGTAACCGCGGGACGCAATGTTGCGCAAAACGGCGACATCACGACAGGCAGCACGGGAACAATCGGTGTGACAGCCAATGGCGGCGGAATTAACACCAATAGCGGCACGACCACGTCAAGCGGTTCGGGAAGCATCACCTACTCCGCGACGACGGCGGGAAACAAAATCACGCTTAACGGCACAATCACCTCCACATCTGGCGCCATATCAGTGACCGCCGGAACCGATGTTGATCAAAACGGAAACATCTCAACTGGGAGTTCGGCCACGGTCGGGGTCACGGCCACTGCTGGCTCCATCAACATGGCTGGCGGCACCTCGACGACCAGCGGCAGCGGTGCGATCACGTATCAGGCGCACGTCAACGTGGCGCTGGCGCAACTCACCAGCACAAGCGGCCCGCTGAACGTCACGGCCTCCACGGGCAGCATCTCGAATTTCCCGGCCAACGGTTCAAACAACCTTAACACCACCGGTCTCGCGACGCTCAGCGCAGCAACCGGAATCGGCGGAACGGGAACCGCGCAGATCAATTCCTCGGTCGGCAGCCTGACCGCGAGCAATTCGACGTCCGGGCTGATTGTCATCAGCCAGACGGGTGCGATGACAATTGTCGCTTCGAACGGCGTGACCAACAGCGGCAGCAACGGCGGGATCATCATAACGCAGACCGGCGGAACCCTCACGGTCAACGGAGTGGTGACTGCCGCCGGCTCAGGTCTCATCCTGCTCAACACCTCCGGTGCATCGAATAACATAACGACATCGGCGGAGGTTAGCTCAGCCTCCGGCTCCATCAGCATCCTCGCGGGCAGCGGAACGGTGACGATTGGTGGCGAGGTGGCGACGGCTGGTACCGGCACGATCGACCTCGAGGCGGGTACCGGCAACCTGACCATTAACGACAATAATTCGGTTCAGACCGCCGGCGGAAACATCTATGTGCTGGCCCAGGGCTCTGCGGCGATCACCGGACTGAATGCGGGCGCGGGTTCGGTTTCGGTCAATGCGACTACCGGTTCAATCACGGACAATGGCGACACGCTGGTTGATGTCACCGCAGCCGCCGCCCGGTTCAGTGCTACCACGACGACCAACGGGATCGGCACCAGCCTCCTCCCCATCCAACTCACCGTTGCCACGATCGCAGCCGCTGCGGGTTCGGGCGGAATCTACTTCAATGACAGCGAGAGCGTCACCGTCGGAACAGTCGCCGCGGTGAAGATCAAGCAAGTGGCCGCGAATGACACGACTTCGCTCGTTGGCGATGGTGCCTCCCTGAGCGGGCTGGTTGCGAGCGGGGCAGGTCCGGTCAAGCTGACAACCAGTTCGGGCGACATCACAATTACGCAGGCGGTCAGCAGCGGCACCGGTCCGATCACGTTCAATGCAAATGGCTCGGTCTACCAGCAGGCCAACATCACGACAGGCGGCACAGGCGCCGTTTCGGTGACAGCGACGACGGGATCCATCACGACCAGTGTCGGCACCACGACCACCAGCGGCTCCGGGGCGATCACCTATCAGGCCGCCACGAATGTCCAGTTGGCGACGCTCACCAGCACGAGCGGCGCGCTGAACGTCACGGCGACCAGCGGGACGATCACGAACAACCTGGCCCCGGCAGCCACGG
>CAITEC010000066.1 GCA_903891325.1 uncultured Opitutaceae bacterium
CCAGAGGAAGTCCGCGAAGCTTTCCATCCACGTGAAGGCCCGGATTCCGGGCGGAAGCGCCGCGTTGATCCTCGCGGCGGCGTCGTCCTCGCCCACCCCCGGCTTCAGCCGCACGTTGATCCCGTGCACATCGGCCCCCAGCCCGTACAGGTCCTGGACGAGGTGCAGCGTGCAGTACACCGTGCTGCTGTCCAACTGCTGGTGCCCGATGTAGAACAGGCCGACTACCCGGACCTCCCTGGGAAGGAAGACCTCGTTGTTGGCCAGCTTGTTCAGGATGATCGGCGAGACGATCGTGATCGTGTCCCCCACCTCCGCGCCGATGCTCCGGGCGAGCTGGGAGCCGAGGATGACCGAGTCGTCGTCGAGGTCGTCCAGCGAGCCGCCGATCACGTAGCTGGAGAGCCGCGCCACCGACCCGATGCTCGGCAGGTCCAGCCCCATCAGGTAGGGATAGGCCGCCTTGTTCTGGAACTGGATCATGACCACGCCCGTCGCGTAGGGCGTCGCGGCCGCCACCCCCGGGACCGCCTCGATCCGGCGCGCGACCGCGGCGTGGTCCGTGATGAAGCCGTCGGCCTTGACCTGGATCTCCCCCTGCGTGTCGGTGATCATGCGGCCGATCTCCTGGCGGAAGCCGCCCATGACGCTCGTGACCACGATCAGGAGGGCGACTCCGAGCGTGACACCAAGCACGGAGATCGCGGTGAGGAACGGGAAGCGCCGCCCGGTCGGGAAAAGCTGCCTCAGCGCGAGATAGACGTACCAGGGCACGGCGGGATCAGGCGCCCCCCGGGCGGAGCTGGGGGAAGAGGATGACGTCGCGGATGCTCTCCGCCCCCGTAAGCAGGATGCAGAGCCGGTCGATCCCCACCCCCATGCCGCCGGCCGGCGGCATCCCGTGCTCCAGGGCGCAGAGGAAATCCTGGTCGATGCTCTGCTGCTCCCCGCCGGCCTGGTTCTCAAACATCGCCCGCTGCGCGTCCGGGTCGTTCTGCTCGGAATAGGCGGGGGCGATTTCCATGCCCCCGATGCACAGCTCGAAGACGTCGAGCGTGGTCGGGTCCGCGGCATTCACCTTCGCGAGCGGGCAGAGCTCGACGGGCAGGTGGGTGACAAAGGTGGGCTGGATCAGGCCCGGCTCGATCCTCTTGGAGAAGATCTCATTGGTGACCTCGAAATCCTGCCACTGGGGCTCGACCTTCAGCCCGAGACCGACGGCGGCCGCGACGTGCTCGGCGGGGCTGCGGGCAAACCAGTCCGGATCGCCGGTCTCCGCGCGGATCAGGTCCTTGTACGAGACCTCGCGCCACTCCCCGCCAAAATCGATCTCCTGTCCGCTCGCCGCGTGCGGGATGCGCATCGCGCCCACCACGTCGCGGCAGATCGACTGGAGCATCTCCCTGACCAGGGCCATCATGCCCCGGTAGTCGCTGAACGCCTGGTAGACCTCCAGCATCGTGAATTCCGGGTTGTGCCGCCGGGAAATTCCCTCGTTCCGGAAATTGCGCCCGATCTCGAAGACCCGGTCCCAGCCGGCGACCAGCATGCGCTTCAGGTAAAGCTCCAGGGAAATCCGCAGGAAAAAGTCCGCGCCCAGCGCGTCGTGGTGGGTCGTGAAGGGCCGGGCGGCCGCGCCGCCGGCCACCGACTGAAGGACCGGCGTCTCAACCTCGAGGAAGCGGCGCTCCTCGAGGAAGCGCCGCACGCGGGTGACAATCGCCGAGCGCAGGAGCAGGCGCCGCCGCGACTCCGGGTTGACGATCAGGTCCAGGTAGCGCTGGCGGTAGATCTGCTCGGGATCCGTGAGCCCGTGCCATTTCTCGGGCAGGGGTCGGAGCGCCTTGGCGACCAGGGTCACGGTCTCGGCACGGACCGTGATCTCCCCCGCCTTGGTCTTGAAGAGCGTGCCGTCCACCCCGACGATGTCGCCGATGTCCAGCCGCTTGAAGGCGGCGTAGGCGGCCTCGCCGAGCACGTCCTTCTTCACATAGATTTGGATCTGCCCCTCCTGGTCGAGGATCTTGGCAAACTGGCTCTTCCCCATGTCGCGGATGATGACCAGCCGGCCTCCGACCCCGACCCGCACCGCGTTGTCCTGGCCCTCGACATAGGAGCGGATCGCCTCCGCCGAGAAATGGGTCTGCGCGAAGTTGGCCCGGAACGGGTCCGCACCGGCGGCCCGCAGTTCGGCGAGCTTCTGCCGCCGGACGGCGTGCTGGTCGTGGCTGATGTCGCTCGGAATCTCGGTCATGTAACCGCCCATCGTGGCCCCCGCCGGCCGCAGGGGCAAACGGAAAGTCGGCCGCCAAAATACCCCCAATCCGGGCATTGCACCGGCGCGATTCCGGGCTTTAATCGGAGCGACACACCGTGATGCCCCCGACACCCAAGCCTTCGTGGCTCCGCGCCAAGCTTCCCGGCGGTCCCGGCTACGCCGCGGTCCGCAAGCTGGTTGACGAGCATTCCCTGCACACCGTCTGCCAGAGCGCCCAGTGCCCCAACCTGGGCGAGTGCTGGTCCCGGGGAACGGCGACCCTGATGATCCTCGGCAACATCTGCACCCGGTCGTGCAACTTCTGCGCGGTGCAGACGGGCCGGCCCACCGAGCTGGACCTGGGCGAGCCCCCAAGGGTCGCGGAGGCCGTGGCCCGGATGAATCTCCGCCACTGCGTCCTGACCAGCGTGGCGCGCGACGAGCTGGCCGACGGCGGCGCCTCGGTCTGGGCCGCGACGATCCGCGCCGTGCGCGGCCGCAATCCGGACACCGCGATCGAGGTGCTCGTGCCCGACTTCAAGGGCAGGCTCCAGGATGTCGACACGGTCCTCGACGCAAAGCCGGACATCTTCAACCACAACGTTGAGACGGTCGAGCGGCTGCAGCGGCCCGTTCGCGTGCAGGCCCGCTATGACCGATCCCGCAGCGTCCTCAGGCACGCCAAGGGCCGCGGGTTTACCACGAAGACGGGCATCATGCTCGGCCTCGGCGAGCTACCCGGGGAAATCGAGCAGACGCTCCGGGACCTGGCGGCCGACCGCGTCGACATCCTGACAATCGGCCAGTACCTCCAGCCCACCCCCAAGCACCTGCCCGTTGCGCGCTGGGCGACTCCCGCGGAATTCGAGCAGTGGAAGACCTTCGGCCTGGCCGCCGGCTTCGGGGTGGTCGAGAGCGGCGCCCTGGTCCGCTCCAGCTACCATGCCGACGAGCAGTCCCGGAAGTACACCGGCGAGAACCACCTGAACACCGAGAACGCCCTCGCGGGAACCCCATGAACACCCGGCATGAGATCGTCCAGAACTGGCTGCCCCGCTACACGGGCCTGCCCCTGGAGAAATTCGGCAAGTACATCCTGCTCACAAATTTCCAGGAGTACGTTAAGCTCTTTGCCCAATGGAACCGGGTGAAGGTGGTGGGCAAGGACAAGCCCATGCCCAATGCGACCGCCGGCGAAATCACGATCATCAATTTCGGCATGGGGAGCGCGACGGCGGCGACGGTCATGGATCTGCTGAGCGCCCTGCCGGCAAAGGCCGTGCTCTTTCTGGGCAAGTGCGGCGGCATCAAGCACCGCGCCGAGATCGGGGATCTCATCCTTCCGATCGCCGCGGTGCGCGGCGAGGGGACGAGCAACGACTACTTTCCGCCGGAGGTGCCCGCGCTGCCGGCGTTTGCCCTGCAGAAGGCGATCTCGACCACGATTCGCGAGCACGCGCGGGATTACTGGACGGGGACGATCTACACGACGAACCGGCGGGTCTGGGAGCACGACGAGGACTTCAAGGCCTACCTCAAGAAGATCCGCGTCATGGCCGTCGACATGGAGACGGCGACGATCTTCATGACGGGATTCTTCAATGAGACGCCGACGGGCGCCCTTCTCCTGGTCTCCGACCAGCCGATGTTCCAGGAGGGGATCAAGACCGCCGAGAGCGACCAGAAGGTGAGCAAGTCCTTTGTCTCCGAGCACCTCAAGATCGGGATCGACGCCCTGAAGCAGTTGATCAACGAGGGCGTGACGGTAAAGCACCTGAGATTTTAGTTAGAGGGTGTCCTAATTGAGATGGGATGGGTCCCCTTCGCGGCCGGCGGCAGCCAATGCCCGGACTCGCCGCCAAGGCAGCCCGCCAAGGTCAGGCTGCAGTAACTGCAGCCCGGAATTGGCGGGCACAGAGGCGGCGATGAGGCTGCCGAGGGCCGCTCCGGGAACCTATCCCATCTCAATTAGGACACCACCCGCTTTAGGGTGCTGCGCTGACCAGGCAGGAAGCCTCCATCTCACTTTGCGTCGCGACTGGAGTGAAGCGGGCTCGCACACGATAAGTGCCGGTCCGGGTTGGGATGAAGGCGGCGGTCCAGCGACCTTGGGCTGCGCCGGGACCCGAGGAAATGACAGGAACGAGGATTCCGGCTGGATCATTTACGATGAACTTCACCTCGACTCCGGCATGAGAAACCAGGTCCACCGCAGTCACCGGCTTCCCGCTTATCGTGATGAGCGCGAATGAGAACGTCTGGACTCGCCCTGGCGAGCCGGCGGGGGCCAGATCGGGGACAAGGGAGACACCGGGGCGGCCGGCGGTGGCGGGCAGCGGGCGGGGATTGGCGGGGTCGCAAAACTGGAGGACGGCGCGCAGGTCGCCCAGGAAGTCCATCGGCGAGAGCCTCGGGCCGGCGGGCAGCAGAAAATACGCCCCGAAGAGCGCGCATGCCCCAAGGGTGATCAGGAGCGACTGCCGCCATGCGCCGGTTTCGTTCATCGCCGGTGCATCTTCGAGACGAAGTCCTGCGGCTCCCAGACGCTGCCGTCCGCGCGGGCGGTGATCCGGCCCTTCTCGTCGATGAGCAGGGTCGCCAGCGTGTGCTTCAGGACGCCGTCCTGGAACTCGGCGATCACCCCAAACTGGAGCAGCAGGTCGCGGATCGCCCCCTCCGGCCCGGTCAGGAAGGTGAAGTTCGAGGTGTCGATCCCCCGTAGCTCGGCATACTCGCGCAGCACACCCGGGGTGTCGTGGGCGGGATCGAGCGTGATGGTCACCAGTTCCAGGTTCCGGATCCCGGAGTCCCGGGCAAGCTTCTGCGTGGCCATCATCTTGGCCGTGGACAGCGGGCACATGTTCGCAATCGGGCAGCGGGTGTAGATGAAGTTGAGCATCACCTGCTTGCCGCGAAACCGGCCGCTTTGCACCACGGCGCCGGTCTGGTCGTAGAGGGCGAAGTCGGGGATGTTCTCGCCCACCTCCCGGTACGCCCCGCCGCCCCGGTCGTGCGTGTCCTGGCGCAGGGCGAAAGCCCCGTTGTCAATGGCCACGCGCGACGGCGAATCGTCCGGCCAGACCTCCTCGAGGCGGCCCGCGCCCGCGGCGTCGACGACAAGGACGGCCCGGATCCGCTCCCCGGGCCGGGCCAGGGCCGCGTCCCCGCGGGAGACCGGGAAATCCATCGTCATCGCCGGCATGAAGCCCGATATCGCCTCGTGGCGGACGGTCAGCAGGCGATGCGCCGCGTCCACCGACACAACCTCCCCGCGAAGGGCATAGGTCTTCTCCGCGGGCGGCTTCGGCTGCCGGGCGCACCCCGGCAGGAGCGCCGCCAGGGCCAGCCCGAACGCGGCGGCACGGGCGCCCCGGAACGGGCTCGATTCGGGTCGGATTCTCACCCGAATACCCATCAGCCCCCGGAAAGAATTGTCAAAGAGTTTGCGGAAACGGGCACGCTGGCTTCTGATTTGTCCTCTTTTTGTCCATGGAAACTCCCTTCCCGCAAACGAGGACCGGCGCCTGCAAGCCCGGACTGGCGGCCTTCGCCGTCCTCGGTGCGGCATGGGCGCTCGTGCCGGTGATCCTGGGGGCCTACACGACAACCATCAACGCGGGGATGGCCTTTCCCGACTGGCCCCTGTCCAACGGCTCGCTGAACCCCTCGGGCTGGCTTTCCGACCGGGCCATGTTCGCGGAGCACTCCCACCGGCTGAGCGTCGGCGTCCTGATCGCGATCACCCTGGCGCTTGCCGCCTGGGTGTGGCGGACGGAGTCCCGGGCCTGGCTCCGGAGGCTCTCGCTGTTCGGCATCGTGCTTATCCTCGTGCAGGCAGTCCTCGGCGGACTGCGCGTCCGCTTCGATTCGCAGGTCCTGGCCATGCTCCACGCCTGCGTGGCGCAGGTGGCCGTCTGCACCTTCATCGCGATCTCGGTCGGGTGCTCCCGTTCCTGGCATGACTGCCCGGTCCTCCTCTCCCCCCGCGTGCGGCGGCTGGGAATCGGGTGCTGTGCGCTGCTCTTCGTCCAGCTGGGGATCGGCGCGGTGATGCGGCACAGCTTCGCCGGCCTGGCCATCCCGTCCTTTCCCTGGTCGACGCCCGAGGGGGGCATCCTGCCCGTCGAGTGGGATTTCCGGGTGGCGATCCATTTCGCGCACCGGGCGATGGCCCTGGTGGTCACTGTCTTCCTTCTCTGGTTTGCCGCGGCGGTCTGGCGGCAGCGGGCGGCGCCCGCCGGAATCCGGCTGGGGGCCCTCGTCCTTGCCGGGCTCCTGGCGCTGCAGATTTTCCTGGGAGCTGAAATCATCCGCACCTACCGCGACCCGGTGATCACCACCGGCCACGTCCTGATCGGCGCCCTCACGCTCGCGGCCACCTTCTGGCTGACCCTGGTGGCCCACCGCGACCGGATCGAAACATGACGAAAGCCAACGAGACCGCGCCGGGATTTTCCGACTACCTTGAGCTGACCAAGCCGCGGCTCAGCCTGCTGTCGGTCATCACCGCGCTGATCGCCTTCGCGGCGTCGCGGCCCCAGCACCCGCTTCCGGGGCTTCTCTGGACGGTCCTGTGCACCTCGCTGGCCGCCGGCGGGGTGGCGACGCTCAACCAGTGGCTGGAGCGCGACACCGACGCCCGGATGGTCCGGACCGCCGGCCGCCCCATCCCCGCCGGCCGGATCGCCACCGGCTCGGCCTTCGTCCTGGGCACGCTGATGTGCATCGTCTCCCTCATGGTCAGCTTCGCGATGATCAACAAGCTGACCGCGCTCTTCCTCCTGCTGACGATCTTCTCCTACCTGGGTTTCTACACGCCGGCCAAGCGCTGGTCGCGCTGGAGCACGGAAATCGGGGCGGTGGCGGGCGCCATCCCGCCGCTCATCGGCTGGGCGGCCGGGGCGGGCTCGATCTCGGCGCTGGGCTGGATCCTCTTCGGGGTCCTCTTCTTCTGGCAGGTCCCGCACTTCATGGCCGTATCCTGGACCCACCGGAAGGACTATGCCGCTGTGAACTTTCCCATGCCCTCGGTTCGCGACCAGACGGGGCGCTCGTCGGCCATCTGCTCCCTGCTCAACACCGTGCTCCTCGTGGCGGTCAGCCTCCTGCCGGTGTCCCTGGGGCTGGACTCGCGCTGGTACGCGATCGCGGCCGCCGCGGGCGGCGCCTGGATCCTGTGGCGGGCGGGCGCCTTCATGTTCACCGCAAACCGGGACCTGGCCGCCCGCCGGCTTTTCCTCTGCTCGATCGCCTACCTCCCCCTCGTCCTCGGGGCGCTGGTGGCCGACCGGATGCTGTTTTTCTGAACCCCCAATCGCCATGACCCTCCTCCAGATTCCCGCCTTCAACGCGACCATGAACGGCATCGCCACGGTGCTGATCGGGACCGGCTTTGTGATGATCAAGACCGGCCGGGTCTCGGCCCACCGCAAATGCATGATGTCAGCGGCCGTGGTCTCGGCGCTTTTCCTCGTGGGGTACGTGACCTACCACACGCTCCGGCACGGCTTCCACACGCCCTTCGGCGGCACCGGATGGATCCGCGCGGTGTATTTCCCGATGCTGATCTCCCACATCATCCTCGCCTTCGCGATCGCCTTCCTGGTGCCCCGCACCTTCATCTTCGCGCTGAAGGGAGACTTCGTCCGCCACAAGGCCTGGGCCCGGGTCACTTTCCCCATCTGGTTCTATGTCTCGGTGACCGGGGTCCTGGTCTATCTCTTCCTCTACCAGTGGTGGCCGGCGGCGACCCTGTAGGCAGGGTCGCCGCTGCAGAAACCTGAGACCTGAGACCTGAAACCTGAAATCGGACCAAGGCACCAAGACTGTCGATCCCTAGGTTTGAAGGATCGACTCAGGTTTCAGGTCTCAGGTCTCAGGTTTCTGAAAGGCGTGCTTGTCCGCGTGCGCCCAGCGGCGGAAGCTCAGGCCCAGCGCGCCGAGCAGGACCAGCGAGCTGACGGCGCTCAGCAGGATGCCGCCGAGCACCTGGTCGTCGGTGGCGCTCACCCCGGGGATCAGGCGCGGAGCAAACTGGTAGCTGGGGTAGACCGCGTGGTCGGCCATCAGGAGATAGGTGAAGAGCGCCGTCAGGGCCACCTCGACGCAAAAAAGGTACACCATCCGGCCCGCAAAGCTCCCCGGCGGGCGGATTCCGGAGGGGTTGGCAAGCGGCCACCAGAAGAAAAGCGACGCGCCGAGCAGGGCAAAGTGCTCGAGGGCGGAGGCCGCGGGGCTCTCCAGGCCCCACTCATAGACCCGGGGCATGTGCAGACCGGTCACCACCAGCACGAAGATCCCGCCGCAAACGGGGACGCGGAAGAGCCAGGCCGCAATCCCGCGCACCGCCGGCAGGGACAGCGCGGCGTCGGCCAGCCAGCCGGGAATCCCGATCAGGACGAGGACGGCGACCGGGTACATGATGACCAGGGACTGCGCCATGTGGACGGTGAAAAGATAGTCCATCCCCGCGCGGCCAAAGGGCGAATTGACGGCCAGGAGGAAGAGCGCGAGTCCCCCGTAGAAAAGCCGGGCCTGCGTCCGGGGAAAGGGTTGCCCGGGCGCCAGGCGCGCCCGCAGCGGCCCGGCGAGCATCGCGTACAGCCAGCCCGCAATGATGAGCCCCGCGGCAAGGGCCGGCTCGGCGCGCCACTGCCGCCCGTCGATCACTTAACCACCGACGACAGCGGAAAACTCGCCGCCGCGCCGAAAAGCTTGAGCAGCGCCCACATGGTTCCGCCGCCCAGGAAAAGTCCGATGAAAAACAGGATCGTGCAGAAGGGCTTGTCCCAGCGCAGGTGCATGAAGATGAAGATCACGAAGAGGAACTTCACCGCCGAAAAGATCACCAGGGTCCAGATCAGCAGCCAGCTGGCAAAGGGCAGGTAGACGGTGATGATCTCAATCCCGGTGATGACCGCCAGGAGCATCGCGATCTGGACGAAAATCTGGAACTTGTTCTCCTCGTGCCCGTGGTCGTGGGCGGAGGCGGCTGCGGCGGGGGAGCTCATGCGGTTACGAGATGTATTCGAGGAGGTAGACGGCGGTGAAGATGACGATCCAGACAATGTCGACGAAGTGCCAGTAAAGGCCCATCATCTCCACGTCGACGGCGTTGCGCTGGTCAAAGTCCACTTCGCCGCGCGGCAGCGCGAACCAGCGCAGGCCCAGGAAACCGATGAGGGTCGCGATGAGGGCCGGGTACTGCGCCCCGGCATAGGTCCCGATCATCTTCAGGTTGAATCCGTCCGCCTGCCCGGCGCGGGCCACGCCGAGGACAACGTAGCCGGTGAGGATCAGCGTCGCCGCGAAGACGACGAGGTGCGCGAAGCTGAAGAGGAGCCAGGTGCCCTTCGCCGCCTCGGCTCCGGCCGGCTTGAAGGAGCGGATGTACATGAGGACCAGCCAGAGGACGCCGACGGCAACGTGCGTTCCGTGGGTTCCGGTCAGGGTGAAGAAGGTCGTCCCAAGGATGCTGTTCGTTATGGTCAGGTGCTTCTCGTAGACGAAGTTGTGGAACTCGTACACCTGGCAGCCCAGGAAGATGCTGCCGAACAGGACGGTCGTGAGGATCGACGCCCGGAGGCTCCGCAGGTTGCCCTTCTGGATCGCGTTGACGGCCAGCGCCATCATCAGGGATGACATCAGCAGGATGAAGGTCGAGAAGGAGGTCAGCTCGATGCTGAAGATCTGGCGGGCGGCCGGGACGCCCGGCGGCGGGTGCAGCCGGTAGATCAGGTGCGTCGAGATCAGGCATCCGAAAAACATGCAGTCCGACGCAAGAAACGTCCACATGAGGAGCTTCTTGTTCGGAATGCCCGTCGATGTGCTCGGGTCGTGGTGGTGGTCGATGTCCGCTGCCGAAATGCTGCTCATGAATGGGTTCCCTTGTCGGTAAAATTGACGTTTCAGTGACCGTGGCCGTCGCCCTCGACCTCACCCTCGGGATGGATGTGATAGCCGTCATTGCCCTCCAGCGACCACAGGAGCGAGGCGACAAGGAGGATGGCGAACCCGACCAGGCAGGTGGCCAGCTTCCGGCCCACGAGCCCCGGGCCGGGATCGGCGTCCACGACGGCAATGCCAACCGCGCCGACGAGGATCCCGACGCCGGCAATGAACGGGTAGATCGACTGGAAGGGCATGTGGATGCCCCCGTGGGCGGCGTCCTCCTTCGCGTGCACGGCCCTCTCCGCGGCCACCTCGGAGCGGTGATGCTTCTCGTACCACCAGTCGTCGCGCGCGTGCACGGTGGGGATGACCAGGTAATTGTACTCGGGGGGCGGGGCGGGCAGCCCCCACTCCAGGGTCCGGGCGTCCCAGGGATCCTTCGCGACCTTCTCGCCCTTGAAAAAGGTGTACACCATCACGACAAAGTAGGTCCCCACGCCGATGCCGAGGAGAAAGGCGCCCATCGTGGCCACGAAGTTGCCGGTGCCCCATCCCATGTTCGAGTCGTAGGTGAAGGTGCGGCGCGGCATGCCGTTCAGCCCCAGGAAGTGCATCGGGAAGAAGGTCACGTTGAAGCCGATGAAAACGAGCCAGAAGGAGAGCTTCCCCCAGAATTCGCTCACCTTGCGCCCGAACATGAGGGGGAACCAGTAGTGGATCCCGGCGAGGAGCGCGAAGAGCGAGCCGCCGATAAGCACGTAGTGGAAATGCGCCACGACAAAGTAGCTGTTGTGCTGCTCCGCGTCGGCCGGGGCCGCCGCGTGCATGACCCCGGAGAACCCGCCGATCATGAACATCCAGATGAACCCGAGCGCAAAGCACATCGGGGTGCGCATCGAGATGTGGCCGCCCCACAGGGTGCCGATCCAGTTGAAAATCTTCACTCCGGTGGGAACGGCGATCACCATCGTGGTCAGGGAGAACGCCGCCGTGCCCATCGTGCCCATCCCGGTCGTGAACATGTGGTGGCTCCAGACGCCGAAACCGAGGAACCCGATGCTCGCTCCCGAGAAGACGACGATCGGGTACCCGAAGAGCGGCTTGCGGGCGAAGGTCGGGAGGATCTCGGAGATGATGCCCATCGCCGGGAGGATGAGGATGTAGACCTCCGGATGCCCGAAGACCCAGAACAGGTGGGTCCAGAGGATCGGCATCCCGCCGCCGGAGACCTCAAAGAAGTTGGTGCCGAAGAGCCGGTCCATCATCAGCTCGACCAGGGCGATCGTGATCGCCGGAAAGGACAGGACGATCAGGAAGGCGGTGACCAGGGTCATCCACGTGAAGACCGGAAGGCGCATCATCGTCATCCCGGGCGCGCGCAGGTTGATGATCGTGACGATGAAGTTCAGCGATGCGGCGATCGAGGCGACGCCGAGCAGCTGCAGGCCCATGACCCACATGTCGATCGCGTGGTTCGGGCTGTAGAGCTTCGTCGTGAGCGGCGTGTAGCCGAACCAGCCGCCGTTGGGCGCCCCGTCGTGGATGAACCAGCCGATGTTCAGGATGATCGCGCCGACCAGGAACACCCAGAAGGAGAAGGCGTTCAGCCGGGGAAAGGCGACGTCGCGCGCCCCGATCTGGAGGGGCATGATGAAATTGAAGAACGCGGCGCTCAGGGGCATGACGGCGAGGAAGATCATCGTCGTCGCGTGCATCGTGAACATCTCATTGTACTGCTGGGCCGTCAGGAAATGGTTGTTGGGAACCATCAGCTGGATGCGGATCAGCAGCGCCTCGACACCGCCCACCAGGAAGAAGAACAGGGCGGAGATCCCGTAGAGGAACCCGATCCGCTTGTGGTCGACGGTCGTCAACCAGCTCATCAGTCCGGTCTTCGCGGTCGGGCGCCAGAGCACGAAGGTCTTCGTGGGGGCGTGCTCCTCCTTGCCGAGGAATCCGGTTTTAGCCAATGCGTCTGCCATATTAAGTGGTTGGTGGGATTGAAAAAAATTACTTGAGGCTCTCGAGATAGGACACGAGGCAGACCTCGTCGCCGGCGCTCAGCGTGATGTGGTTGGGCACATACCCGGTGACCCACATCTTGTTGCCCGGCTTGACGGCCTCGGGGTTGTGGATCCAGCGCCGAAGCTGCTCGGGGGTGTTGTCGAGAAGCCCGCCGGCGATGCTCGAGCGCGATCCCACGTGCGTGAGCTCGGGGCCGACGATGCCCACCGCCGAGGGATTGCCCCGGATCGTGTGGCAGGTGCTGCAGGTCTTCTCGCTGAAAAGCTCGCGGCCCCGGGCGATCAGGGCGGGGTCCTCGTTCGAATCGGGAAGCTGCTTGCGGCGCCAGGCGTCCAGCGGCGAAACCTCGAAGGCGCCCGTGGCGCCGGTTTCGTTCTGGCCGAAGCTGCGCACGGAGGCGAATTGGGCGGTCGCCTCGGCGGTGGCGGGCTGGGCGCCGGGGTGGGCGTCGCGGGCGGGCGCCATCTGGCTGTTCAGCCAGGCGTTGAACTCGGAGGGCGCCAGCGCGATCACCCGGAAGCGCATGACCGCGTGCGACTCGCCGCAGAATTCCGCGCACTGGCCCCAGTAGTACCCGGGGTGCTCGGCCTCCAGCCACAGGAGGTTCGCCCGGTTGGGGATCATGTCCACCTTCCCGGCGAGCTTGGGCACCCAGAAGCTGTGCATCACGTCCATCGACCTCAGATTGATGTGGATCGGCCGGCCCGCGGGAATGACCAGCTCGTTGCCCGTCGTAAGCGCGCCGTGCCCGGCAATCTGCTCGGCCGGGTACTCGAACTTGAACCACCATTGGTAGCCGGTGGCGGTCACCTGGTAGGCCTCGCCCTTCTGGACCTCCGGGACGTCGTAGGTGTAGAAGATCCCCTTGACGGTCGGCACGGCGATGATGACCAGCGCCAGGACGGCGCCGCTGATCAGGCCGACTTCAACTAACGGATTACCATGGCCTTGCGGGGGTGGCACCGCGTGCTCGTCAGCCTCGGTCTTGGCGCGGAAACGCACCATTGCGTAGGCGAGCACCGCGCCCACGATAATGAAGAGCACGAGCGTCACCCAGCAGGTGACGTAAAAGAGGTTCGTCTGGGTCCGCGCGACGGGGCCCTCGACGTCGATCGTCGACTGGTGGCCGTTCAGGTCGAACGCCCGGATCCACGAGCAGCCCGGCAGAAGGGCCGCGCCTGCAAGGGCGATGGCGGTTTTTGCCCGGAGGGCTGTGGATTTAGCTGATAGGATGGGCCAACGCATGAATGCTGCAGATCAAAGTTCAGTTACGCCTGTGGTTTTCAAGCCATATTCAGGGTTTTTCTTTCATTTTTGGGAACGGCCTGCAATCCCGGTGAATGGCAGCCATGCCAATTATTAATACTCTGATGGGGCGCATAAGCCGGCCATTCCGACGCCTTCTCGGTTGCGTGCCACTCACTTCGGCACATAGTCCGGCCTGTGAAAACCAGCAGCATTCCCCTCGCCGCCCTGATCGCCCTCGCGCTTTCCGGCTGCGGCCAAGGCAATTCGGCGGCCCCGGCCGCACCCGGTCCCGGCACCGCCGCGAGCCCGAGGGTCGTCGAGATCACCGCCAACGACACCATGAAGTACAGCCTGGACACCATTGACGCCCGCCCGGGCGAGGTGCTGACCGTGATCCTCACCAACAACGGGACGGTCCCCAAGGAGGTCATGGGCCACGACTGGGTGCTCCTGGCCGGCGGCTCCGATCCGGTGGCCTTCTCCGCCGCCGCGTCCGTGGCCAAGGACACCGACTACGTCCCGGCCAAGCTCAAGGGGCAGATCCTGGCCATGATCGGGCTCCTGGGGCCGCGAAAGTCCGACCAGGTGACCTTCACCGTGCCCTCCGCCCCGGGCTCCTATCCCTTCCTTTGCTCCTTTCCCGCGCACTACCAGGCGGGGATGCACGGCAACCTGGTCGTGAAGTAAGGGACGATGCCCACCACCGTATTCACCATCGCCAACCAGAAGGGGGGCGTCGGGAAGACCACCACGGCCGTGAACCTGGCGGCCGCGCTCGCCGAGAAGGGCATCCCCACCCTGCTGATCGACCTCGATCCCCAGGCCAACGCGACCAGCTCGCTGGGGGTTGAGAAACAGGAGGGCCGGAGCCTCTACGGCCCGCTGCGGGGCGAGGGGGACGCCCTGGCGATGGTGACGGCCACGGGGCACGCAAACCTCTTCCTTATCCCCAGCGAGGAGGACCTGGCCGCCGCGGAGATCGAGTTGGCGCAATCCGAGAACTTCCTCCTCCGGCTGCGGGGAGTCCTGGAGCCGATCCGCGCCGGCGGCGCCTACCGGGCCATCATCATCGACTGCCCGCCGGCCCTGGGCATCCTGTCGATGAACAGCCTCGCCGCCGCCGATTTCCTGCTGATCACGCTGCAGTGCGAGTACATGGCGCTGGAGGGGCTCGGCCAGATCCTGCGCAACGTCGAGCGGCTGCGCACCGCCGGGATCAACGCCTCGCTGGAGCTCGGCGGGGTGGTGATGACGATGTACGACTCGCGCACGAACCTCTCCCGCCAGGTCCTCGAGGAGGTCAGGAAGCACCTCGCCGAGAAGCTCTTCGCCACCGCAATTCCCCGGACGGTGCGCCTCAGCGAGGCGCCGAGCTTCGGAAAGACGATCTTCGGCTATGATCCCTCGAGCGCGGGCGCCCTCGCCTACCGCGCGCTTGCCCTTGAGCTGATCGGCCGCTTTGGACTGGCCTCCGAATGCACGCCGCCCTGAACAAGTACCGCTGCGCGTTCCTCCTCGGGCTCCAAAGCAACGTCGTCTATCGCTGGAATTTCGCGATCCGGAGCTGCTTCTCGTTCTTCCAGCTGGCGGTCGTCTTCGTGCTCTGGCGGGCGGCCTACCAGTCGTCCCCGACCATGGGGGGATTCGGCTTCGCCCAGACGCTCACCTACTTCGTGACGCTGATCATCGTCCAGTTCTTCATCGGCGCGTTCAACGAGGACTACCAGATCAACGAGGAGATCCGCAACGGGCTCATCAACCAGTTCCTCCTCAAGCCGATCAACTACTTCCTCTACCGCTTCAGCATTTTCACGGCCGCCCGGGTGGTCTCCGGACTGGTGGTGCTCGTGCCCCTGGCCGTGGCGATGCCCTTCCTCGGCCACTACCTGGTCCTGCCGCACGGCGCCTGGCGCCTGGCGCTGGGGTTCCCCGCGATGGCGATGGGCGGCCTGATCCAGTTCACGGTCGCCTACTGCTTCGGGATGCTCACCTTCTGGTTCCTCGAGATCCAGGGGTTCATCATCCTGTCCATGGCCCTGGAATCGGTCCTCGGGGGCCAGATGTTTCCCCTGGACCTCCTGCCGGCGGGCGCCTACCGGGTGATCCAGTACCTGCCCTTTTACTACCAGTCCTATTTCCCCGCGGCGATCTTCACCGGCCGGATTTCCGGCTGGGAGGCCCTTCGGCACCTTCCCATCCAGGCCGCCTGGGCGCTCGCGCTCTTCGGGCTGGCCAGCCTCCTGTGGAGGCGCGGGCTGCTCCGGCACACCGCCGTGGGCGGCTGACCCGTTACCATGACCCTCAGGCAATATGCGGCGATCTGGCTCGCCTCGATCCGGTACACCCTGGTCCGGACGATGATGTTCCGGGGGGACTTCCTCGTGTGGTCGCTCGTCGAGCTGATGTGGACCTCCGTCAACGTCATGATGATCCTCGTCATCTACCAGCACACGACGTCGATCGCGGGATGGAGCGAGTACCAGATGCTGCTCCTCGTCGGGACGGCCATGCTGATCCAGCGCCTCCTGATGGGTTTCTTCTGGAGCAGCATCTTCGAGATGGGCCGCAACGTACGCACCGGCGACTTTGACTTCGTCCTGGCCCAGCCCGGCAACCCGCTCTTCATGGCCTCGACGCGGAAGATCGACCCCGACGGGCTGGTCAATTCCGTGGTGACCCTCGGGATCGTCGCCTACGCCGCGCACCACCTGGGGCTCCACCCCGGCGGCGTCGAGCTCGCCCTCTACGGCTGCCTGATCCTCAGCGGGCTGGCGGTTCACTACAGCATCCTGATCCTCACCATGTCGCTCGCCTTCTGGCTCAGGAACGCGCAGGGGATCGAGGGAAGCTACTTCACGCTTGCCGAGTTCGGCCGGCTTCCCCGCGAGGCGTTCCGGGGCGTGACCCGGATCCTCTTCGTGTGGCTCCTTCCCGTCGTGGTCGTGAGCAACGTGCCGGCCCGCACGCTCCTGGCGGGACTGCGGCCCGGATGGGTCGCCTGGGCCGCCGCGATGGCCGTCCTCTGGCTCTCCCTTGCCGTATTCACCTTCAACCGCGGGTTGAGGCGCTACGCGAGCGCCTCCTCCTGACCCGACCCCGTCCCGTGCCCGATCCCGGTCCCAGCTCCCTTGACGGCCTGCAGCGCAGGCTCGGCCACGCGTTTCACGACCCGGCGCTCCTCGCGCGCGCGCTCACGCACCCGTCCTGGGTGCAGGACCATCCCGACGCCGGCGAAAGCAACCAGAGGCTGGAGTTCCTCGGCGATGCGGTTCTCCAGTTCGTCGTGACCCGGACCCTCTTCGCGCTGTTTCCCGCGGACCGCGAGGGGCCGCTCACGCGCCGCCGCGCCATCCTCACAAAGGGCTCCTTCCTCGTCGGCCTTGCGCGCGAGATCGGGCTGGACTCCTGCCTGCGCCTGGGCGCCGGCGAGGAGGCGAGCGGCGGACGGGCGAAGTCGGCCGCCCTTGAGGACGCGTTCGAGGCGCTGGTGGGAGCCGTCCACCTCGACAGCGACCTGGCCACGGCCGAGCGCGTGGTCCTCGGGATCTACGGCGACCTTGCCTCCCGCCTGGCCGGCGCCGGCGAGGAGGACAACCCCAAGGGCCTTCTCCAGGAGCGGATCCAGCCCGCGCACGGAAACCAGGCCCTGCGCTACGACGTCGTCGCGACCGGCGGGACCGACCACGCGCGGGAGTACGAGGTCGCCGTCTTTCTCAACGGCCGCCGGCTGGGAGGGGGACGCGGCTCATCGAAGAGGATCGCCGAGGAGCAGGCGGCCCGCGAGGCGCTTGAGGCCCTGCGAAAAACGCCCTAGCGCCAGCCAGTGCCGCCCGCCCCCGCACGCTTCAAGGTAACCGGAATCTGCCGTCCCGCCCGGGGCGCGTGCGTGGCCGGGCTTATCGGGGCGACCCCCGCACCGGTGTGGCTGGTGGTGACCGGCGAGGCCCGCGAGGCCGAGCAGCTCGCCGAGGACATTGAGCTCTTCTCGCGGGCCCGCCCCGGTGCGCCCGCCGTCGAGGCCTGGGTCTTCCCCGAGTCGATCCCCGACAGCCGGGACATGCGCGAGGCCTTCGCCGCCTCGAGCGACCGGCTGAACATCCTCACGCGGCTTCGGGCCAGCGCGTCGGCGCCGGGGCGGCTGGTCGTCGTGACCACGCCGGCGGCCCTGCTCCAGCCCGTGCCGGCGATCGAGAAGCTCTCGTCGAGCGAGCTCACGCTCACGCGCGGCCAGGCCCAGAATTTCCAGGGCCTGGTCGAGCAGCTTCACCGGCTCGACTACGACTCCGAGGCGGTCTGCGAGGCGCCCGGCCACTACGCCGTGCGCGGGGGAATCATCGACGTGTACCCGGTGACGGCGACGCAGCCCTACCGGCTCGACTTTTTCGGGGATGAGATTGAGGAGATCCGGGCCCTCGACCCGGTCACCCAGCGCTCCGGCGAGGCCGTCGAGCGGATCACGCTGTCCGCCTCCCCGCGGGTCGGGTTCGATCCGGCGAAGGGCGGGCTGGCCGAGTATCTTCCCGCCGGAAGCCGGCTCGTCCTGGTCGAGCCGGCGGCGCTCCAGGAGGCCTTCAGCGCGATCGCCGAGGACGCGGCGGGGGGTCTCGGCCCCCTGCTCGCCGCCTGCGCCGGCACGACCGGCATCTCCGACCTCGACGAGGCGAGCGCGATCTTCGACACCGGGGCGGAGGAGGCCACGTGGGATACCGAGAGCCTCTCCCACCATCGCCGCTATCCGGGCGACGGCCTGGTCGCGACCGAGCGCCTCGAGGCCGAGGAGGACGCCCGCCGGGAGTTTCTCCGGCGGGTCGCCGCCTGGAAAACCGCCGGCTTCGAGGTCCTTTTCGTGGCGTCGAAGGAGGGCGAGGAGAAGCGCATGCGGGAGATTCTCGACGCCGATCCGGCGCTGCGGAAGATCAAGCCGCGCTTCCTGCGCGGAAACCTCAACGAGGGCTTCAGGCTGCGAAGCGACATCCGGGGCGCGGGCGCCCCGGTCGGCCGGCTGCCCTCCGGGCTCTCCCTGGTCGTGGCGACCGAGACGGAAATCTTCGGCCGGCAGCGGCCGCGCCGCTCGCTCCCCCCCGCCCGGGCGGTCGTCCAGCGCGCCCAGGTGGACCAGCTGCTCGACTTCTCGGAGCTGGTCGAGGGCGACTTTGTCGTCCATCTCCAGCATGGGATCGCGTACTACCGCGGGCTCTCGAAGATCGACACCGCCCAGGGCCTGCGCGAGGTGATTTCGCTGGAGTTTGACGACGGCGTCACGCTGCACGTCCCGCTCTCCGAGTCGCACCTGGTCAGCCGCTATGTCGGGCTGAGCAAGGCCCGGCCCCAGCTCGGGCGGATCGGGTCGGGCCGCTGGGAGAAGGCCCGCCAGGCCGCGGAGCGCGCAACCCTGGACCTGGCCGCCGAGCTCCTGCAGCTTCATGCCAAAAGGGAGGCGCAGGGCGGCTTTGCGTTCCCCCCCGACGACGACTGGCAGCATGCGTTCGAGGGCTCATTTCCCTTCACCGAGACCCCCGACCAGCTCCGCGCGATCAACGACACGAAGGCGGACATGGAGCGCGCGCGGCCGATGGACCGGCTGATCTGCGGCGACGTGGGCTTCGGCAAGACGGAGGTGGCGATCCGGGCCGCCTTCAAGGCGGTCCAGGGTGGAAAGCAGGTGGCCCTTCTCGTCCCGACGACCGTCCTGGCCCAGCAGCACGTGAACACGCTGCGCGAGCGGATGGCCGGCTACCCGATCGTCGTCGAGATGCTCAGCCGCTTCCGGACACCCCAGGAGCGCGCGAAGGTGATCGCCGCGGCCGCCTCGGGTGCCGCCGACATCGTGGTGGGGACCCACCGGCTCCTCCAGCGCGACGTCGTCTTCAAGGACCTCGGGCTTGTGGTCATCGACGAGGAGCAGCGCTTCGGCGTCCGGCACAAGGAGGCCTTCAAGCGGATGAGGGAGACCGTGGACGTGCTCTCGATGAGCGCGACTCCCATTCCCCGGACGCTCTACCTGGCGCTGACCGGCGCGCGGGACCTGAGCGTGATCGAGACCGCGCCCGCCAACCGCCACCCGATCCTGACCGTCGTGAAGACCTACGACGACAAGGTCGTCGTGGACGCGGTGCACCACGAGCTGCGCCGCGGCGGGCAGGTCTTCTACCTGCACAACCGCGTCGCGACGATCGCCCAGGTGGCGGCGCGCCTGTCGGTGCTCCTCCCCGGGGTCACGGTCGGCGTAGGCCACGGGCAGATGGGCTCGGAGGACCTCGAGCGGACAATGACCGACTTCGTGGCGGGCCGCTACCAGGTGCTCGTCTGCACGACGATCATCGAGAGCGGCCTGGATATCCCGAACTGCAACACGATCATCATCGAGGGCGCCGACCGCTTCGGCCTGTCGCAGCTCTACCAGCTCCGCGGCCGGGTCGGCCGGTTCAAGCACCAGGCCTACGCCTACCTCCTCCTCCACCGGAACGCCAAGCTCCTGGACATCGCCCGGCAGCGCCTCGCGGCGGTCCGCCAGCACAACCAGCTCGGCGCGGGATTCCGGATCGCCATGCGCGACCTCGAACTGCGGGGGGCCGGCAACCTGCTCGGAGCCGAGCAGAGCGGGCACATCGTCGGCGTCGGATTCGAGCTCTACTGCCAGCTCCTGCGCCAGTCCGTCGCCCGGCTGCGGGGCGACAAGGCGGCCGCCCTGATCCGCGCCAGCGTGAAGCTCGACTTTGTCTTTGTCGGCGAGGGCGCCCGCCCCCCAGGCGACAACCGCGGCCGCCACGAGGACGGGTACACGGCGCTGAAGGACGCCGAGGACGTCGCCGGCGGCCCGGTCGGCGTCAGCATGATCCAGGCGCGGATCCCCTCCGCGTACATCGGCGAGACCCGGCTGCGGATCGATTTCTATCGGCGGCTCGCCCTGGCCGACGGCCTGCCCGCCCTCCGGCAGATCGAGGCCGACCTGGCGGACCGGTTCGGCAAGCCGGGCCCGGAGGTGCGCGCGCTGCTGCTGGTGACCGAGATCCGGGTCCGCGCGGAACAAAAGGGGCTCCTCGCGGTCGAAGCCGAATCCAGTCGACTCAAGTGCCTGAGGAACAGCGGGCAGCGCGACGACTGGGTGATGACCGGAACGCGGTTTCCAAGGTTGACCGCGCCGCGGCCCCTTCTAAGGTTGCGTGAGATTATCGACTTTTTGAATCGCCTACCGAATTAATGACACCCCGCTGCCTGATCGCCCTCCTGCTCATTCTCGCCGCATCCCCCGCAGGCGCGAGGGCCCAGACCGCGCCGCCCGCGCCCCAGGCCGACAGCCTGAACATGCGCTTCGCCGACGGGATCGTCGCCATTGCCGAGGACACGGTCATCACGGTCGACGACGTCAGGAACAAGATCGCCGACCTGGTGCCCCAGATGCAGCGCGAGGCCCGCAGCGAGGCCGAGTTCAACAAGAAGCTTGAGCACCTGCAGGACAGCGTGATCCAGGACCTCATCGACCGGGTCCTGATCGTCAAGGAGTTCAACAAGGACGACAAGCGGCACATTCCCGAGGCCTACGTGGACACCGAGATCGCCCAGCGGCTCAACGAGGACTTTGACAACGACCGCTCCAAGTTTCTCGCCTACCTTCGGGCGCGCGGAAAGACGATCGGGGATTTCCGCAAGGACGTGGCCGAGGACATCATGTACGACTACATGATCTTCGAGCAGCGCAAGAACCAGGGCACCGTGAGCCCGGTGAAGATCGAGCAGTACTACAAGGAGAACAAGGACCAGTTCTACCAGGAGGACAGCATCGAGATGCGCCTGATCCAGCTCACCCACGCCAACGGCGAGACCGATGCCCAGCTCGTGACCCAGGCCGGTTCGATCCTCGGGCGCTTCCATTCCGGCGAGAAGTTCAGCGACCTGGCCAAGGAGTTCAGCGAGGACTCCCGCCGCAGCAAGGGCGGCGACTGGGGCTGGCACAAGCGCACCGACCTGCTGCCCGAGTTCAGCGAACCCCTGTTCGCGCTCAAGAAGGGCGAGGCCACGCAGCCGATCGTGACGCCCAACGGGTGCTTCGTCCTGTATGTCGAGAACCGCAAGTACGCCGGCATCCAGCCCCTCGACCAGGTCCGCCCCCAGATCGAGCAGATCCTCAGCCAGCAGATGAGCACCGTCGCCCTGGAGCAGTGGAAGGAACGCCTCCGCCGCGACGGGTACGTGAAGCATTTCTGAGGACTGATAAGCCGGGCGCCGGACTTGAACCGGCGACCCACGCTTTACGAAAGCGTTGCTCTACCAACTGAGCTAGCCCGGCATACCAATCTTGCGGAAGGGAGACAACTACCCGTCCGCCGGGGAGGCGGGCAAGGAAAAAGGCTGGGTAATTCAACCCGCACCGGCAGCCGCGCCCCTTTCGGGTAGGTGAACACCCACTGGCCGCACCCTACCACGGCGCTTACCTTACCGTCCCAGTGCCCACACAGAAGATCAATAGACGGGGCCATCACAATGAAACGGCGGCCCTGATGTCCGCTTCAGGTGGGCGCGCAACAACCGCCGAAGCCCGCGGATCGGGCGGGCCGACCGGGCAAACATGGAAATCGAGCGCGCTGGTCTCATCCGAGCTTCGCTACCGGCGGCTCTTTGAGACGGCCAAGGACGGCATCCTGATCCTCGACGCCGAGACGGGGATGGTCGAGGACGTGAACCCCTACCTCGCGGACCTGCTGGGTTTCACGAAGGAGCAGTTGCTGAGGAAGAGGGTCTGGGAACTGGGCTCCTTCAGGAACATCATCGCCAGCCACGACAAGTTCACCGAGCTCCAGCTCAATGAATATGTGCGCTACGACGACCTGCCCCTGGAAACCGCCACGGGCATGCGCGTCGACGTGGAGTTCGTGAGCAATGTCTACCTGGTCAATGGGGCGAAGGTGATCCAATGCAACGTTCGCAATATCACCGGGCGCAAGCAGACGGAAAATGCGCTCAAGCTGAGCGAGGACCGGTTTCGCGCCATCTTTGAACAGGCCGGGATAGGAATCGCTCTGGTGTCGATTGCAGACGGCCGGATCCTGAAGTCCAATCAGGCCCTCGCCGACATGCTCGGATACACCCGGGACGAGCTGGGCCGGCTTCGCGTCGAGGACATCAGCCAGAGCGACGACTATTCCGACGATCGGGACCAGTGGGAGAGCATGGTCGCCGGCAACACCGCCCGCTCCCAGATGGACAAGAGGTACCGCCGGAAGGACGGCGGGGAGATTTGGGGGCTGCTGACCTGCTCGGCCGTGAGGGATTCCACCGGCCACCCGACGTTCCTGATCGGGATGCTGGAGGATATCACCGAGCGCAAGCAGGCCCGGGCGCAGCTGCGCTCGAGCGAAAAGCGGATGAGGGCCGTCTTCGAGCAGGCCGGGGTGGGAATCGTGCAGGTGGAGGCGGCAACCGGCCGCTTCGTCCAGGCGAACCAGCGATTCTGCGAGATTGCGGGCCGCAGCCGGGAGGAGTTGGAGGGACTCACGTTCGCCGCGATCACCCACCCAAAGGATGTCAGTGGCGACCTGGAAATCGCCGGGCGGCTGAGGGCCGGGACCGTTCGCGAGTGCACCCGCGAGAAGCGCTACCTGCGCCCGGATGGTTCCGAGGTCTGGGTTGCGGTGACCGTCTCGGCCATGTGGCAACCCGGGGAGGTTCCCGACTACTTCATCGCCGTCGTGCAGGACATCGCCGAGAGAAAGCGGCTGGAGGACCAGGTGTGGCACGCACAGAAAATGGAGGCCGTCGGCACGCTGGCCGCCGGCATCGCCCACGACTTCAACAACATTCTCGCCGCCGTGAGCGGGTACGCCGAACTGTCCCTCCTGACCCTGGTCGACAACCCGGAGGTGCGCAACCATCTCGGGGGGATCCTCCGTGCCGCCAGCCGCGCCACGGACCTCGTGCGCCAGATCCTGACCTTCAGCCGCCAGCACCCGCAGGATCGCCAGCCGATCCGGCTGCAGCCGATCGTGGAGGAATGCACCGCCCTGCTGCGCTCGACCGTGCCCGCGACGATCGAGTTCGCGACGTCGCTCGCACCGGACACCCCCGTGGTCCTCGCCGATGCGACCCAGGTTCACCAGGTCCTGATGAACCTCGGGACGAACTCGTGGCACGCGATGAAGGACGGCCCCGGGCGGCTGGAGATCGAGCTGGCCAAGTGCGATGTCGACGAGAGCCTTGTCGCCATCCAGCCGCTCCTGCACCCGGGGGTCTACGCATGCCTTTCGGTCAGCGACACCGGCTGCGGCATGGATGCGGAGACGCTGCGGCGGATCTTCGAGCCGTTTTTCACGACAAAGCCCGTCGGCGAGGGCACGGGCCTCGGCCTGGCGGTGGTGCACGGCATCATGGTCAGCCACGAGGGTGCGGTGACCGTCTACAGCCAGCCCGGCGAAGGCACGGTGTTCCACCTCTATTTTCCCGCGTATGCCGGCGGGGCGACCGTCGCGGTGAGCGGCGGCGGCCCGACGCCGCGGGGTCATGGCGAGCGCATCCTGCTGGTTGACGACGAGGAATGGCTCGTCCGGATCGGACAGGAGACGCTCACCGCGCTCGGCTACGAGGTCGAGGTCTCGACCCGGCCCGAGGAGGCGCTCGCCATGGTGCGCGCCGACCCGTTGCGCTTTTCGCTCGTCATCACCGACCAGACGATGCCCAGGATGAGCGGGCTTGTCCTGGCCGTTCAGCTTCGCCTGATCCGCCCCGGCCTGCCGGTGATCCTGACCTCCGGCTACAGCCTTCCGCTCACGCACGAGCGGCTCGAGGCCGCGGGCATCCAACGTCTCCTGGTCAAGCCTAGCACCATCCACGCCCTTGCCACGGCGGTGCACGCGGCGATCTGAGGATCAGATCAAGCCGGCCTCCCGGAAGCTGTAGTAGCCCACGCCGAGCGGGTCCGCCCTCGGGCGGCCGACGATCACGTGGTCGAGGAGCGCGATTTCGACCGTCCGTGCCGCCTCCCGCAGGAGGTGGGTTTATGCGAAGTGCCGAATTATGGGAAGTAGCCGACGCGCCGATGGCGGGTCTCGACTGGGCCGGGTCAAAACACCGAGGTCTGTGCTTCCCATAATTACAGGGCTTCGAGAAAGGCCATCAGATGGGAGCGCGCCGGGGACAGCCGGCGGGCGGCCGGCAGCCGCTCGAGCGTATCGAGACAGCGTTGCTTCATTTTTAGGTCCGCCTCCACGTAGCCGTGCGTCGTCACCGGTTGCTCGTGACCGAGCCACAGGGCGATGATCGGCAGAGCTACGCCAGCTTGGAGCAGGTGCATGGCAGTAGCGTGCCGGAAGGTATGGAGGGTGATTTTGCGACCCCGCAACGTGGGGCACCTCTTCGCGGCAGCGCGGAGAGCAGCACTCAATCTCAGGGCGGCACCCTTGCGCGTGATTGGCACGCCGTGCCGGTTGGCGAAGAGATACTGGGTCGGGCCAATTTTGTGGGCGCGGCACCAGTCCTGAATCTCTCGCTGCGTCGCCGGCCAGATCGGCACGTCGCGCTCCTTACGGCCCTTGCCGTGGAGCCGGACGGTGCGGTGGTTGACCTCGCAAGGCTGGAGCCGGAGCACCTCCGAAATCCGGCCGCCGGTGTTGTAGAGCAGCGTGAACAACAAATGATCGCGCCGGCCGACGCGGGTCCCCTGATCGGTGGCGCCGAGGACGGCATCGATCTCGTCGCGGCTCATGAAGCCGAGGACCGGCTTCACTGTGCGTTTGCACGGGATCGCGAGAATGCGCTGGCCGGCCACGAGGAAGTCGGGCGCCTTTTGCGCGACCGCGAAGCGCGCGAACGCGTGGATCGCCGCGAGGCGGGCGTTGCGGGTGCGGATCGTGTTACCGCGCCCTTGTTCCAAGTGCTCCAGGAACGCGAGGACCGCCTCGGGCGAGAGCATGTCGAGGTTGAGTTGGTCGATGGCGACGCCCTGCTGGTCGGCGAGACACCGAAGGAACAGGCGGAACGTGTCACGATAGGCTGAGAGCGTGTGCGGGCTCAGATTACGCTGCGTGCGAAGCGAGCCGAAGAACTGCTGGGTGAGAGTGAAAAAGGTCGAGGACATGGGTCAGAGTTGGGAATCATCCCGGTAGTTTTGAAAGGTGGTGGCCGCGTGCCGGAGCGCGCGGCGATCGGGTTGGACATACCAAAAGGTGTCACTGAACTTGTGGTGCCCGAGGTATCGGGTGAGCAGCACCAGGTGATGCGGGAGCGGCGCCGACTGTTGGCTCCACCGCGCGATCCAATTGGTCGCGAAGGTGTGTCTGAAATCGTGCAGCCGCACCGACTCCAGGCTGCCCTTCGGGCGGAGCGGCGAGGCGAGCCATCGAAAATAGAACTCGATGGTCGTGCGAAGGCTGAGACCGCCCTGGCCGCTGTGGCTGACGAAAAGGTGCTGGCTGTGCGGGTAGAGCGTGAGCCGCTCGCCCTGGTAATGCTGAAGCGCACGGACGACCGTAGGATGGATCGGAATGATCCGCTCCGGACTGAACTTCCGCGGCGCGATGCGCAGCGTGGCCGCGCGGACATCGAAGTCGCGGTCGAGGATACGCACGGCTTCGCCAATCCGAAGGCCCGTGCACCACAAAAGCCCGATCACGGTCCGCATCGTCAGGGCACGCAGTGGCGACCAACTCGGCTCCAGCAGTTTGGCGTCGCGCATGAGCCAGCGGACTTGAGCGATAGTATAGATGTGCGGTGTCGGCCGAAGACGCGCGCCCGAGGCGAACTGGCCTTTGGGCATTACTTCAGTCCGTGGATCGAACAAAACCTCGTAGCGGGCCAGGCCGCGGAGCACACCGAGTCGAGCGATGCGATACCGCGGGCTGAGACGTGCGGGCGCCAGGGCCCACCGATACCCGAGCTCAGTCGTCAGTGGCTGTCCGGGAGCGACCCGATCCGCAAAGTGCGCGAACGAGCGCAGGAGAATGCCTGAGCTGACCAGCTCGTAGCCGAGCTGTCGGCGGTGGGCGAGGTAGCGCGCCACCAGTTGCTGCATGTGGTCGGTGCTCATGATGCCAAGGGCCAGGGTTGCACCAGCGCACGCAGGTCGCGGACATCGACCTGCGCGTAGAGGTTGGTCGTCTCGACTTCCCGGTGCCCGAGGAGGTCGGCGATCTGCTTCAAGTCCGCGCCATGCGTATGGAGGCGCGACGCGAAGGTATGTCGCAGCCGGTGCACGCCGCCCCAACTGGCAGGAAACCCGCACTGGCGGAATGC